>JAQBQJ010000571.1 GCA_028287065.1 Labilithrix sp. | reverse complement strand
CGGACCGGACGCGGCCTCCGCGAGCACGAGCTCGCAGAACGCGCGACGCATCTGGTCGCCCATGAGCATCGCATCGTGGCGTGCCGCACGGAGCTGCACGCTGTTCGCGTCGTTGAAGTGGACGCTCGCGATCTCGCCGACGAACTCGGAGACGCGCGTGACGTCGGCCTCGGGGACGTGGCGACCGATGCGTGCGCGGAGCTTCTGCTGGCGGACGACGAGGGGCTCGGCTCCGCTGATCCCGGCGGCGCGGCGCAAGAGGCGCGCGAGCAGGCTGAACGGCGAGCCTTCGCTCATCGGATCGCCGCGGGCGAGCCACGCCTCGACGCCGCCGAGCTCGCCGACGCGACGGAGGAACTCGCTCGCCATGCGCGACTTGCCGGCTCCGGCCTGCCCGGTCACGAGAACGGCGCGCGCGACGGGCTCGTCGATGCACTCCTCGAACGTGCCGATCAGCGTCGAGAGCTCGCGCTCGCGGCCGACGAACGGCGTGGGCTTTCCGAGCAGCGTGCGCGCCTTCGCGTCGCGCTCGCGGAGGCCGCGGATGAAGAGGCCGCGATCGTCTCCGCCGACGTCGAAGCGCATGTCGAGCAGGCCCGCGGTCGTGTCGTCGAGGAAGACCGGGGTCTCGCCGTGCAGCGTCTCGTCCGTCATTCCCTGGCGACGCGCGCGCGCGCTCGCCATGATCGCCGCGGCGCGCTCGATGACCTCACCGACGCAGCTCCGACCGGTGACGGTGGCGAGCCCGGTCGCGAGCGCCACGTGCGCGCTGATGAGATGAGAGCGGAGGGAGAGCGCGCAGCGCGCGGCGTGCGCGGCTTGATCGCTGGCGGCGCCTTTGCCCGAGAGCGTGACGACGATCGATCCGTCCGCCAGCATCTCGGCCTCGCCACCGAAGCTCGCGACGATGGTGCGCGGATCGAACGACGCGGCGATCGTGTCGAACGAGCTCGCCGGCGCCGGCTCTTCGCCGAAATCCCCGGGCGTGACGGCGGCCATCACGACGCTCACGAGGCGGCGCTCGCTCCCGGTGAGGGCGCGCATCGCCGGCGTGCTCGCGCGCTGCGCGGGGCTGTCCTTGACCGACTTGAACGGCTCGAGCTCGCGCAGCAGAGCCGAGCCGTTCGTGGGTCGCGCCGTCACGTGCTTGGAGAGCATGCGCGTGATGAGGTCGTCGAGCGCGGGCGGGATGTCGAAGCCCGCATCGCGCAGCGTGATCGGCGTCTCGAGGAGGATCTTCGCGAGGAGCGCCGCGATGTTGTCGCCCTGGAAGACGGGCCGGCCGGCGAGGCACTCGTACATCACGCAGCCCATCGAGAAGACGTCGGCACGCGCGTCGATCTCCTTGTTGCCGCGTGCCTGCTCGGGCGCCATGTAGCCGGGCGTACCGACCATCACGCCGCTGCGCGTGGACGGACGCGACGCATGAAGGAGGCGCGCGACGCCGAGATCGAGCAGCTTGAGCTGGTCGAACGTGCCGTTCTTCGGGAGGAACAGGTTCGACGGCTTGATGTCGCGATGGACGATGCCGCGCTCGTGCAGGACGGCAAGCCCTTCGCAGGCGCGGCGCGCGAGAGCGAGGGTCTCGTGGAGCGTGAGGCCGGAGCGCGACAGACGCTCGCCGAGGTCCTCGCCGTCGAGCCACTCCATCGCGATGTAAGGCCTGCTGCCCTCCGAGATGCCGTGCGCGACGTACTTCACGATCCGGGGGTGGCTCACCTCGGCGAGGATCTGGGCCTCGCGGCGGAAGCGCTCGGTGTCGCGCGACGACGCATGCAGGACCTTCACGGCGACGGCGCCGCCGGTCAGGCGATCGCGCGCGCGGAAGACCTCGCCCATGCCGCCCGAGCCGACCAGCTGCTCGAGCTCGAACCGATCGGCGATGATCTGTGCGGGAGCCAAGATCGCGAGAGTAGAGAGTCCGGGCGTCCCGGCGCTAGGGCGAACGGCTGTTGCGAGATACCTCGACCGTCGTCTCCGGCGCTCCTGCCCCGGCCAGGCCCTTCTCGATCGATTTTTCGAGGCGAACGACCATCCGCCGCACGAGGTCGCGGTCCTCGGCGAATACGGCGTGCCCGGTCTCGGCGACGATCTCGAGCTCGGCGTTCGGGATCCTCGCGGCGAGCACCTGCGCGTTCTTCAGCGGGATCAGCGCGTCGTGCGAGCCCGCGACGACGACCGCGGGGCACCGGATGTGCCGGAGCCGGCGCGTCACGAGGTGGGTCGACGCCGCGAAGAGATGCGCCGCGAACGTACCGGCCGACGTGGGATCGTCGCGCATCGCGCTCGGCCAATCGCGGAAGATCTCGCGTGCCCGGTCCCACTTCGACTCCGGAAGGAGTAGACGCGACAGGTTCTTCGCCGCGCGGGCGCCGCCGAGCGGCAGGGAGAGCAGGCGTCCGAGGGCGGCCGCCTCGGGCAGCGCGCCGAGGAGGAAGCCGGCGGTCGTGGCGATCAGCACGAGGCCGCGCACGCGCGACGGATGTCGCAGTGCAACATGCTGCGCGATCATGCCGCCCATCGAGATGCCGACGACGAACGCGGCGTCGACCCCGGCGTGATCGAGGACGGCGACGACGTCGTCCGCCATCGTCCCGATGGTCCAGAGCCGGCGAGGTTTGTCGCTCTGGCCGGTGCCTCGGTTGTCGATCGCGAGGACGTGACGCGGGCGCGCGGGGTCCGACGCGAGCAGGTTCGGGACGTCGAACCAGAACCGGGACGACAACCCGAGGCCCTGCACGAGGACGACGGCCGGACCGCGTCCTGCCGCTCCGTGCGTCGTGTAATGGATGCGTGCCCCCTTCGAGGGCGCGATGGGCATGGTCGTCCTCCAGTCTATCGCTTACGCTGGATCCGGCATGCGGGAGAGAAGCTCCACGGCGAAGAAGAAGACCAGAAAGACGAGCGCGACGAAGGCCGCGTCGAAGAAGCGCGCTGCGACAACGAAGGCGAAGGCGAAGGCGAAGTCGCAGCCGGCGAGGAAGCGCGCCGCGGCGAAGCCGAAGCCGAAGCCGAAGGCGACGCCGAAGAAACGCGCTGCCGTAGCCGCGCCGAAAGCGAAGGCGAAGGCGAAGAAATCAGCCGCCGCCGCCGCGCCGAAAAAGAAGACCGCGGCGAAGCCGAAGCCGAAATCGGTACCGAAGAAGGTCTCCGTCCGCGCCGCCGCGGAAGTCGCCGTCCCGCTCCCGGAGGAGCGTCCGCTGACCGACGAAGAGCGCGAGGCGATGGCGAAGTGCGCGCAGACGGCGCTCGCCGCGCTCGCCGCGCTCGATACCGACCGCGTCCCCGAGCTCATCGTCACGCGGATCGGCAGCTTCGTCGACGAGGTCCGCGCCGGTCGCCGCGCCGAGCCGGACAACCAGGACGTGCGGCTAGGCCTCGGCGTCCTCTGGGGCGAGCAGGTCCGCGCGCAGGTCGGCTGGCGCTGGGTCCACCTCTCCTATGCGAACGGCTTCGCCTCGTACGCGCTCGTCCCGGACGACCGTGCGTTCGCGTGCTTCCCGCTGAACCGTTTGTCCGAGCTCATGAGGAACGGAAGCGACGGCGTGAACACGGCCGTTCCGCTCTTCGACTCGATCCGCGTCGGGACGCTCCCGGCCCGGCAAGAGAATGCGTATCTCGTGATCGGCTAGCTCGACCGCGCGGCGCGATCTCCCCGTAAACGTGAACGTGCCCGTGCCCGTGCCCGATCTCGGATCCTCGGATCAGAGATCGAAGATCGTGCACGGGCAGGGGCACGTTCACGTTTACGGGCGAGAGGCGACGTGATCCCGACCCCGACCCCGCCCGAGCTCAGCCGCCGTCGCCCGCGTCGGCGGGCGCGCCCCCCTCGGGCGTGGGCGTCGTCCCGCCGCCTGCCTTCTCCGCATCGGCCCACTTCTTCGCCGCGGTCTGCTGGGCCGCCGTCAGCGCCGGTCCGGTGTGCGCGCCCTTCGTGAAGAAGCCCTTCGGCTGCGGGATCGTGAGGTCCTTGTAGTCGTGGTCCTGGAAGACCTTGTATGCGTTCGCCTCGCTGTCGGCGATGAACAAGGTCACGCCGTTGCCGCCGGTCGCGTGGCAGGGCGTGCACGTCGACTTCAGCGCGTCGTCGGGAGTGGCGCCGTTGTAGAGGACGCCGAAGAGCTGAGCCGGAGTCTTCGTCGTGGTGCCGCCGCCGTCCGTGTCCGTACCGGGGTCGGTCGTCTGCGCCGTCGGAAACGGGACCTTGCGCCCCTTGATCGCTTCGGGCGTTCCGTAGCGCGGATCGCTGTCGGAGCACGCGCCCAACCCAATGGCGACGGTCGCAAAGACCCCCGCGACGAACGCGACCCTGAAGCTCCTCGAACGCATCGCGAAGAGTGGAGCACGGGTCGTGCCCTCGCGCGAACCGGAGCAGAAGATCTTCCGCGTTCGATTCATCGCGATACTCTCGCGTGGTCGAAGCGATGCGCCGATCGACCTACAAACACGCCATTTCGAGGGCGGCAGCCATCGACTCTGGACGGCGGATCCACCAGGCGCGGGCGCTCGCCCCCGCCCTGCGCGCACGGTGCGCAGGATCGTCGTCGTATCCTGCTGGACCGCTCCGTGCTTTGGTGCGGCGCGGGGATGACGAGGAGAGGATGACGGAACGCGCCGCGGCGCTTGCTCGATTGCCCGAATCTGCGCGTCTCGCCCGGATCTTTTCGATCGCCGCCTGCTTGCTGATCGCGATCGGCGGCATCGTCTGCGCCGGCCCTCGGACCGCGCTCGCCGCGCCGCCGCAGCCTCGCGCCGCTCCCGCAGCCGCGGAGACGAATCGCGGTTGGTCGAACCCACGTGCTCTCGAGCTGGCGAAGGAGGCGATCGAAGCGAAGAAGGAAGGCAACACGCAGCTGTGCGTCGAGAAGGACCAAGCGTCCTTGCAGCTCGAAGATCATCCCTACGTGAAGCTGCACCTCGCCTCGTGCCTGTCCGGCACGGGCAAGCTCGTCGACGCGCTCGGCAAGGCGAAGGACGCGCTCGGCGCCGGCATCCGCAACGGCGACGAAGATCTCCAGCGCTCCGCGCAGGCGCGCGTGAGCGAGCTCCTGCCGCGCATCTCGCACGTGAAGCTGCTCCTCCCGAAGGAGTCGTCGGGCATCAAGGTCACCTTCGACGGCGTCCCGGTCCGTCAGGCCCTCTTCAAGCAGCGCATCGCGGTCGATCCCGGCGATCACATCATCGACGCCGAGCGCGACAACAAGGGCGATCACGAGCTGTTCAAGGAGCGCATCACGCTCGCCGAGGGCGAAGAGAAGACGATCGAGATCGTCCTCAAGCCGACGAACGCGACGCAGAGCGAGATCGACTGCCTCCAGAGCGCGACGTCGTACGAAGAGAAGCTCGCGTGCGTCGAGCGCAAGTCGAGCAAGCCGAACGTGCACGTCGGCCTCGAGGCGTCCGGCTACACGGACTCCACCAACGTCCACGTCTTCTCGCCGTCGATCAACGCGGCGGTCAACTCGCCGACGGCAGGGTGGAACATCGGCGCTTCGTACCTGATCGACTTCGTCACGGCGGCGTCGCCGGACATCGTGTCGATGGCGTCGCGCAGCTACAAGGAGGCACGCCATGCCGTCGCGGCGGGCGGCGGATACAAGATCGGCATCGTCGGGCTCAACCTGAACGGCAACGTCTCGAGCGAGCCCGATTACCTCTCGCAGACGATCGGCGGCTCGACGTCGTTCGAGCTCGACGACAAGCTCATCACGCCGCGCGTCGGCTACAACTTCTCGCGCGACCGCATCGGCATCCGCAACACGCCGTTCAGCCAGTTCGAGCGAAACCTCACGACCCACCAGATGGAGGGCGGCGTCACCTTCGTCATGTCCCCCACGACGCTGCTCGTCACGGGCGTCACGGTCCAGCTCGAGCGCGGCGAGAACTCGAAGCTCTATCGCTACGTGCCGATGTTCGCGCCCGACGTCGCGCCGCTCGTCTCGCCCGGCGAGTCCGTCGAGGCCGTCAATGCAAACCGGCTCTCCGTACGCGCGCGCGAGCTCCTGCCGCAGACCCGCGATCGTTTCTCCGTCGGCGCGCGCATCAACCATCGCTTCAGCAACGGCTCGCTGCGCGTCGAAGAGCGGCTGTACACCGATTCGTGGGGCATCAAGGCGAGCACGACGGACGCGAAGTACTTCCACGACCTCGGCGATCACCTCCGCGTGTGGCCGCATCTGCGTTACCACGTGCAGTCCGGAACGAGCTTCTATCGGCTCGCGTACCCCGCTCTGATCGAACAGGACGGCACGCCGCTCCAGCTGTTCACGTACCGCACCGGCGACCGCGAGCTCTCGCCGATGATGACGGTGACCGCCGGCGGCGGCGCACGTATTGCCCTCACGACGGAGAAGGCCTCCGTCCAGTACGCGATCATCGTCGCGGGCGAGGTCATGTACTCGCGTTACCTGAAGTCTCTCTACATCACGGCGCGCACGGCCGTGTACGGGTCTCTCGGCTTCGAGGCGGAGTTCTGAACGCCATGTCACACCCCACCATTCGACGTTGTCTCCATGCGGGCGTCCTGATGCTCGCGTGCTCCTTCTCGGTGTCGTGCACCGACCCGGTGAAGGATCGCGCGATCGAGCGGCTCGGTGGCGAGGATCCCGCGGTCCCGATGGGGCCCGAGCATCGTCCCGGTCAGCCGTGCGTGCTCTGCCATTCCGAGGGAGGACCGGCCGCGGACAAGCCGTTCGTGATCGCCGGCACGATCTTCGAGAGCAACTCGAAAGACGCGAAGGGCGCCGAGGGCGTGCAGATCTTCTTCATCGACGCGGCAAGCGCGACCCGGAACTACGAGACGAACGCGGCCGGAAACTTCTTCATCCCGCAAGCCGAGTGGAACGACCTCACCTTCCCGTTCAAGACGGGCATCGTCGCGAAGGACGGCAAGCAGTTCCCGATGACCTCGACCGTGAACCGCGAAGGCTCGTGCAACTTCTGCCACAAGCCCACGCCGGGAAGCCCGTACTCGCTGCCCACCGACGATCCGCGCGAGTCGATCGGGCAGATCTACGCGAGCACGCCGGGCTCGATGGGAGGCTCGCAATGAGCAAGCGCATCACGACCGGGCTCGCGCTCGCGACATGGTTCGCCGCCGCCGGCATCGTCGCGACGGGGAGTGCGTTGTGCAGTGCGTGCTCCTCGCCCGACTCGACGCAGCTCTCGCCGCTCGACCTGCCCGACAAGACACAGTTCATGACCCAGGGCGTCGGCCTCTTCATGGAGAAGCGCTGCGGCGCGCTCGACTGTCACGGCCAGATCGGTCGGCCGCTCCGCATCTACAGCGCGAACGGTCTCCGCAAGAACGACGGACCGAACGGCACGCGCGACACGCGCCCCACCACGGCCGACGAGTCGCTCGCGAACTACTACTCGGTCGTCGGTCTCGAGCCCGAGGAGATCAGCATTGCCCACGCGACCAAGGGCGAGTTCATCGACTTCCTCCTGCTGAAGAAGCCGCTCGGAATCGACCAGGGCGGCGTGCGCCACAAAGGCGGCTCGGTGTTGCGGTCCACGGATCCCGGCTTCGACTGCTTGATCACGTGGGTCTCGGGCAACGCAGACAAGGCGAAATGCGACGACGGGGCGGCACAGTGAGCTAAATCGCCGTGCATGATTCTCGTACCTCGAATCGTGCGCGGCGATTTAGGTCCAGCTCTCGGTACTCTCGGGGCCGTGCGAAGCACGGTTCGCCGAAGGCGATGGGGGAGGATCGCCGCGAAGCGGCGAGGGGGCCTCCGGCCCCACCTGGGTAGAAGCTAAATGACCGAGCACGATTCTGCTCCAGAATCATGCTCGGTCATTTAGCCTCGGGCGATGGCGCTCACGAGCAAGCCACGCCCCGGCAAAGAAGGTGTTCGCACCCTCTGCATCGACATCGGCGGCACGGGCCTGAAGGCGCTCGTGGTCGACCAGCGAGGCGAAAAGCTCACCGAGCGCGTTCGCGTCGAGACGCCCAAGCCCGCCACGCCCGAGACCGTCGTCGCCGCGCTGCTGGCGCTCGTGAAGCCGCTCGCGCCGTTCGATCGCGTCAGCGTCGGCTTCCCGGGCGTCGTCATCGGAGGCTCGACGCACACCGCGCCGAACCTCGACGAGAGCTGGAAGAACTTCGAGCTCAAGGAATCGCTCGAGCAGCGCCTCAAGAGGCCCGTGCGCGTGTTGAACGACGCAGGCGTGCAGGGCTTCGGCGTGATCGAGGGCAAGGGCGTCGAGATGGTCCTCACGCTCGGCACCGGCATGGGCTGCGCGCTCTACCTCGACGGGAAGTACGTCCCGAACCTCGAGCTCGCTCATCATCCGTTTCGGGATGGGAGGACGTACGAGGAGTACGTCGGCGGCCGAGCGCTCGCCAAGATCGGCAAGAAGAAGTGGAACAAGCGGGTCGGGCAGGTGCTCGCCCAGATCGATCCCATCTGGAATCCCCGGCGGATCTACGTCGGCGGGGGCAATGCCAAGCACCTGCGGCTGGATTTGCCGCCACATGTGCGCATCACCGACAACGTCGCGGGCCTGCTCGGAGGCATCCGGCTGTGGGACGAGCGATAGGTCGCGTGCCGGTTCGCACGCGACACATACGCCCTCGTCTTCGCGGCGGCTCGTAGACGCGATATGCTCCCGCAAGGATGATGGCGGCTGAGCGTGGACCGCTGCGCGTCGTAGGGCGTTATGCGCTCTACAACGAGATCGCCGCAGGCGGTATGGCAACGGTCCATATCGGGCGGCTGCTCGGGCCCGTCGGGTTCGCACGCACCGTCGCGGTGAAGCGTTTGCATCCGCAGTTCGCGAAGGACCCCGAGTTCGTTTCGATGTTCCTCGACGAGGCTCGCCTCGCCGCGCGCGTCCAGCACCCGAACGTCGTCGCGACCATCGACGTCGTCGCGACCGACGGCGAGCTGTTCCTCATCATGGACTACGTCCGCGGTGAGTCGCTCTCGAAGCTGCTCCGTACGACGCGCAAGGCGGGCGGGCATGTGCCCCCGCGCATCGCGGCGTCGATCATGTGCGGGTTCCTGCATGGTCTGCACGCGGCGCACGAGGCGAAGAACGAGCGCGGCAATCGGATCGATCTCGTGCATCGCGACGTCTCCCCGCAGAACGTGCTCGTCGGCGCCGACGGCATCCCGCGCGTGCTCGACTTCGGAATCGCGAAGGCAGCGGGACGGATCCAGGTCACGCGCGACGGTCAGATCAAGGGCAAGCTCGCGTACATGCCGCCGGAGCAGCTCTCGGGCCGAGACCTCACGCGCGCGGTCGACATCTACGCGTCCGCCGTCGTCATGTGGGAGACGCTCACGGGCGAGCGGCTCTTCAAGGGCGAGACGGAGGGCGAGACGCTCGCGAAGATCCTCCGCGATCCCGTCGTGCCGCCGAGCGCGATCGTCCCGAGCGTGCCGCGTGCCTTCGATGCGCCGCTCTTGAAGGCGCTCTCGCGCGACGCGAGCAAGCGTCACGCGACCGCGCGCGAGCTCGCGTTCGAGCTCGAGAAGTGCGTCGGCGTCGCGAGCGCGACCGAGGTCGGCGAGTGGGTCGAGAACATGGTCGGCACGATCCTCAGCGCACGCGAGGATCAGATCGCCGAGATCGAGAGCAACTCGGCGAGCCTCCGCGTTTCGCCTTCGGGACGTCCCACGCCCGACTCGGACAGCGAGTCCGACCTGATCGGCCTGCCGAGCTCTCGGGCGGGCACGATGCTCGGTGTCGGGCCGCCGAGCGGCACGATGCCGATGTCGCAAGCCAAGAGGCGCATCGCTCCGCCCACGCCCACACGGCCGATGAATCCGGTGCCGCTGAGCGATCCGTCGGCGAGCGGAGCGCACCGGCCCTTGTCGGACGAGAACACGGGCTCGAAGCTCACCGGCTCGCGCTACACCGGCACGATGGCGCTGCCCGTCGATCGGAGGCTCCCGATCCTCGCGAGCGCGCTCGGTCTCATCGTGCTCCTCGTGATCATGGGCGTGGTGCTGATCGGGCGGCCGGACAACACGGCGGCGATCACGCCGCTGCCTTCGGCGTCCTCGGCTCCGCCGATCGCACCTGCCGCGTCCGCGGGTCTACTCGGAGGCGGCTCGGCGACCGGTGCGAACGGCGCGGCGGCCGTGACGAGCGCTGCAAGCGGCGCGACGAGCGCGGCCGTCACGGGGACGACGAACGTGCCGGATCCGGGGCCGTCGACGGCACCCGCCGACAATGGACCGATCCCGACGAACCCTCCCCCGCACACGACGGCTCAGGTCCACTCGACGGGCAGGCCGCCGGCACCGCCCGTCACGACGGGCGCGAAGACCGCGACCGCGACTCCGCCTCCGCCTCCACCGCCGCGGAGGAACTGCGACCCGCCGTACACGCTCGATGCGAACGGCCGGAAGAAATACAAGCTCGAGTGCATGTAGCCTGAGCGCCGTGCGTGCTCCGGCCTCCGTGCATGTAGCCTGAGGGCATGCGTGCTCCCGCTGTTGCGATCGGTCTGTTCGTCGTCGCGTGTGGTCCTGCCGGTGAGGGCGCGCGCGTACCGCCCGTCACCTCCGCGGGAGCGAAGCCGACCGATGCGGTAGCGGCACCGCCGCCGAAGGCCGGGTCGGGCGGCTCGCCGTATGCGGGGCACGGCGCGGAGAGCGTGCCGCCGGAGGTCATCGCGCGCTACGCGCCGACCCCTCTCGCCACGGACGTGAGCCGCCGCATCCAGGCGATGCTCGACGTGCGTGCGCCGGTAGGTTCGCGCATCGCGCCCGACGGGAGCTCGGTGTACTTTGCATGGAACGTGACCGGCACCGCGCAGGTCTGGAAGGCCGACGGACCGCGACGCTTTCCTCTGCAGCTGACGGGAGGCGAGGACGTGACGCGGCTCGTCGGCATCACGCCCGACGGGAAGTGGCTGGTCGTCTCGCGCGATCGGAAGGGCGAGGAGAACCCGGGGCTCTATCTGCTCGCGGCCGACAACGGCGGCGCGCTCCGGGAGGTGCAGCACAAGGCGAAGGTGCAGACGCAGCTCGAGTACGTGAGCGACGACGGGAAGTACCTCTATTTCCGGTCGAACGACGTCAAGATCGACTCGTATGCGATCTACAAGTGGGAGATCGCGACAGGCAAGCGCGAGCTCGTGTTCGGTGAGCCGGGCTTGTGGAGCATCGCCGATCACACGGGCACGAAGCTGCTGCTCGCGAAAGCGACGGGCGCGCTGACGAGCGAGCTGTCGGCGTACGACGAGGCTTCGAAGACGACGACGCCGCTCTTCGGCCAGAACGAGAAGGAGGAGTACGACGTCGCGTACGGCGCCGCGCCGGGCGAGCTCCTGGTGCAGACGCCGAAATTCGGAGACTTCCGCCGGCTGTACCGGACGAAGCCTAGCGCGCGGTCGGGCAAGCCGCTCGCGGCGGCCGACGTGATCGCCGTCACCCCCGACGTGAAGCACGACGTCGCGTCGTTCTTCATCGATCGCCCGCGCACGCACGTCTACTACACGACGAACGAGGGCGGGTTCACGCGCGCGCACGTGCTCGACGGGAAGACGTATGCGGAGCAGAAGCTGCCGGAGGTGAAGGACGCCGTTCACACGAGGTTCGGCACGCCGACGTGGAACGGGCGCTTCGTGACCGTGAACGTGAGCACGGCGAAGGCGCCGACGACGTCGTACGTGTTCGACTGGCAGACGCAGAAGCTCGTGCAGTGGGTGATGCCGAGCACGCCGGAGATCGATACGTCGAAGTTCGCGGTCGCGTCGCTCGAGACGTATCCCGCGCGCGACGGCACGAAGATCCCGATGTTCGTGCGACGTCCGCCTGGCTGCAATGTCGCTGCGCTGTGTCCGGTGGTCGTGAGCTTCCACGGTGGTCCCGAGGGCCAGTCGCTCCCGGGCTTCCACGCGTTTGCGCAGCTCTTCGTGGATGCGGGCTTCGTGTTCGTCGAGCCGAACGTGCGCGGGAGCGACGGCTACGGGAAGGCGTGGCTGCACGCGGACGACGGTCCGAAGCGGTTGCAGGTGGTGAGCGACATCGAGGATGCGTCGAAGTACGTGCGGTCGGCGTGGGCGCACGAGGGCAAGGCGCCGAAGGTGGGCATCACGGGCGGCAGCTATGGCGGCTACTCGACGCTCATCGGCATGACGAAGTTCGCAGGCGCGTACGACGCGGGCGTGGCGAACGTGGGCATGTCGAACCTGCTGTCGTTCCTGTTGAACACGGCGCCGTACCGCCGGGCGCTACGTGCGAGCGAATACGGCGACCCGGAGAAAGACCGCGAGGCGCTGCTGGAGCTGTCGCCGATCACGCACATCGCGAGAGTGAATGCGCCGCTGATGCTGATCCAGGGCGCGAGCGACCCGCGAGTCCCGGTTGGCGAAGCGATCCAGATGCATGACGCGCTGGAAAAACGTGGCGTCGCAACGAAGCTGATGGTGTTCCCGGACGAAGGCCATGGCGCGCAGAAACGCGAAAACAAGGTTCTGGAAATCGGCCATACGCTGTCGTTCTTCGAGGCGACGCTGAAGAAGTAAGACGAGACTTCGCCGCCAAGACGCGAAGACGCCAACAAGATTTGCCGGCTTCGCCGGGACGAGAGGCGTTGTCGCTTCCCGTCCTTAGTTCCGTCACCTGTCCTTGGTTCCGGTGGCGCGAAGTCGTCGCGTGTCGCGACGGCCAGCTCACGTAGCGTTCGCGCTTTTCACTTCGACCATCGCGCGGCTCACGTCCTCGAGCGAATCGCCCATCGAGTCGACGGTGCGGAGGTCGGCGTCCTCGAGACCGATTGCGGCCGCGCGCGCCGTATCGACCGCGGTGTACGCCTTCGCGAGAACGGTGACGTGCTCGGTCAGGCGCTGATCGACCATCGCGAGCACCGATGCCGCGGCCGACGGCTCCGTCACGGCGCCCTCGG
>JAQBQJ010000540.1 GCA_028287065.1 Labilithrix sp. | reverse complement strand
TCGCTCGGGCGCGTGAAGACGTACAGATCCCCGGAGCTCCCGGCTCGGTTGCTCGCGACGTACACGGTCAAGCGGTCGGGAGAGAAATACCCGGCGAGCTCGCCCGACGGCGAGCTCACGGGCGACGTGAGGACCGTGAGCGGCGCGAACGGCTTCGACGGATCGCACGACGGCGCCGCATCTACACTGCCATCCGCCGGCGACCCGGCCTCGGTCTCACTCGAAGGCGCGTCCGCGGCGCTCGCGTCGTTCGCCGCCGGCCCATCGGTTCCGCCGCTCAAGCCGGCGGTCGACACGAGGGCCGTGCACGCGGGCACGAGCGCCGCGAACAGCCCCCAGACACCGAGCGTTCGGACGCGCGACATCGACAGCACGATAACAGAGCGGGGTCGATCAACCACGCAGCGAAGCCAGCACGTCCTCCATGTCCTTCGGCAGCGGGCTCTCCCAGCGCATCTCCGCATTCGTTGCAGGATGCACGAATCCGAGCTCCGCGGCGTGCAGCATGAGCCGCGGCGCCGGCACGACCGTGCCGCGATAGCCGCGGATGTACACGCGCTCCCCCACGACGGGATGGCCCGCCTCCGAGAGGTGGATGCGGATCTGATGCGTGCGCCCCGTCTCGAGCCGGCACGCGATGAGCGTATGGACGCCCATCGCCTTGCTCTCGAGGCGCTCCACGACCTCGAAGTGCGTGACGGCGAGCTGCGAGCGCTCGCTGCCGATCGGCTTCTTCCGGCCGCTCCGATGCTCGATCGAGCCGCGGAGACCGTCGCCACGGTCCTCGACGAAGTGCGTCTTGATGGTCCCGCCCTTCGCCTCGCCATGGACGATCGCCAGGTAGCGCCGATGGATGGTGTGCGCGCGGAACTCGTCCATGAGCGCCTTCTTGGCCGCCCACGTCCGCGTGAAGACGAGGAGGCCGGACGTCTCCTTGTCGAGCCGATGCACGACGCCGAGCGTGGGCGGTGCCTTGCCGCGCCCTTGGCTCTTCTCGCGACGCGCGAGCACCGCGCGGACGCGCTCGTCGAGCGTCGCCTCCTCGCCGCGAGACGAGCGCTTCGCGATCGACGCGCCCATGCCCTCGGGGTCGTACGGCACCGTGCTGATGCCCGCCGGCTTGTCGACGACGACGATGTGAGGATCGACGTGGACGAGCGCGCCCTCGGGCAGATCGGTCGCGATCGTGCGCGTGTTCCGCGCCGCCAGGTCGATCGTGACGACGTTGCCCGTCCTGACGTATCTCACGGGATCCGTGACGGTCTTGCCGTCGACCGCGACCTTGCCGCGGCGGACGAGGTCGCGCGCGCGGCCCCACGAGAGCCCGAATGCCGTGCGAACGGCGGCATCGAGCGCGGTGCCGCTCAGATCCTTCGGGACCTCGAAAGGTACAAGTTTTTTGTCGTCCCCCATCGGACCTGGAGCCTTTGCCGGCACTGTCTTGTCTCGCACGCGAAGGTAGCTTGACACGGGTTGCCCCACCTCCGCACAATCGAGGCAAATCGGAGACGACCCGTGGCTAAGACCCTGCTCGCTGTCGACGACAGCGTCACGATGCGCAAGGTCCTCGAGATCACTTTTAGTGGCGAGGACTTTCGTGTGATTACCGCCGAGAACGCTCAGAGCGCTCTCGGAAAGCTCGGGGAGAACCCCGGGGTCTTCATCGTCGACACCGTTCTGGGTGGCGACGACGGGTACGCGCTCGCGAAGGAGCTGCGGAAGCGCAGCCCCGGCGCGCCGATCATCATGCTCGCGAGCCGCTATGCGCCCTACGATCAGGCGCGCGGACGCGACGCCGGCGCCGACGACTTCGCGGACAAGCCGTTCGATACCCAGCAGCTCATCGACAAGATCCGCAAGGTGATCCTCGCGAAGGAAGCCGGCGGCGGACAGGCTGCCGCGCCTCCCCCGCCCGCTCCGCATGTCGGCGGTGCGCCGGCCGCAGCCGCAGGAGGCGCGCCGTACCGCGCGCCTTCTCCGCCCATGGCCGCGCCTCAGGCCCCCGCGATGGCCGCTGCGGCGCCGGCGTTCCAGGGCGGAAACGTCGGTGGAAGCGGCGGCGTCGGACGTGGAACACAGCCGTCTCTCGCCGGCGCCGCGCAAGGCGTGCGCACCGGAACGCTCGTCTTCGGCGAGCAGCAGAACGCTCCGCCCGCGGCGTCGCCCGGTCCCATGCCTCCTCGTCCGGCACCCGCGGCGCCGCACGCGCACGCGGCTCCGGCTCCTGCGCCCTCGCCCATGGCGACGACGCACGGCACCGGCGGCGGCAGCATCGGCGCTGCGGTCAACGGGCAGCTCGCCGGCAAGCTCGGTGAGCTCGGTCTCTCGCCTGCCCAGGCCGACGCGGTGCTCGCGCTGTCGCGCGACGTCGTCGAGCGCGTGGTGTGGGAGGTCGTCCCGCAGCTCGCGGAGACGATGATCAAGGAAGAGATCGCGCGTTTGATGAAGGACTGAGCCGACGCTCAGTTACGCTCCCCGGTGAGCTGACGCTCACCTACGCACGGAGCCGTGCGGCGTTCCTTCTCCGTAGCCTGCTGACGTCTGCACGCCGATCACGGCGCGCTCGTGCATCTCGCTCACCGTGCGTGCACCGGCATACGTGAATGCCGACTGCACGCCCGTGATCATGTCGACGAGGATCCCCGCGGCGCTCTCCTGACCTTCGCGCATGTAGATGCGTGAGGTCGAGATGCCCTCGCGGAAGAAGCCCTTCTTCGCCCGCTCGAACGGATCCTTGTCGGCGGTGCGGTCGCTCACGGCGCGGCCGCTCGCCATGCCGTAGTTCTCTTTGTAGAGGAGGCCGTCCTTGTCCTCCTTCACGTCGCCGGGGCTCTCGTACGTGCCGGCGAGCGCGGTGCCGACCATCACGCGCGACGCGCCGGCCGCGAGATAGAGCGCGACGTCGCGCGGGTGCTTCACGCCGCCGTCGGCCCAGACGTGCTTGCCGAGCCTCTTCGCCTCGCGCGCGCAGACGAGCACGGACGTGAACGTGGGCCGTCCTGCGCCGGTCTGCATGCGCGTCGTGCACATCGCGCCGGGCCCGACGTTGACCTTCACGACGTCGGCGCCGGCCTCGATGAGCGCGCGCGTCCCCTCTTCGGTGCACACGTTGCCGGCGACGATCGGCACGTTGTCGCCCACGATCGCCTTCACGCCGCGGATCGTCTCGAGCATGCGTCGTTGATGGCCGTGCGCGGTGTCGAGCACGATCGCGGACACGCCGATGTCGAGCAGCTTTCCCGCGACCTCGGGCGCCTGCGCCGAGATGCCTACGGCGGCGGCGACCATCAGCTTGCCGCTCGGCGACAGCGCGGGGCGGAGCAGCTCGAGACGAACGGCGTCGTCACGCGTGAGCACGCCGACGAGCCGCCCGGAGTCGTCCAGCACGGGCGCCGCCTTCACGCGCGCCTCGTCCATCTGGAGGAACGCATCGCGGTTCGCGACGCCGACCTTCAGCGCGACGAGCCGATGCGACATGATCTGCGAGACCGGCGTGTACTGATCGCGATCGCGCAGCGCCGCGTGCGTGACGACGCCGAGCGGACGGCGCTCTTCGTCGACGATGACCACGAGATCGTGCGAGCGCTTGCGGATGATGCCGGTCACGTCACGCAGCGTCGCGCGCGGCGTGACGGCGAGCGGCGTGTCGTAGCGCGGATCGGCTTCCTGGATGTGCTTCACGATGCGCGCGACCGTGTCGAGGTCCATGTCCTGCGGGAGCACGCCGAGCCCGCCGAAGCGCGCCATCGTCTCGGCCATGCGCTTGCCGGTGACGGCGTTCATGTTCGCGCTCACGATCGGATGCGCGCTGCCCGGAAAATCGGGCGGCGAGAGATCGGTGTCGAGGCGCGAGCTGCCGTCGAAGTACCCGGGGTTGAGGAAGACGTCGTCGGTCGAGAGCTCGAGCTCTTCGTCGTGGGCAGGATGGAGGAATCGCAAAGCCCCGGGACGGTAGCGCAGAACCCGAGCCTAGTCTGCGCAGCAGCGGACGCCGACATCGATGTCGCCGCGGTTTCGCGTCTGCGCGGGCTTGAACGGAGTGTCGCAGCGGAACGATACTCCGCCGTTGCCGTCGGTGAACGAGCCGCCACGTCGCTGACACGTGTCGATCGGCGCGGACGTGCCGTCGCACGCGTCTTCCCATTCCTCGACGTTGCCGGACATGTCGAAGACGGCGTCGTTGCCCCCGCGACAGTCCGGCAGGCTTCCCGTCGCGATCGCCGCGTCGACCCCGTGGTTGCCGTCGTTGCAAACGGGCTTGTACGTGGCGCCGTAGGGGAACACCCGCACGCCGCCGGCCGAGCACGCGTTCATCCACTCGCCCGTCGTCGCATTGCCCGGGTCCGTGAATGCCGCCGGGCCGCCGCCGATCCGACCGCACAGTCGTTTGCCGGCCCATGCGCAGTACGCGCGCGCGTCGCACCAGTCGACGTTGGCGATCGGCTCGGCGCTCCGCGACGCCGCGACCGGCCAGACCACCAGGTTGGGATTGGGCGTGTTCTTCGGGACGAAGCTCGTGTTCCACGTGCACATCGGGGCCTGCCCGCTCGTGTCGGTCTCCTTCTCCGCGAGGAAGGCGACCCAGTGCGCGTTGGTTACCTCGGTCGTGTCGATGCAGAACGATCCGTTGGTGGCCACGATGCGTACCATCGTGGGGCCGCGTCCGCTCGGACACGGCGCGTTCGCGTCCACGGCGACCGGGGCGTCGGTTCCCCCGTCGTCGCTCGTCGTGTCGCTCGGACCGTCGTCGACCGTGGCCGAGTCGGGCGCGCCGTCCGCAGCGTCGCCGTCAGCTGCGCCGTCGTGGAGACCCGACGTGTCGACGAGCAGGCTGCACGCCGCAAGGGACGTCGCGGCGGCTACGGCGAGAACGAGCGTCGAGCGCACGCGCATGCCGCGATGCTAACAGGCCTCAGCGGGCAGCGTCCGAGCCGCGTGCTAGAGTTCAGCGTGCGACGACGATCATGAAGCGGCTCTCCGCACGAACCCACGCGGCGACGCTAGCGGTGCTCGGCGCCGTCGGTTTGGCGGCCTGTGCGGTCGCCGACATCCAGGGCGACGACCTCGGCGTCGCGCTGCCCGATCGCGTGCCGGCCGTACCAGGTACGGACGCAGGCGCAGAAGGCGCGGCACCCGCGCCGGCATCCGCGCCCGAAGCGGGAGCCACGCCCGACGCCGCGATGCCGCCCTCGCTGTGCAACGAGCCCGACCTCGCGCTCTGCTACGCGTTCGAGGGCGCGATCGCCGATGGCTCACCCACCAAGCTCGCGCCGAGCGAGCTCACGGGCGTGTCGTTCGTCACCGGCAAGGCAGGGCAGGCTGGCGTGTTCAACACGACGAGCGCGGTGCGCTTCGGTCCGTCCCCCGCATTCGAGGTGACGACCGCCACCCTCGAAGCGTGGGTGAAGCTCGCGCCGAACCCGCCTGCCGACGGCGTGATCTTCGACGACGACGCGCGCTTCTCGCTCACGATCCTCGCGGACGGGACGGCGCTCTGCAAATCCGCCGGCGGCCTCCTGCCCGGCGGCAAGCTCGTCGTCGATCAGTGGACGCACGTCGCTTGCGTCGCAGACGGCACACGCGTGCACCTCTACGTCGACGGCATCGAGCTCGCGGCCAGCACGGGGACGATCATCTCGAGCCCCACGTCCGGCGCAGCGCTCGGAGGCAACTCG
>JAQBQJ010000537.1 GCA_028287065.1 Labilithrix sp. | reverse complement strand
CTCTTCGCGGAGCCGGCGGAACGCGGTCACCGACGCGGCCTCGAGGCGCGCGGCGCTCGCGAAGTACGCGCCGAGCGCCGAACGCGCACGCACCGTCGCGGGCTCGAGGCCGGCAGGCACGCGACCTGCGCTGCCCGGGCACGTCGCGCAGTCGATCACGACCGCGCCCGCCTCGTCGGGCACCACCATGCCGGGGACGTCGCCGGCCTCGGGTCCGGCATCGGGTCCGGCGTCGGTGCAATAGCCGTCGGCCGCGCGGCAGCTGTAGTGGATGTCGGGACACAGTGCTGCGCAGTCGTTCAACGCGAAGTAGCAGTCGCCGCGGATCGTGAGGTCGGGCGGGAGCCCGCACGGGTAGCGCAGGTAATCGCCGCACGTGTCCGGAGGCGTGGGCGTGAACGCAACCGGCTGACACGGGTCGGGAGGCGCTGCTTCCTTGCCGCCGTCCGGCGCGGCTCCTGCTTCAGGCGCGCCGGCCTCGGGCGCGCCTGCCTCTTCGAGCGCGACGACGGCATCGGCGGCCTTCGTGCTGCAACCGATGCCCGCGAGCGCAACGAGCATCGCGCGACGGAACGTCACGCCGAGATGCAACGAGGTCTTCGCGATCGCCATGTCGGATCATTTCCCCGGCGGCGGGAAGCCGAGCAACACGCCGGCGGCGTCGAGCTTCGCGACGACCGAGTCGGTCTTCGCGCGATCGACCTGGGCGGTGACGCTCGTGTACAGCGTGCCGAACGGCGTCGCGAGATCCGCGGCCGACGGGTTCTCGGCGCTCCACGTGGCGGGCGGCTCGGGGATCGCGTCGCCGGAGACCTGGCCGTACGCCGCCTCGAGCGACGCGAGCCCGGCGGTGATCGCGTGATCGAGCTCGGCGCCGCCGCTGCCCTTCGACACGAGCCATGGCTGGAAGATCGCGTACGCGGTCTTCGTGCCCGCGAGGTTGTCGCGGAGATCGGTCATCGTGCGCTGCGCGTAGCGAGACTCTTCTTCGCCGGTCGAGGCCTTCACGACCTTCTCGCGCTGCTCCTCGACGAGCGATACGAGGCCGGAGTACGCGATGGCGACGTCGATCTTCGCGGGCGTCCACTCGCCGAGCAGCGTAGCGGTGTCGGCGACGAGCTTCGCGCAGAGCTCGTTCTTGAAGTCGGCGGCCTCTTGCGCCGTCGCGGGCAGCGCGGCGGCGACGTATCCGGGAAGCGACTTCTCGAAGGCCGTCACGCGCGCGGGGATCACGTCGGAGTAGATCACGCGCTCGACGGCGTGCATGCCGGTGACGCCCTTGTCGTCGAAGAGATAGGTGTCGCCGCCCTGCGCCATGAGCTCCGCGAGGAAGTCGTCGTAGCGAGCGTCGATCGCCGTGTCGATGTCCGGAAAGAGCGGTGCGAGCGCGCCCTCGATGTGCTCGTAGGCCGTGCGGGCGCGAACCCACGCGGCGCGCATCGAGGCGATCGCCGCTGCGTCGAGCGTCTTGTCCCAGCCGCGATCGGCAGGCGTGGGCGCGGCGTCCTTCAGATCGGCGACCGCCTTCGCGAGGGCCTGCACGTCGACGAGCAGCGCATCGTGGATCGCCTGCACCGCCTGCGCGCGCTGCGCGGTGTCGTCGGCGGGAGGAGCAACGGCATCGCCGCCGTCGGGAGTGCTCGCGGGCGCGGGGGTCACGGGCGTGCTCGGCTCGCTCTGCGTCGAAGAGCAGGCGACGCCGAGCGGGAGCGCGAAGAGCAGCGCGAGCGCGACGCCGCGGAACGGTCTCGACATCATCAGAGTGACCCCACGAACTCGAGGAGCGTTGCCTCGTCTGCCGGCGCGAGCGCGTGGAAGAGCGAGGCCGACTCGTTCGCCTCGGAGCCCTCGCCGCGGTGCATGAGGATCGCCTGCTCGATGGTCGTGGCGCGGCTGTCGTGGAGGAACGTCTTCACGAAGCGCAGACCGATGAGCGGGGGCGTCCGCCAATCACGCGACTTCGCCTCGCCGTCCTGGATGCCGTCGGCGAGGTCGGTGCCCATGTCGTGGAGGAGAAGGTCGCTGTAGATCGGCGCGGCGATCCCCGCGAGCGCGGCGATCGGGTAGTCGGAGCGCGTCTTCATCGAAGGCACGTGACACGTGTTGCACTTCACCTGCGCGAAGAGCGCGGCGCCGTTCGTGACGCTCTTGCGGCCCGGGATCTCGGTGAGCCTCACGTACATCGAGCGGACGTTCACGCTGTCGATCGCGACGTCGATGCCCTGCTTGAGATCGTCCGTGAGGCCGTCCGGGTTCGTGACCTCGGTCGGACGGAGCGGGCTCGTGATGCCCATGTCGCCCTGGAGCGCGTCGGCGGTGAAGTCGTCGAGCGTGGCGATGCGCGCCTTCAGCCCGAAGCGGCCGATGAGCACGTCGCCCTTGCGATGCGCGTGGAAGCGCGTGTCCGGGTTCGGCTCCGACGCGTAGACGACGTGATTGATGCGCCCGTGGATGCCGTCGGTGCGCTGCGCCTGCTCGGCCGCGACGCGCTCGATCTCGGAGTCGAGGATCGCTTCGACGTAGCCGCGCCCGAGGATCGACGGCCCGACGCGCGTCGTGATCTTGAGGTTCAGCCCCTGACCGTCGGGCGGAAGCACCGCGGTCTTGCCGCCGCCCGTGTAGAGAGGATGCACCGTGTGACCGAAGGGCAGCGCCGACTGATCGTCGGACGCGGTCACGCCGTCGGCAAGGACGACGACCATCTTCTGGACGGCACCGGGGCCGCGCACGCCCGACGCGTGACATCCGCCGCACGACGTACGCGTATAGAGCGGGCCGAGACCGTCGGCATCGCGCAGCGGGAGCTCGAAGAGAGCGTCGCCGGCGAAGAACAGATCACGCTCGGCCTGCGATGCGCGCGTGAGAGGGACGTCGAACGGATCACCGGCGGGAGGCGCTAGGGGCGTCTTGGTGACGGCCTCCGGCGGCACGGGCGAGGGCTCTTCCGGCGTCTCCGGATCGGCCGAGCACGCGGGGAGCGCCGCGCATGCAGCCGCGACCACGGCGAGCGAGAGGAGCCAGGACGCCGTTCGCACGCCTTGTCGTTACCGCTCCCCTGCGCCATGCGCAAGGTCGCGGACGGAAAGACGGTTTTGCCGTCCGCGACCATGTGTGAGCCAGCACCATTTTCCCGTGTCGCGGTAGTGGTGAGGACAACGCAAAGGCGCGTCGCTTTTCACTGGCACACGTTTCCGAAGCAATTCAGGGGGCTGCAGCAGTCGTTGTCGCCCCGGCAGCCCTCGCCGGACTTACCGCACGCGTTGCGGCAGAACGTGTTGGCCTGGCCGGCCCCTCGGACGCAGAACGCGCTCGACGCGCAGCATCCGCCCTCGGAGAACGCCGCGTAGCACGGCGAGCTCGAGCAGAAGTTCGGGTCCGTGCACAGTCCCGCCGCGCACGTCTTGCCGAACGAGCACGCGCCGCAGGTTCCGCCGCACCCGTCGTCGCCGCAGTTCTTGCCCGCGCACTTCGGCGTGCACGCGCACTGACCCGAGCCGTTGCACACGCCGACCGCGCAGAAACCGCACGACCCTCCGCAACCGTCGGGACCGCACGTCTTGCCCGCGCAGCTCGGCGTGCAGACGTTGCACTGACCGGACGCGCTGCAGATCTGACCCGCACCGCACGTGCCGCAGGTCCCGCCGCATCCGTCGGAGCCGCACGTCTTGCCCGCGCAGCTCGGCGTGCAGCACTGGCCGGTCGACTTGCACGTCGCGCCTGCCGCGCATGCTCCGCAGGTCCCGCCGCATCCGTCGGGACCGCAGGTCTTGCCGGCGCAGCTCGGCGCGCAGATCTTCACGCACGTGCCGCCTTGATCGCCGTAGCCGGCGTTGCATCCGCACTGCGCGACACCGCCCACGACCGTGCACACGTTCTTGTTCGCGCTCGTGCACGGGTTCGGCGTGCACGGCCCCATCGGAGGTCCGCACACCGAATACACCGAGGCTGCGTTCGTGCCGTTCGCGAGCGGCACGCACGTCTGTCCGGGCTTCGGGCATGCGTGCGTCGCATCGCAGAAGCGCATGCACACGGGCGACGGCGCCGTGCTCGTCGGCTTCACGCACGTGAGGCCCGGCCCGCAGTCGGTGCCGGCGAAGTTTGCTTGATCGGTGCAAGGCTCGTTCTCGAGCTTCGTGCCGATCGGGACGCACGCGGCGATGAGCCGGCCTGCGCCGTCCTCGGCGAACGAGGCGCACGCCTTGCCGCCGGTGCACGTCGAGCCGTCGAACGGATTGCACACCGGCGTGCAGCCGTGGTTGCCGCTCGTGTCCTGTCCGCACACGCGATTGGGACCGCAGTCCGCGTCGGTCGTGCACTGGCACTCGCCGTTACGGCACGTCCCGGTGCTGCACGAGCCGCACGTGCCGCCGCATCCGTCGGGTCCGCACACGAGCCCGGTGCACGACGGCATGCACGTCGACGCGCAGGTGCCCTTGTTCGTGTTGCACGTCTCGCCCTTCTTGCACGAGCCGCACGTGCCGCCGCAGCCGTCACTCCCGCATGCGCGCGTGCCGCACTTCGGCACGCACGCCGGCGGATCGGGCAGCTGCGGATCGCCGGGCTCGACGGGCTCGGTCGGCTCGACGCCGGCCTCGGGCGAGAGCTTCTCGACGGTGGTCGTGCTGCAGGCCGCGAGCGAGAGCATCGCGACGACGCAGGAGAGGAAGCAAGCGAAGAAAGGGCGGAGAGAAGGGCTCATTCGTGGGGAGGAGCCACCTCGCCGGCCGCAGTCGCAATTTTTTTACACGGAAGCTCGGAGGCCCGGAACCGAGAGGGAGCCGGGAGAATCGCTGGCGCGATTCCCCCGGCGGGGGAATTGCGTCAGCAATTTACTCGCTCTCTCTCGGCTCCGAGCCGCCGAGCTTCCGTGTTGATCTTCAGCCGTTCACGACTTCGAGCATGCCGAGCTCGAGGAGCGCATGCAGCCGCTCGAGCGCTTCGGGGCGCGGGATGCCCGCGAGGTCGGCGAGCATCGCGACGTCCGCGACTCCGTCGACATGCTCGAGGACGATCTGCGACCTCACGTCGGCATCGAGCTGCGCGATCTCGGTGACCTCGTAGGCCGGCCGCTTCAGACGGACCACCGACGACGGAACGAGACGCGGCAGCTCATCGTGCGGCTCGGGCGGCTCGAGGCGCGCGCGACATCCTTCGAAGACGAGCTTCGCGAGCGCGTGATCGGGCTCGCGCTCGAGCACGCGTTCGGCGAGGACCATCGCCTCCGGGTAGTTGCTCTGCAGGTAGTTGCCGTACATCGCGCGGCCGATGGTCCCGCTCGACTGGCTCTCGAGCGCGTTGTCGGTCGGGTCGTCCGCGCCTGTCGGCATCGCGGCGGTGATGGTGCGCGGCGTGTCGCGTCCGTCGCCCGTACCCATGTGCTCGTCGACGATGCGCGCATACGAAGACGCGTCGTACGGCGGCGTGATCGTCGGACGATCCGTCGCCGCCTCGAAGTCCTTCGCGAGCGTCTCCGGATCGAACGCCGGTATCAGCGTCTGCTTCTCGCGCCGCTTCTCTTCGTCGTTCCCCGCCATGTGCCCTGGCCGTACCAGCGAGGGCCGTGGGGATCCAGACCGACGAGCACAGTGGCGATCCACCTCATGGCGCGAGGAGCTGCGCTCCACGGGCAGATACCCCCACGATCGCCGGGAAATCTGGGCAGATCATGATCGGCGGCACGGCATGTGCGTGAGTGTGTGCCATCGTGAAATCGCTCCCCCGAACGGTCGCCTCCTGGATGTTCGCCCTCGCGGCCGCCGGCACCCTCGCCGCCGCACCGGGCTGCGCCGTTGATCCCGAAGGCGACTCCGCCGAGGCCGACGAAGCGGAGATCAGCGCGCCGGGAGGACGCTTCGGACCCGCGCTCTTCCGCAACGACCTCTACACGTACTTGAAGAGGGACGGTCACTACTCGGACGAGCAGATCCGCCAGCTCGTGCTCATGCCGACCGAAGAGGCGCTCACGGCCCGCGGCGCGATGCAGGCCTACGACGCCGCGTTCGCGCGCATGCGCCCCACGGACTTCTACCAGCAGGGCCTCGTCACTCCGCTCGTGAAGAAGATCGGACCGAACGGCCCGCTCGAGAACGAGCTGCGTCGCAACCCGGTGCACATCGTGGTCGTCCCCGGCATCTTCGGTGAGTTCATCCCCGTGTCGCCATTCGAGGAGGTCTTCCGCTACGGCGGCGCCGCGAGCGTGACCTGGGATCGCAAGATGAAGGCGCTCGAGGCGGAGCCCGCGAAGAACGAGGACCTCGTCCACGATCGCCAGTTCGCCGCGGCCGAGGTGAAGGACGTCTCGCGCTCGATGCGCGATCTCGTGCGCGTCGGCTCGATCGACGACTCCGACGGAACGCCGCTCGTCACGATCACGTATCTGCGCCCCGAGCTCGGCTCGCTGGAGACGTTCGGCACGCTCGACGAGAACGCCGACTACTACCTCACGCGTCTCGAGAAGTACTTCAAGATCATCGGCGCGCCTGAGCACCTCTACGTGATGGGCTACTCGCGCGGCACGCCGACCGCGCTCAACCTCGTGTCACGCGCGCAGGCCGCCCACGCACCCTGGATGCCGAAGCTGCGCGGCGTGATCGCGCTCGCCGGCGTCATCTACGGAACACAGCTCGCCGATGCGGCGCTCGCCGACGGACCGCAGCGCCGCATGCTCGACACGATGACGGACTTCGTCGAGAACAAGCTCGAGTCGTGCACCGGTCCGACGCCGGGCGCGTTGCTGATGACCAGGAATTTCGGTCACTGGACCGCGTTCCTCGCTCGCGAAGCGCTCGCCGCGCGCGGCATGACGAACCAGAACGAGGCGCTCTCGCGCGAAGGCATCCAGACCGACTTCGCGGACGTCGGACGCATCGTGTCGTTCACGCGTCGCGTGCTCTTCGGCGATCCGCAGAAGGTATTCGCGGGCGACGGCGACTCGAGCGCGATCCTCGGCGTGCTCCACATGAACGCGCCGAGCGCCGAGTACTGCCAGAACATCGAGCGCTTCAAGAAGACCGCGGTGCAGGTCGTGAAGGGCGTCCAGACGCTCACGACGCAGGCTCGCACGGACTGGTTCCACACGCACACGCTGCCGTCGAACATCCGGTACTACGCGATCACCGGCACGATGGGCGATGCGACCGCGAAGGGCGCGCCCGTCTCGCCGCTCACGCTGAACGAGACCGCCTACGACACGCGCTCGCTCGACTTCCGCAGCCTGCGCGGCAACTACTACGACCTCCTCGCGGCCAGCCAGAACCAGCTGCAGGACAGCCAGGTACCCGTGCAGCGTGCACGCTTCTGGCCGGACGTTCATGCCGCCATGAACCCCGCGCAGCAGCCTCTGAAGACGTACTTCATGGGGACCGTCGGCATCCACCACTGGGGCCTCAGCTTCCCGCGCGCGTTCTCGACCAACGACGGGGTCGGCGCGAACCCGTACCCGCGAACGCTGCTCCTGAAATCCATCGCCACCTTCGTGGCCCAAGTCGAGAGCCGCGGCGGCTCCTGAGAGAAGCAGAGACAACCATCATGGACACGAAGCACCTCATGGCCGTCGCGCTCGCTCTGACCACCGCGGTCGTCGCGTGCTCGGCACAATCGGACGAAGGCGACGGAGCGGACGGCGAAGACGTCGGCGCGACGGAAGGCAAGTGGGACGCCGAGAGCGTCGACAACGAGCATGCGTCGACGCATCTCTGGATCGTGAACCGCGGGATCGATCTCCTCGCCAAGCACCCCGAGCTGCCCGTCGCGAAGAGCGCCGTCGCCTTCATGAACGAGCCGAATTGCCGGACGAACTGGCAGCAAGGGCTCATCGATGCCGACTTCAAGGCGGTCTACAACAACGGTCGCCACGACCTCGCGATGGGCGCGAACGACGCGCAGGTCGCGCTCTCCGGAGCGACATGGGAGAGCCACTTCTTCGATGTCGACACCGGCAAGAACTACAAGGGAGCGACGAGCCCGACGGCGCTCACCGAGGCCGAGCTGCACATCAAGCGCTCGATGGAAGACGGCGCGGGCCGGCTCGCGAGCGGCAACGCGAAGGCGTGCTACGAGCTCGGGCTCGCGCTGCACTACTACACGGACATGACGCAGCCGATGCATGCGACGAACTTCACCGCGACGATGCATCCGGCGAAGCTGCACTCGAACCTCGAGGGCTACGCGATGGAGATCCAGGCGCGCTACCCGCTCGAGGAGTGGAGCGGCGCACCGATGGGCGAGCTGCACGACTACATCTTGAAGACGGCGCGCGACTCGAAGGAGCTCTGGGTTCCCGGCGTGAAGGCCGTGGTCGGCGCGTATGCGAAGCGCCAGTGGGAGCACGGCGTCATGTGCCGCGTCCTCGACGCGAACCCGCTGCGCTTCATTGCGCGCCAGCACATCGACTATCGCGTGTGCTGGGAGGGCGATCCGGACGTCGACGCGGCGATCGGGACCACGCTGACGAGCGCGCAGGACCACACCGCGAAGTTCATCTACCTGGTCGTGGCAAAGGCCGTCGGAGCGGGCGATCCGTCGCGCGAAGGCCCGCCGTGAGGCTGGCGACGCCCTCCTCGCGAACCGCAGGGAGGATCTCGTCGACGAGGTGAAACTCGGATTTGGAGTGCTCTCTTTTCTCTCGCGTCAGGGCGTCGGCGTCTTCCGATTCTCGGCTTGCTCGGCCTCGTCGAGCTTCGCCTCGACCTCTTCGATGTGCTTCGCATCGAGCTTTCCCCGCATCTCACCGAGCGCGCGGCGCCCCTCGCGGAACGTCATTCCACTCTTGTCGAGCTCGATGCAGATGAGGCACATCTCCCAAATGTAGCTTCGAATCACCCGCTCAGCGATGGGCACGCATGACGCACGCCGCAGCCTGCTTCGGGTCGTCCGTGAGCGTGAGAAGCTCGAGGTCGCCCTTCGAGATCTTCTTGCCCGCCAGCGCGCGATCGCGCAGCCAATCGACGAGGCCGCCCCAGTACTCCGTGCCGAAGAACACGACCGGGAATTGGTAGATCTTGCCGGTCTGGATCAGCGTCAGCGCTTCGAATGCCTCGTCCAGCGTCCCGAACCCGCCGGGAAAGACGATGAAGGCATTCGAATATTTGATGAACATCGTCTTTCGGACGAAGAAATATCGAAAGTTGATTGCCGTATCGACATAGGGATTCGTCCCTTGCTCGAACGGAAGCTCGATATTGCAGCCGATCGAAGGGCCCTTGCCGAGCCGCGCGCCGCGATTCGCGGCCTCCATGATCCCAGGACCGCCGCCCGTGATGATCGCATATCCCGCCTTCGCGAGGAGCCGCGCGGTCTCGACGGCGGCCGCGTAATGGGGATCATCGGGCGCAGTGCGTGCCGAACCGAAGATGGATACGCCGCGCTCGATCGAATCGAGCGTATCGAAGCCCTCGACGATCTCCGACGTCATCCGCATCACGCGCCACGGATCGGTCGTCGTGAAGTCGTCGGGATCCCAGCGCCCGAGCTGGAGGAGCTTCTCGTCCTCCGTCGGGTAGTTGCGGATCGATTCGTCGATGCTCCGTGCGCCGACGACGCGCGGAGCGTTCGTCTTCGACGGTGGCACGCGGCCGGCCTGGCGATGTCCCTCTTCGGTGCGTTCCCGGCAGAAGCTGAGCGCCACGCGCTCGGCATCCGACCGCTTCGCTACGAACCTCTTGTTCGACTTCTTCTTCTTCGCGGCCATCGCGCGCCGATCGGAAGAGACCTTCAGTGCGTTCCGCCGGGCAGGCGCGCACGCGCCTCCTGGAGCAGCTCGCCCGGGAGCTTCTCTTCGAGCTCGACGGCGAGGCGATAGCGCCAGACCTCCGACGACTCCTTGCCGTTCTCTTCGACGCGCACGACGCGTGCGGCGACGCGACCGGCTTGCGTGCCGACGTGCACCGAGACGTCGAGCTCGTCACCCACGGAGAAGCGGCTGGGAGTCACGATGAGCAGGCCCTTCCCGCTCGCGTTGCGCGTGACGCCGCATCGTCCGGGCTTCGCCTTCGAGCTCAGCTCGACGGCCAGGACGACAGGCATGCGCGGCTCGCCGCGACGCGCATCACGTGAACCAGACCCGTTGCTCGATTCCGGGGACATGCTCGTTTTTCTCGTTGGTTCGCGCCGCTGCCAGGCCAGCGAGGGCGGTCCATGACATACGCCGAGGTCGCGGACAATGTCCCATTTCCGGGTGATCCGTCGATTTCGGAGCGGTGATCCCGTGGTACGTCGCCGTCGTGCCCGACCGACCGGCAGGACCCGACGCGTTCCAGGGTCACTTCAACGCGAATTACAGCTCGGGCACGCCGTTGTGACCGTGAGCATCGCGCCGGCACCGATCGTGAACGCCGGCGTCCGATCCCACGCGAGACGCTGCCACGGCGTCGTGGCGTCGAACGCGCGGCGCTTCATCCCCAGCCACGGCGCGCTCGCGTCGGTGAACCAGCTCGTGCATCTCAGCGTCGGACCGGGTTCGCACGCGACCACGCCGCGCACGAGGAAGCGCTCCGGCGTGCCGGCATCACCCGTCGCGTCGGGCAGGAACCACACATGCTCTCGGCCGACCACGGCGACGAGCTTCCCCTCGTCGACGCGAAGCGACTCGAGCGTCGCAGGATACGGGACCGACTGTGCCGCATGGAGGTTCTGGTAGCTCCAGACGATCGGCGTGTCCTCGAGACCGTCGGTCAGCTCGATGACGAGGCGTTGCTCGGTCGCGAGGCCGGAGTCGATCGCGAACGCGTGCGCCGACGTGAAGACGGGGCCTCCCTCGAACGGAACGGGCAGCTTCGATTCACGACACGACGGGTTGGTGGGGCGGAGGTGCGGGAAGCCGCCGGCCTCGCGCAGCTCGCGCGTCGCGCGCGCCACGAAGTCCATGCAGTATGCACGCGCATCGGGGTAGCGGCGCGGGGTCTCTCCTTCGATGGGAGTGCCCGGGTACGCGGGGGCGGACGCGGACGCGGACGCGGGGGCGGCCGGGCGCGGCGGCGTGCGTTCCGGGCGGCAGCCGGCGAGGGCGATCAAGAGGAGGAGCGGAGCGCGCGGAAGCACGGGGTTTCGGCATTGGCGCATCATTTCGACCGCTTGGCGAGACTGTAAGGTCGCGCTCGATCGCTCGTTTCTAGACCCATGCGCTTGAACCACCTCCTCGCCTCGTTCGCCCCCGTCGCTCTCCTCCTCCTCTCTTCCGTCGACGCGCACGCCGACGAGGAGTCGTCATTCGGTACGACGCCGGCGCGCTCGAAGGCGCAGATGCAGGAGCAGGCGAGGCCGCAGCCGGCCGCGCCCCCGCAGGCGGGGTCGCCTAGCGCGACGCAGGCGACGCCGATGTCGATCGCCGCCGAGAGCGACGGCGTCGCCGTCGATTCGCAGCAAGCCTACGACAGTGACACGAACCGCAGGTACAACGCGCCGATCGCCACCGACCCTCCGGGCGACTGGGCGGTGCTCCACGCGGGTCTTCGTCCCAAGCTCGGCACGTTCGGCGGCATCGCCACGTTCGCGCTCGCGCATGCGCGCACGGAGCGCTTCTACGGCGGCTTCTCTCTCTCTGCGGTCCGCAACGACGCCGGCACGCACATCGGCCTCGCGCAGATCGCGCTCGGCCGGAACCTCTCCGACTCGTTCGGCGGCGGCGTGCAGCTGAGCATCACCGAGAACCGCGCGCGCAACTTCACCGGCATCGGCCAGACGGCGCTCGCTTACAACCGCTCGCTCGACATGGTCGGCGTCACGCAGCTTGCGGCATTCAACCGCGCGCGCACCTTCACGGGCGTCTCACAGCTCGGCCTCTACAATCGCACGGACAAGCAGTTCGCCGGCGCTGCGCAGATCGGCGCGTTCAACCATTCGCGCGGCGACTTCATCGGGATCGCGCAGATCGGCGCGGTCAACGCGACCGGCCCGCAGGTCTTCGGCGAGAAGGAGTCGGGCGGCAAGCACGCGTTCGTGGGCATCGCGCAGGCCGGCGTCGTCAGCACCGCGCACGGCAACTTCTACGGCCTCGCGCAGGTCGGCGCATCGGCGTTCACGTCGAACGACTTCCGCGGCCTCGTCCAGCTCGGCGCGCTGGGTGCGGGCGCGGGCAGCTTCCACGGCCTCGCGCAGACCGGCCTCGTCGCGATCTCGAAGGAGTCGATCGGCCTCCAGATCGGCGGCGGCGCGGTCGCGCTCGAGGAGCACACCGGCATCCAGCTCGGCGCGCTCGCCAACTACGCGAAGCACGTCGACGGCGCGCAGATCGGCGTCGCCAACCTCGCCGAGCGCGTGCGCGGCGTGCAGGTCGGGCTGTTCAACCACACGAAGAGCCTTCGCGGCGTGCAGATCGGCCTCGCGAACCACGCCGAAGACGGCGTCCTCCCCTGGACCGCGCTCCTGAACTTCGGCTTCGGCGACGTCGACGACGACAGCGAGCCCGACTTCGATCACCGCCAGGTGAAGGTCGGCCGCAACGGGACCCGCCGCGATTACTGACCGCCGGAATACGCGCGCTCAGGTCGACTGGCGCGCCTTCACGAGACGGAAGTAGCGGAGCGCGAGGCCCGACGCGCGCGCGGCTGCGGACACGTTGCCTCCGTGCGCGGAGATCGCCGCCTCGACATAGCGCCGCTCGAACTCCTCGAGCGTCTTGCGACGCGCGATCGGGAACGGCATCGCGAGCAGCGGGCCGAGCCAGTCCTCACGACTGCCGGGCGCGACGCTCGGGATGGCCCCTTGCGACCCGGGGCGGCTCGGCGCCGCTGGAACATGAGAGCTGTCGCGCATGCTCCGCCGCACGACGTCGTCGTCGCCGAGCGCGATGTAACGAGCCACGGCATTCCGCAGCTCGCGGATGTTGCCGGGCCAGTCGTAGTCGTCGAAGCGCGCGACGACCTCCGCGGTGAGCGCATCGGGCGCGCCCATCTCCTGCGCGAAACGGCGAGCGAGGAGCGGGACGTCTCCCTTGCGCTCGCGAAGGGGCGGAAGCTCGATGCGTGCGACCGCGAGACGGTGGAAGAGGTCGTCGCGAAAGCGTCCGGCGGCGACCGCCTTGTCGAGATCGCGGCGCGTGGCGGAGAGGATCCGCACCTGCACCTTGATGGAGCGATTGCCGCCGACGCGCTTCACCTCGCCGCGATCGATCGCGCGAAGGAGCTTCGCCTGGAGCGGCAGCTCGAGATCGCCGATCTCGTCGATCAGCAACGTGCCGCCGTCCGCCTCCTCGAAGACGCCGGCGCGTGACGCGATCGCGCCGGTGAACGCGCCGCGCTCGTGCCCGAAGAGCTCGGCCTCGACGAGCTGCGCCGACACCGTCGTGCAGTCGAAGACGACGAACGGACCGGTGCTGCCGCTCATCTCGTGGAGCGACTCGGCG
>JAQBQJ010000520.1 GCA_028287065.1 Labilithrix sp. | reverse complement strand
TCGGGACGTCTCCGCAAGACCGCCCAGGCTGCGTGATAGACTCGGAGGTCGATGCTTCCCGTCGACAAGCTCGAGCAACTCTCGAGGCGCTACGTCGAGCTCGACGACCTCCTCTGTGATCCGCGGGTCCTTGCCGACCGCAATCAGCTCACCAAGCTGAACAAGGAGCGGACCGACATCGAGACGATCGTGCAGGCGTTCGGCCGCTATCGCACGCTCGAGAAGAAGATCCGCGAGGACGAGGAGGCGCTCGCCGATCCCGAGCTGCGCGAGCTCGTCGAGCTGGAGCTCCCCGGCCTCCAGGCCGAGCGCTCGACGCTCGAAGGCCAGATCCAGCTCCTCCTGCTGCCCACCGACCCCAACGACAAGAAGAACGTCGTCCTCGAGATCCGGGGCGGGGAAGGCGGCGAGGAGGCGTCGCTGTTCGCGGCCGATCTCTTCCGCATGTACGCGCGCTACGCCGAGACCAAGGGGTGGAACATCGAGGTGGCCTCGCTGAGCGAGAGCGCGTCCGGCGGCTACAAAGAGGTCATCGCCCTCGTCAACGGCAAGGACGTCTACTCGCAGATGCGCTTCGAAGGCGGAGTGCATCGCGTGCAGCGCGTGCCGGCGACGGAGACGCAGGGGCGCATCCACACGTCGACGGCCACGGTCGCCGTGATGCCCGAGGCCGAGGACGTCGACGTGCAGATCGACGAGAACGACCTCATCATCTCGATCGCCGCGAGCGGCGGGCCGGGCGGTCAGGGCGTCAACACGACGAACAGCGCCGTCCAGATCCAGCACAAGCCTTCGGGCCTCCTCGTGAAGTGTCAGGACGAGCGCTCGCAGCTGAAGAACAAAGCGAAGGCGATGAAGGTGCTGAAGAGTCGCCTCCTCGACCTCGAGATCCAGAAGCACGAAGCGGCCATCTCGGCCGAGCGCAAGGGCATGGTCGGAACCGGCGAGCGCAGCTCGAAGATCCGCACCTACAACTATCCGCAGAACCGCATCAGCGATCACCGCATCAAGCTCACGTTGAACAAGCTCGATCGCATCATCGAGGGCGACCTCGACGAGCTCATCACCGCGCTCCGCACGTATCGCCAGGCCGCTCTCCTCAACGACGTGACCGGGGGCGCTACCGGCATGCCGACCTATGGTGGAGACGACGAATGAAGCGGCCCCGCGCGCGCGCGCGTCCGCGCGTTTCGCCGGTGAGGCTCAGCCCCGCTGACGAAGCTCGCATCGAGGCGCTGACGGTGGCGATGGCGCTCGCGCCCGGCGTGTACGCGCGGAATCGGATGTTCGAGCTGTTCGCGAATGCCGGCGTGCGGCGCGCGAAGTCTCGCGCCGCGACGCTCCGTGGGATCGTGAAGCATCTCGGTCGCGCGTGCGCATTGAGGCTCGAGCACAACGCCGCCGAGGGATACGCCGGTCGTGATGTGAACGGCCAGGTCGACTTCGTGCTGCGCTACGAGATCCCGGTGATGCACCTCACCCGCGTCGTCGAGCTGTCGCGCGTCGAGCTCGCGGCGTTGCGCTTGCTCGCGGTGCGCGCGGGAGCGCCGTGCCTCGCCGCCGACGACGAGGATCGCGTGCTCGTGGAGACGGCGCTCGCGCGTTTGCTTCACGCAGGCGGCGAGACCGGCGACCTCGCTCGCGCCGCGCAGGGCGTGGCCACGCCCTCGGACGCGACGCCGTCCGCGGAGTGAGCGCTCAGCGCAAGCGCTCTCTCAACCGGGCGGCCAGGTCAGGGGGCGGCCGCCGAGGAGGTGGACGTGGATGTGGTGCACCGTCTGTCCGGCCGCGTCGCCGTCGTTGATGACCAGTCGGTAGCCGCCGGCCTCGAGGCCTTCCTGCTTCGCGACGTTCCGCGCGGCGAGGATCACGTGGCCGATCGTGGCGGCCTCATCGTCGCCCAGCGCGCGGATCGCGGCGATGTGCTTGCGAGGAATGACGAGCGCGTGCGTCGGCGCCATCGGTCGGATGTCGCGGAACGCCACCGCGTGCTCGTCCTCGTAGATGACGTCGGCGGGGACCTTCTTCTCGAGCACGTTGCAGAACAGGCAGCCCATACGCGGAGCGTAGACCGCCCGAGCCCCGGTAAGAAGGGCCTCGCGTGAGTGCTCGGCCTACTGCCGCAGTCTCCGGCCGATCGCTGCGACGAAGCGCGCGAGCGCGCGCGGCGATTGCCGGAAGAACAGCGACGGTTCGATGAGCTCGAGCTCCATGACGCGGAGCACGCCGTCCGCGTCGCGGACCATGTCGACGCGCCCGTAGAGGAGCTCGGATGCGAACGGCGCGAGCGCGCGCTCGGCGAATGCCCGCTCGTCATCGGCGATGGGCACCTCGCCGGAGACCTGCTCGACGCCACCCGCGAAGCGCGGCGTCTTCCGGATGGCGTGCGTGATCTCGCCGTCGATCCACACGAGCGAGCGCTCGCCGTAGGTCTCGACCGACGGCATCCACCGCTGGACCATGGCGTCGCGATCGGCGACGAGTCCGTCGAGGAACGACTGCGCGGCGAGCAGCGCGTCCCGGGCGAAGCGCTCGGTGCGGAACGACCCCGCGGACACGACGGGCTTGATGACCACCTGGTCCCAGCCGTGCTTCTCGAAGATCGCAGCGACGTCGCGCGTTTCGCTGCGGAGCACGAACTCGGTGGGCACGATGTCGACGCCGCGCCTTTCGAGCTCGGCGAGATAGGTCTTTCTGGCATTCCACGCGACGATGCGCGGAGGATTGAGGACCTTGGTGACGCCTCCGATCTTCGCGACCCACGCGACGAAGGCATCGACGCGCTCGTAGTAATTCCACGTCGACCGGAGCACGACGACGTCCTGCTCGGCGAAGGCACCCGCGGCTCCTGGCTCGTCCCAGGCGAGGACCCTCGCGTCGAGGCCGGCGACGCGAAGTGCCTCGACGAGGAGGGCCTCGTCGGGATCGGGCTCGGGAGGGCTCTGGCAGGTGGCGATCGCGACGCGCATTCCGGAGAGTTGACTGCGCGCCCGGCGCGGCGACAAGCGTCAAACGCGCTAGTGTGAAGGGGCGGTCCCGCCATGACGCCCTCCACCGTCAAACACGAATCCGCCGCGCCCAGCGACCACCGCGCGCTCCGATCCGTCCTCCTTGCGCAGACGCTGGCGGGGATCGCCCTCACCATCGCGTTCGCAGGCGGATGGTGGCTGCGTGCGCACGGTCTCTCGCTCGTCGAGTACCAGAATGAGCTCAGACGCGGTGACGACCCGCGCTTCGACTGGCGCTCCGTCGACAAGAAGCACTGGCAGGCGATCGGTCGCGCAGGCGGTCCGCTCACCCTCGTCGACGTCGGCAGCACGGAGGAGCGCTCGGTGCTCACCGACGCGCGCGAGAAGAACAGCGCGGGCTGCGGGACCGGCATGGTCCGCGTCAAAGGGAACTATCGCCTGGAGCTCCACGGCGAGGCGACGGGCGAGATCGAACGCATCCAGGACGGCGCTTGCACCGACTGGATCAGCAAGGAATTCCCGGCCCGCTGCCGCACCTTCGATCGCGCGAAGATCGACGCCGAGGTGGCGAAGCTGCCCACGCGGGCGCTCGATTTCTGCGTGGACCGGTTCGAGTACCCGAACGTGCTCGGTCAGAACCCGGTCATCGTCGTGACGTTTCGCGAGGCCGAATCGCTCTGCAAGAAGTCGAGCAAACGACTCTGCAACGAGAGCGAATGGACCTTCGCCTGCGAAGGCGAGGAGGTCCGTCCCTATCCGTACGGCTACACGCGCGACTCCACCGCATGCGTCGTCGATCGCGACTGGCGTCCCTTCGCGGAGGGCGCCCTCCAGCCGCGCGACGGCAACGGCGCACGCATCGAGCTCGATCGGCTCTGGCAGGCCGAGCCCTCCGGAGCCCGCGGCGCCTGCAAGAGCCCCTTCGGCGTCTACGACATGACGGGCAACGTCGATGAGTGGACGCGCAGCGCGCGTACCACCGGCTTCTCGTCGATCCTCAAGGGCGGCTACTGGGGACCGGTGCGCGCGCGCTGTCGTCCCGCGACGCGCGCGCACAACGAGGACTTCATCGCGTACCAGCAGGGCTTCCGGTGCTGCGCCGACTCCGATACGTCGGTGCCTGCGCCGCGCCCCGCCGCTCCGGCATCCGGCTCTTCGCCGGGGTCTGCTTCTCTCTCGTCATTGGCGGTACCGACGTCGCGCCCCGCGTCCGCGGATCTCTCGACCGAGTGGGACCATCGCGCCTCCGACGACTCCGACGAGGTGGAGGCCATTGGTCGCGCCCGCGTCGGCCTCGCGTGCGCCGTCTCGCGGTCCGTGCCGTCGCGCGTTCCGCTGATCGCGATGACCGCGTTCGCGCTCGCGATGGTCGCACGCCGCCGTCGTCGCTCGTAACGCTGCTCGTCGACGCGGTCGCCTCTCAGCGACGCGGTCGCGTCGAGAGCGCATGCGCCGCGCTCCGCGTCAGCACGCGCGGATCCACCGGCTTCGCGAGATGCCATCCGAAGCCCGCGCGCAGCGCCGCGTCGGCATCCTCGCGTCGCGCGAAGGCCGTGAGCGCGATCGCGGGAATGTCGCCAAGTGGGGGAGGTAGCTCGCGCAGCTGCCGAACGAGCGCGAAGCCGTCTTGCCCCGGCATGCCGATGTCGCTCACGAGCAGGTCCGGCGCCCACGCGCGCATCACCTCCAGCGCCCCCGCGACCGAGCCCGCCGTGCGAACCACCGCGCCGGCTTGCTCGAGGACGATCGACACGAGCTCCACGGCGTCGGGCTCGTCGTCGACGGCGAGCACGCGCGCCCCCGCGAGCGCGCGGTGCCGCACGGAGACCGGC
>JAQBQJ010000470.1 GCA_028287065.1 Labilithrix sp. | reverse complement strand
GACCGCATCGTCATCGGCGCCGCGCTCGAGACGTTCTGCCTCGATCGCAGCAGCGGCGAGCTGCTCTGGCGCCGTCCCACGCCGCGCGCCACGAGCGTCGTGACGCCCGCTGGCATCGCCCGCATCTCTCCGGACGGGCAGATTGCTCTGCACGACTTCTCCTCCGGCGACGTCACCCTTCGCACCTGGATCGCGCCGCGCGTCTCCGGGCCGTGCGCGGGCGCGGTCGTCAACACCGCGGGCCTGCCGAAGCTCCTCATCGTCACCGAAGGCGACAAGCACCTCGTCGCGATCGATCTCACGAGCGGCGAGGCGCGCTGGCGCTACGCATGGGGACGCGCGGGCGCTCTGCGCCTGAAGCGCGTCGGCAAGCTCCTCTACGTCGCGTCGGGCGACAGCGCGCTCACGGCGGTGGACGTGCAGACCGGCGCCGTCGTGTGGCGCTGCCGCGATCGCCTCCGCTTCTGCGCCGGGCCGACCGTCGATCACGAGATGATGTTCGCCGTCGCCGGCGGCGCGAGCAGCGCCGCCGTGCTGCACGCGATCGATCCCTTCTCGGGCCGCGCGAGCTGGAGCGCGAAGCTCCCCTCTTCTCCGTGCACCATCGAAGGCCCGCCGCTCGTCACCGCGTCCACCGTCACCGTCGCCGTGCGCGATCGTCGCGGCCTCCGCCTCTCGGCCTTCGATCGCGAGACCGGCACGCCGCTCTTCCACACCGTCGCGCCCGTCGCGCCCGTGGGGACGTCGTGGCTCGCGGTCGACGATCTCCTCGTCGGCAACACGCCGACCGGCGAGCTCGTCGGCATCGACGGCAAGCTCGGGACGCCGCGCTGGAAGCAGGCGCTCGGACGCGGCCTCGACTCCGACACGCCGCGAAAGCTCGAGCCGGTGCTCCGTTCCGGCGCGCTGTTCGTGCCCCACACCGACGTCCAGATCTTCCGGCCCAGCGACGGCGCGCATCTCGGCACCGTCGGTCCGTGCGATGCGATCCCGGATCTGCTGCGCGTGGACGAGCGGTGCGACGTGTACGTCGCCGAGGAGAGCGGCCACATGGTCGCGTTCGGCGCCGGTCCGCGACTCTCCCTCGTGAGGTAGAGTCTCGATCATGTCGTGGGAACGGGCGCTCGCCGGCATGACCGTGGTCTTGCTCTCGTGCGGAGATCACGAGAGCCGGCCGCCCGCCTACGGCTTGCCTCCTTCGTCGCCGTCGACCGATGCGGCGTCGAGCGCGGGCGCGCCGTCGAGCTCGGGCGGGACGCCCATCGGATCGCCGGGCTGCGGAAGACCGGCGGCGCATCCCGGCGTGTCGACGCAGCACGTGCAAGCGCTCGGACGCGATCGCGCGTACACGCTCGTCGTCCCCGAAGGGTACGCGCCGCAGACGCCCTACCCGCTCGTCTTCGTCTTCCACGGCGGCGGCGGCAACGCCGCGGGCGCGCGCTCGCAGACGGATCTCGAGAAGGTCGCCGCAGGCCGCGCAGTGTTCGTGTATCCCCACGGCACGGGCGGTACCTGGAACCTCGACGCACCCACGTCGAGCAACGGAGACGTCGCGCTCTTCGACGCGATCTCGCTCGTCGCTCACAACACGCTCTGCATCGATGCCCGACGCGTGTTCCTCACCGGGTTCAGCAACGGCGCGTACATGGCGAACCAGCTCGCGTGCAAACGCGGCGAGCGGATCCGCGCCGTCGCGACGCACGCAGGCGGCGGTCCGTACGAGACCTCCGGAAGCTACGATGCGACCGGACACCTCGTGTGTCCCGGCAAGGCCGTCGCGTCGCTCGTCGTGCACGGCAACGGCGACGGGACGGTGCCGCCCGCCGAGGGTCAGAAGAGCATCGATCACTGGAGCTACGCGAACCGCTGCAAATCCGGCGGGGCGAGCACGCTCGTCCCTCCGTGCGTCACGCTCGACGGATGCTTCCAGCCGGTCAGCGTGTGCCGCGTCCCGGGCCTCGGCCACGGCACGTGGAGCAACGCCGGCAAGGTGACGTGGCAGTTCTTCGACGCGCTGAAGTGACGCCTACGGCAGCGAGACGATCTCGACGGTCGCGAACGCGCCGGCCGGCTCGCCTGCTGCCGTCGCGAGGCGCGCCGGTGCGATGTCGAACCTGTCGCGCGCCTGCGCCGCGATCGCGCGGGCGGCCTTCTCGCCGCCCTTTGCGCTCACGCGGAACGCCGCGTGCTCGAACACGCCGGCAAGGAAACCGATCTGCGCGGCGACCGTGGCGGCATCCGCCTGCGCATCGACGGCGCGATAGACGAGCAGCGGCGTGGTCCCGGTCGGCAGCGGTGCGAACGCGCCCGCATCGGCGCCCGCGGGAGCGTCGGCGGTGTGCTTGGGCGGAGGCGCGGGCGCGATCGCCGTGGCCACGCGCTCGTCGATCGGGAGCGGGCTGGGCGCTGCGCTCGTCGTGAGACCTCCGGCGCGGCAAAGCGCCCACGTCTTCTGCGCGAGCGCGTCGAGCGTCACGCCGCCTGCGCTCGCCGCCGTCGCGCCGATCAGCGCGCGCTGCTGGGCGAGACCGGCCGGCTCGATCTGTCCGAGCCGCTCGAGGAGCGCGATCGCCTCGGGCGCTCCGCCGACACCGGCGCCGAGCGGAACGAGCTCCTTGTTCGCGAGACGTCGCGCGACGTTCGATGCGTCCTTGCGCGAGCGCTCGAGCCCGTCGAGCCAGGCCTTCGCGAACTCGCGCATCTTCGCCTCGTTCGCGTCGAGCTGCGCCTTGGGGGCGACCGCGACGATCGGTACGAGCTTCGATGCATCCGCCGTCGAGAACGCGAGCTTCCGCTCGTCGGCCGCGCCACGCACGATGGCCGAGAACGGCGCGGCCTTCGCATCCGGCGCACCAGGCGCGATCATCCGGACCCGCGCTGCAGGCACGCCGAGCAGATCGAGCGCGAACAGGCCGAGCGTCGTCGCCGACTCGCTGCCCGCCGCCTTCGCGGTCGCATCGGCGGCGGTGGCGGGTGCGAGCGCGATGAGCTTCACCTCGTCGGCCGCAGGCGGAGGCTTGAGGAGCGCGCCGGGCGACGCGTGCACCTCTTCGCGACCGCGCGAGAAGCCGACGACGACGAACGCACGAGGATCGAGCGCGCGCAGGCGATCGTACGCGACCACGAACGCGGGGAGCGGCAGCACCGCGATGTCCGCGCCGACCGGATCGCTGCCGCCGCGCGCGAGGCGAGCTTCGACGGCGTCGAGCGTCGTCTCCGGCGCGAGCTCGAGCGCCGGACCGGTCACTCCGCCGTCGACGGCGGTGAGCGCGACGCCGGGCGCGACGAGCTCCCAGCCGAGCGTGGTCACACGCAGCGGACGCTCGACCTGCTTCAGGGGCGCGGCCGCTTCGGCGCCTGCATCGCCGGCTGCGGCGACGGTCGTTCCACCTTCCGCGCCGCCGTCGGGCGATGCCGCGACCTCGAGGAACGCGGGATCGACGCCGGGTGCCGGATGATCCTTGTGCGGACGCGTGACGAGCAGGAACACGAGGCCCAGCGACATGACCGCGATCAGGAAGAACGTCGCGTAGCTCTTCATGTCACGCGCTCCATGTCATTTCGGGCGCGCCGACGCGCTCGCCGAGGCGGAGGCGGACGCCGAGCCGTTCGGCGCGGCGGCCGGCTTGTCGCCCGGGAAGATGGGGCTGACGCCCGCGATGAAGTACGCCGCGCGAGCCATCAGCGTCGAGCCGTGCTTCGCGTAGAGATCGCCTTCGTGCTGGAAGAGGCTCGACGTCATCGCGTCGGCGCCGACCAGCATGAGCGCGATGCCGAGCAGGACGATCGCGAAGACGTCCGCGACCATGCCGAGGCCGCCCTTGGTGGCGAGCGTCGAGTCCGAGCGCTTGAGCAGGCGATCGGCGAGGAACGCCGGGAGACCGATCACGACGATCAGCCCGACCAAGAGGCGCACCCAGATGTTCTCGATCGCGAGACCGATCACGCCCATCACCCCCACGAGCGTGACGAAGCCGCCGAGGGCGATCCCGATCGCGGCCGTGACGCGCATGATCTTCCGCATCTGTGGAGATGCGCGCCTGTCGGAGCTCGACGCCGAGCCCGCAGACGCTTTCGACGTCTTGGACTTCTTCGGAACGACGATCTCGTCTTCGTCCTTGGCCACCGGGCGGACAAGGGACTTCATCGAGAGGCGCGCGTCAAGGTATACGCTCGCCCCGATGGATGCGGGCGATGCGGGAGCGCTCGGGCGGCTCGGCTACGCGCAGGAGCTCCTGCGGCGGATGGGCGGCTTCTCGAGCTTCGCCGTCAGCTTCTCGATCATCAGCGTGCTCACCGGCTGCATCACGGCGTACGCCGATGCCATCGGTCCGGGCGGTCCCGCGGCGCTCGGCCTCGGCTGGCCGATCGTCAGCGCCGGCACGATGCTCGTCGCGCTCGCGATGGCCGAGCTGGCGAGCGCATTCCCCACGGCCGGCGCGCTCTATCACTGGTCCGCGCTGCTCGGCAGCGCCGGCTGGGGATGGATGACCGCCGCGATGAACCTCGTCGGCCAGGTCGCGATCGTCGCCGCGATCGACTTCGGTTGCGCGAGCGAGCTCGCTGCCACGCTCGGCATGTCGGGGCGCGCGCCGTTCTTCCTGCTCGCGGCGATCCTCGCGAGCCACTTCCTCTTCAACGCATTCAGCGTGCGGCTCGTCGCGTGGATGAACGACTTCTCGGCCACCGTGCACATCCTCGGGGTCTTGATCCTGGTGGGCGCGCTCCTCTTCTTCGGGCGCGTGCAGCCCGTGTCCTTCCTCGCGCACACCGGCTTCACCACGCGCAGCGACGGAAGCGTCGTGCTCGGCTTCGCGAACGGCCTCGTGCTCAGCATGTTCACGTTCACGGGGTACGACGCATCGGCGCACCTCGCCGAGGAGACGCACGATCCGGCGCGGCGCACGCCGTGGGGCATCCTCACGAGCGTCGCCGTCAGCGCCGTGGCCGGCTACCTCCTGCTCGCCGCGATCACGCTCGCGATCCGCGATTTGCCGGCGATCGCGAGCGACAAGCACGCGGCGCTCACCGTCATGCGCGTCGCGCTAGGCGACGGGTTCGGTCGCCTCGCGATGGGGCTCGCGCTCGCGGCGATGTGGTTCTGCGGCCTGTCGAGCGTCACGAGCGCCTCGCGGACGATGTATGCATTCTCCAGGGATCGCGGTCTCCCCTTCTCGGCGGTCGTGAGCCGCGTGAGCCCGAAGACACGCACGCCGCTCGTCGCGATCGGCATCGCCACCGTGGGCCCGCTGCTCCTCGTGCTCGGAACGGCGCCGTTCTCGGACTCGCTCTTCGACGCGATGGCGAAGACGGCGACGATGAGCCTCTACGTGAGCTATGCCGCCCCGATCCTGCTCGGCGCGCTCGCGCGCTCGCGAGGCGCGTGGATGACGATGGGCCCGTTCAACGTCGGTCGCTTCGGCGTGCTCGTGGCATGGCTCGCGGTCGTGTGGAGCGCCGTCGTGCTCGTCGTGTGCTGCCTGCCGCCGAACCAGCTCCCGGCGAAGATGCTCGCCGGCGCGATCGTCGCGCTCGCCGCGCTGTATTTCGTCGTGGTTCGAAAGCGCTTCGAGGGCCCACGAGTGAAGCTCGCGGCCCTCGAAGCGAATGAACCGAAGAAGGACTAGCGGCGCGGCGGCTGCGAGAAGCGCGAATCCGCCGGGAACGGGCTGGCGGTGTCGCGGAGGCGCGTCTCGCTCTCGGGGACGAACGAGTCGCCCTTCTCGCCGAAGAACGCGATGCCGATGACGCCGACGTTGCGAGCGCTGCCGGTCTGCGCAGCGTAGGAGTCGGCGACGGACGCGAAGCGGAAGGCCGCGACGGCGCTCGTGCTGGTGCGGAAGCCTTCGATCTCGAGCGTCGCGAACGGCAGCAGCACGTAGCCGCGGTTGTCGAACGTGCCGGGCTTGCCGTTGATGACATCGAGGCCGTCGACCGTGCCGACCGCTTCGAAGCGGTGGCTCGTATGGTTCTGGAGGACGATCGAGTAGCGCTGTCCCGCCTGACCGACGACGAACGTGCGGTCGCCGACGTGCACGGCTTCGAGCGGCTCGCCGCCGGCATCGCGGATGGAGATGGTGACCGCGCCGCCGCCTGTCGCCACGCTGCGCGCCGAGTCACGACGCGACGCGACCGAAGCGAGAGCATCGACGCCGCGGCGGTCGTTGTAGTTGAGCGCGGCGACCGCGAACGGACGGCCGCTCTCGCGCACGAAGCTCACGTCGTGGACGCGCGACGTGCGGGCCTCGCCGAACTCGGTGCCGAGGCCGGGGCGCGACTCGGGCGCCGGCGTGCTCGGCTCGAAGCGACGCGAGCTCGAGTCGGCGGATGCGCTGCTGCCGGACGCGCTGGACCGCGGCGCGCTGCCCGGCTGAGAAGGAGGCGCGGGAGGAGCGGCCGACGTCTTCGCGGCGCTCTCGGACTGAACGCTGTTGAAGTCGCCGGGGCTCTGCGGATAACCGCCGCTCGCGTAGGCGCTCTCGCGCGCCGGGGTGCCGGGCGAGCTCTTGCTCATGCCGCCGCCACCTGCGCAGCCCGCGAGGAACAGAACCAAGCAGACGAAGATCCAGAGCTTCTTGCTGACCATCGCGTTCTCCATGCGGAAGAAACGGAGGCCGAAGCCGGTTCTTACAGGTCGCTTTTTTCCCTGCCGTAAGTGGCCGTGACCGCGGCGGTTTACGTCCGCCGCGGGATCCCGTCAGGCACTCACTGCCGCGTCGCCGCGAGCTCGAGGCCGCTCGACGACTTGCCGGCGGCGGCGCCGTTGCACACCTTCATCGTGAGCCACGCCGAGCTTCCGACCGGACCGCCGTTGCCGTTCACGACCGCCGTGAAGGTGTTGCCGCTGATCGTGGCGTCGACCGAGCCCGTGCCTGCGCCGGTGAGATGCCATGTCCCGCCGAGCTGGCCGAAGACCGAGCTCGCCGCCTGCTGGCGGATGCCGACGACGGTTCCGTCGAGCCGGCCGAACGGCGTCGAGCGGACGTCGCTGCAGGTCGTGTTGAGCGCGTTCTCGCTCAGCGACGCGGTGCAGCTCTCGCTCCCCTGTCCCTGGAACGACCACTGGCCGCCGACGGGAAGCGGAAGGAGACCGGTGTCGACGGGCTTGCTCGTGTGCGTGACCGCGATCGGCGTCTGTCGGCTCGCGTCCGTCCACTGGAGCGTCATCGTCGTGCCGTTCGTCGTGAACGCGAGGGTCTTGCCCGACGACTTCACGATGAAGGACGTGCTGTCGATCGTGAGCACCGCGGTGCCCTGCCCGGACTTGCCGCCGCTCGCGACGACGTCCCACGTCCCGGATGCGCTCGTGACGTTCTCGTCACCACACGAGATGGCCGGGAGCGCCGTGCCGTCGGGCAGCACGCCAGGGTTGCCGCTCGTGCCGCCGCTACCGACACCTCCGTCGCCGCCGTTCGAGGTGGTGCCGGAGCCGCATGCGACCGACGAGGAGGCGGCGGCGCAGAGGACGACGACTGCAAGGAGAGAAGTAGAGGAAGAGAAGCTCATGCCGAGGTCTTTGGCACAACGCGGCGACCCGTCAAGCGAGTCAGAGCAGCGTCGCCAGCACGCTCTTCATGTGGGGCTCGCGGCCGAGCGGCGGCGGGAAGTCGGGCGCGTCGGGCAGGTCCTTGAGCTGCGCGAGCTCGCGCTTCTCCGCTTTCATGCCTTGCGCCACGAAGCGACGCAGCTTCGCGCGCGCGAGCTGCCGATGGTTGCAACATGCAACGAGCTTCCCGCGCGGAGCGAGGACCTTCGCCGCCATCGCGACGAGGTCGTCGTAGTCGCTCTCGGCGACGAAGCGACGCTTCTTCGTCGACGAGTAGCTCGGAGGATCGACGATGACGATGTCGAAGCGCTCCTTCTTCGTCGCCGCGCGCGCGAGCCACGAGAACACGTCCTCGGCGACGAACGAGTGCGTCGCGCCGGGCCCCGCGCCGCCGAGCGCGATCCCCGCGGCAGCGAAGTTCGCACGGCCGCGCTCGAGGGCGAGCACCGAAGCATCGACGCTCACGGTCCGAGCCGCGCCGCCGAGCGCCGCCGCGACGCTGAACGCGCACGTGTACGAAAAGAGGTTGAGGACGTGCGCGCCCTTCGCGATCTCCCGCACGAGCCGCCGGTTCGGCCGCTGATCGAGGAAGATCCCGGTCGAGAGCCCGTCGCCGAGGCGGACGAGGCACGGCATGCCCTCTTCCCGGATCTCGATCTCGGGCGCCGCGGTCGGCTCGCCGCGAACCGGCAGCGCGGGCGCGAGGTCGTCACGACGCGTGTCGACGAGGACGTTCGCCTGCTTGGGACGCAGCTTCACGTACACGCCGTCGAAGCCGAGCGCATGGAGGCGGTCGAGCACGCGGTCGCGTCGCGCGACGTCCTCCCATATGCCGCCGACATAGAGCTGCGCGACGAGGTGGTCGCCGTAGACATCGACGGCGAGCCCGGGCAGCGCATCGCCCTCCTCGTTGACGAGGCGGAACGCGGTCGTGCGCCGGTCCTCCGGATCGCGGACCGCGCTCTGGCCGAGGCCCCATCGTCGCTCGACCGCGAGCGCGAGCGCACGATCGAGCGCCGCGACGTCGTCGTAGACCGATGCTCCGCGATCGCCGCGCGCGACCCAGTCCGCCATCTCGACGGGGGCCTCGTCGCGAATGACGAGTCGCTTCCCGGTGCGCGGGTGATCGAGCTCGAGCCCCGATGCATGAAGCATGAGCCGCGGCGCGAGCGCGCCACGATAGAGAGGGTCGCCGGCGATCGGAGCCCCGGCATGGGCGAGCTGAACGCGCGCCTGATGCGTGCGCCCGGTCTCGAGCCGGAGCTCGAGCAATGCGCGGTCGTCCTTGCGCGTCCTCACGCGGACCTGGGTGACGGCGCGCTGACCGCCCGGATCTCGGCGCGCGCCCGCGTTGCGGCCGCGCGGGGCGGGCGCGACGACCATGCGCCCGTCGTCACCCTTTCGGAGCACGTCGTCGAGCGTCATGTCGCGCGCGGGAGAGCGCCAGCCGCTGACGGCGGCGAGGTAGTGCTTCTTCAGCGTGCGCCCTTCGAACTGCTTCGCGAGCGCGGCATTCACCTCGGGGCGCTTCGTGAAGAGGACGACGCCGCTCGTGTCGCGATCGAGCCGCTGGTGCACGCCGAGGTACGCACCGCCGAGGAACGATCGCAGTCGCATGACGAGGTCGTCGGGGCGGTCCGGGTTCGCGGCCTGGCTCGGCACGCCGGCGGGCTTGTGGACGGCGACGAGGTCGTCGTCTTCGTACAGGATGTGCTCCTGCCGGAAGTGTGGCCACACGCGCGAACGGTCCATCGTCGATGGGCGGCACCATAGTCGGAGGATCGCGCTCTGGTCACGCGGCGGTTCCAAGCGGCAACTCGACCGACCACCGGTCGTATGTCGGCGGATGACCGCGCACCTAAAAACGTGCGGGCTGCCGAATGCTGGCGCGTGGTCTCCAAAATGCTTCATCATCAGGCTCGACCACCGGACCTGGTACGGGTCCGACCGACGTACGCGCCTCGAGCGCACGCCGGCGGCTCGTGAGTCCACGTCAATTTGCTGCGCTCCCGCGCGCATGCATGGAGGATCTGCGAATATGAGGACGCTTCCCTGGGCTGCTCTTGGTCTCCTCGCCGCTGCTGCGACGATGAACGTGGTGTTCGTCGGCTGCGGAAGCGAGAGCGATCCGGTCGAGGACGCGCCGGATGGTGAAGCGGAAGGCTCCACCCCTGCCGAGACCGGGCCGACGGACCCCGTGGACAGCGGAAGCGACGGCTTCATCAACATGATCGTCGACGGCAGTCGCGCCGACGCAGCGAACTGCAAGCTCGCGGCGGAGACCTGCACGCAGAGCACCGACTGCTGCAGCGCGAACTGCAACACGACCACGAAGCAATGCGACGTGCCGCTCACGGCGTGTTCGACGGCCGGCAAGGCGTGCGCGTCGAGCACCGAGTGCTGCTCGTTCTCGTGCATCGGCGGGACCTGCTCGAGCAAGCAATGCGTCGCCGACAACCAGGCGTGCGCGATGGACGCGGAGTGCTGTGGCGGCAAGTGCTCGCCCGACGGAACGGGCGGCGGCAAGTGCACGCCGCTGAACGGCGGCGGGCCCAAGACCGGCGGTAACCCGTGCGTCGCCGACACGGACTGCGCGTCGAAGTTCTGCAACAACGGCGTCTGCAGCGCGTCCTCGTTCTGCGGACAGACCGGCGACGTATGCGACGCGAACACGGACTGCTGCGGCGGTCTCTGCAGCAAGGCGGCGGGCGCGACGCTCGGCAAGTGCGGGACGGTCTCGGCCGGCGGCGCAGGCGGGTGCGATCAGGCCGGTACGCTCTGCACGTCGACGGGCGGCGCGTGCGGCGGCTCGTGCTGCTCGCGCTCGTGCGCTCCGTACGCGCCTTCGGGCAAGTCCGTGTGTCAGCCGGCCTCGGGCTGCCACGTCCTCGGCGATCTCTGCCGCGCCCACAGCGACTGCTGCGGCTGGTCGGGCTCTCCGCAGCCGCTCGTCGGACCGTTCGAGTGCGTGAAGAGCAGCCCCACGCAGGAGTTCGGCCTCTGCGGCAAGGGCAACTCCTGCAAGGAGCCGGGCAGCATCTGCGGCAAGGCCCTCGAGATCAACGGCACCGTCAGCGACGTCGCCGTCTGCAGCGCCGCGAACAACTGCTGCGAGACCGTCACCCAGGGCGATCCGCAGATCTGCAACAGCTCTCCGGAGAACTGCTGCCGACGCGACGCGCTCGGCGTCCCGCGCTGCATCATCGACAAGCACCTCGACTGCAACACGGCGGTGATCACGGCGGCGACGGTCTGCGCGACGAGCGCCGACTGCTGTGGCAAGCCCTGCGTCGCCAACAAGTGCAGCACGACGTGCATCCCGAGCGGCGGGACGTGCAGCGCGACGGCCGACTGCTGCGCGGGCCTCCCGTGCACGATCCCCTCGGGCAGCTCGAAGGGCATCTGTGGCGGCACCGCGCTGCCGGACGGCGGCGTCGGCGGTCCCGGCGACGGCGGCGGCGTGATCACCCAGGACGGCGGCACCGCCGGCGACGGCGGCACGTGTGCGCTCTACGGTCAGGCATGCACGTCGGGCAGCACGACGGAGTGTTGCTCGGGCGTGCCGTGCACCGGCGCGGCGGGCTTCGCGACCTGCCGCTTCCCGTGATCTCGTGACGTGAGCTCACGCTTCCCCTCTCCTTCTCTTCATCGACGAAAGGTCCCGACGAATGCGACGTATCCTCCTCGGTGCATGCTCCCTCGCAGCCGTGGGTCTCGCGATCCTCACGACCCCCGGCTGCGGCGACGACAACGGAGACTCCGAGTTCGATGCGGGCAGCAGTGGAACGCCCGGTGATGGCGGCTGCAGCGGGTTCGCATGCCCGCCCGAGGACGGCGGGCCGAAGCCGGGCTGCATCGGTCTCGAGTGCAAGCAGCTGCCCTGCGAGAACGGCGCCACGACGACGGTGACGGGCACGGTGCTCGACCCCGCGGGCAAGGTGCCGATCTACAACGCGACGGTCTACATCCCGAACGAGCCGCTCGCGGACATCGTCGAGGGCGCGTCGACGTGCGATCGATGCGATGCGAAGGTCTCCGGGAAGCCGATCGCGATCGCGCTCACGGACACGAGCGGCAACTTCAAGCTCGAGAACGTGCCGATCGGCGAAAAGATCCCGCTCGTCATCCAGATCGGCAAGTGGCGCCGCCAGGTCGAGATCCCGTCGGTCGCGAAGTGCGCGGCGACGCCCCTCGACGCGCAGATCACGCGGCTGCCGAGGAACCGCAACGAGGGTCACATCCCTCGCATGGCCCTGACGACCGGTGGCGCGGATCCGCTGCAGTGCCTCCTCCACAAGATCGGAATCGACAACTCCGAGTTCGGCGTCGCGGGCAGCGACGCGCGCATCCACCTCTACGGCGGCGGCGGCTTCACGCAGGGCTCGTTCAAGGCGGCGTCCTCGAAGTTCGGCGCGAGCTTGAACAACGGGGCGACGTTCCCTGCCGCGCAGCCGCTCTGGAGCGACACGGCCAACCTGCAGAAGTACGACGTCGTGCTCCTCTCGTGCGAGGGCGACGAGAACGTCGCGACCAAGCCGCAGCCCGCGAAAGATGCACTCTACAACTACGCGAAGCTAGGCGGTCGGGTGTTCGCGTCGCATTACCACTACGTGTGGTTCTCGAAGTCGACCGACGCGACGGTGCAGACGGTCGCCAACTGGGCGCCGCTCGACGGGACGGCCGCGAACTTCAACGAGCGCCAGCCACCGGTCGCTCTGCCGAACAATCCCGCGACGACGGCCGTGAACGCGGACATCTCGACCGCGTTCCCGAAGGCCGTCGCCATGAACGACTGGCTCACGAAGCAGCAGGCGCTCGTGAGCGGCAAGCTGCCGATCTACGACGCCCGCCACAACATCGACTCGGTGACCACGAAGTCACTGAGCTGGATCACGGCGCAGAGCGCCAACGTCGCCGCGCCGAACGACAAGCCCGTGCAGTACATGACGTTCAACACGCCGATCGGTGCCGCGGAAGACGCCGTCTGCGGTCGCGTCGTCGTGAGCGACATCCACGTGGCGGCCGGTCAGCAGGGCGGCGTGAGCGACGATCCCCAAGCCGCTTTCCCCGACGGCTGCCTCACGACGGACCTGAGCGCGCAACAGAAAGCGCTCGAGTTCATGCTGTTCGACCTGTCATCGTGCATCCAGAAGGACGACGCCCCGATCGAGCAGCCTCACTGAGATTCAGTTGGGCTCGATCCCGATCTCGCCAAGGGACGGATTCGAGGGCTTGTCCTCTTCGCGATCGAGGCGCTCCAGGCCACGCTTGTGCAGCACGAGCGTGGACTGCTCTTCGTACGTATGGCCTCCGCACTCGACGCGGACGCGGATCGGCACGCGATAGCAGCGCGGCGCATCGATGAAGCGGACCTTGCGGCTCACGTCGTCGAGGACGGGGACCGGCTTCATCGCGTCGTCGAGGCGGCCGAACATCGGCGACAGGTCGTAGCGGAACACGTGCTTCACGCGGCGCACGCCCGAGGCGACGAGCTCCGGATGCGGCAGCACGTTGCCCTTGTGCTCGTACGAGAGGATCGTGAACGGCACCGTCGCGCCGCTCTCCGCGTTGAGCGGATCGGGGAGGTTCGCGACGCCTTGATCGAACGACTCGCGCGCGGTGACGACGATGTCGCGACCGGGCAGCCGCCGCGACGGCGCACGGTAACGCGTGATGCGCTGCGCGCCCCACACGCGATGCACGCGCGTCGTCATCCAGTTGCGGCCGATCTCCTTGATGCGGTCCTTCGTGGCGTAGACGACGCCGGCGATGAGCGCGAGGGTGAACAGGCCGGTGCTGAACGTCTGCGCGGAGCTCGCCTGATTCGCCGTATTGAGCAGCGCGATCTGCCACGCGAACGCCCACGTGGATGCGACGACGGCGACGAAGCCCGCGATCCAATGGTACGCGCGCTCGGCGACGTGGAAGGTCTCCGGCTCGAGGAACAGCACCTCCTGGAAGTGCTTCTTCAGACGGCTCGATCGCTCGAGGTAGCGCTCGAGCGCCTCGGGCGACGACGGATCGGCGTTGTCGAAGCCGTGCGCGTGACGGTACGCGAGCTCCTGGGAGAGGACCTCGGCGAGGCGTGCTTCGACCGCGCTCACGACGGGACGGATACGCGCCGCGTTCGGCGATTTCGTCTGCATGAGCGCCGAGAGCCCGCGCTCGGCGCCGGCGAGGGCCTCGAGGAGCCGCACGCTGATGTACTCGTTGACGAGCTTTCGTTCGCGCTTCAGCTCCGCGGGCTCGATGGCGGTGCGCGTGGCCGGTCCTGCCGGCGGTGACGTCGTCAGACGCTCGCGTGCCTCCTGCGAGATCCGCAGCGCGGCTTCGATCCAGATCGTGAGCGCGTCTTCGAGCTCGCTGTGGGGCGCGGTCGCGAAGAGCGATCCCGCGAGCCGACAGTGCCGCGAGAAGCCGTCGCTCGCGCGCGCGAGCTGGCTCGCCATCGCGAGCGCGCCGCGTCGCAGCTGATCGATCGACACGACGTCGCCCTCGCGGGGCGTCGACACCGCGGGACCGTCGAGCCGCGTGAAGGCCTGCATCTGGTCCCACGGCGCATGGCGCACGAAGGTGTTCTGCGGGATCTGCATCTCGACGCGCAGCGTGTAGTCGAGCGAAGTGTCGCCCTTCGGTAGCGGGACGGAGAGCGACCATTCGATCCGCGATGCATCGTGCACCGCGACCCGAACCCGCCCGGCCCCCTCGGTCGCCGCCTCTTGGGCGACATATGCTTCTTCGGTCAGTTCAGCGATCGCCATCGAAAGTTCACAAATCCGTCACAGTGCCCAGCCCTAGACTTTTGACGGACAACTCCCTGTCCCGCAAGGGGTTTTTGCGGTTTCTCGCTGCGGTAATCGCGAACACCGATTGTGACGCGTGACGCGTGACGCGCCTCGTCGGCGTCCGCGCTGCCGGCGACCAATCGCGTCATATCATGGCGACGCGACGCGACGCGTCACGAGCCGGCTTCACATCGAGAGGCCGCCGTCGACGTCGATGGTGCGGCCGTTGAAGTAATCGCACTCGAGAACGAACTTCACCGCGAGCCAGATGTCCTCGGGCAGCCCGATGCGACCCACCGGGATCGCTGCGACGAGACCGTCGCGAGCCTTC
>JAQBQJ010000467.1 GCA_028287065.1 Labilithrix sp. | reverse complement strand
TCGTCCTGCCGTTCAAGATCTCGAACCGCCTGTCGTGGTTCCTCGAGGCGGACATCCCGCTCTTCCTCCGCGACGACGGCACGAAGATGCGCGCGAGCGCGACGGGGCTCTTCCAGACGGGGGTCGGTTTCTGACCACCTAGCGCGGCGCTGCGCGACTCGCGCAAAGGTCTCCGCGTGCGTGCGGCAACACGCTCTAGACGCACGTCAGAGCGACGCTTCGTTCCGTCGCGGCCGCGAGATCTCCAGGATGCCGTGACGCGCCGAGCTCTCCGCGTCGAAGCTCGTCGGCTCGTACACGCCGACGCCGAGCCGGTCGATCAGCTCGGTCCCGAGCCAGGCGGTCACGCCCGCGAGCATGATGCCCGCCTTCGCGAGCGCGATCCCGGTGGTGCTCGTCTTGCCGTGCCGTGCGAGCAAGCTCGACGCGAAGAGGCCCATCACGATCACGTTTCCGAGCGCGTGCTTCCTCCCGATGGACTTCGCGCGCGTCCCGCTCGGGATCGCGAGATAGTCGAGAAGACCGAACGGCGCAGCGACGACCGTTCCGACCAGGCCCGCGGCGATCGCGCGTCGCGCGGCGTCGCTCCAGAGGCGCTTCTGGATGCGCGACGGCGAGAGCACCGTCGCCGCATCGCAGACGACGGCGAAGCCCAGCATGCCGAGCGGGAACATCACCAGGATCTGATGGAGAGGATGACCGAGGACCTTCGCGCGGCTTTCCATGGCCGCTTGCGCATGCAATCGATGCGCCTCGTAGAAAATCGTCCCCCGCGCCGCATCCTTTCGAGGCCGCCGATCGTCGTCCAATCATGGATACCCTCGAAGGAGCGCGCGTTCTCGTCACGGGCGGTAGTCGCGGCCTCGGCCTCGGCATCGTCGAAGCCATGGTCGAACGAAAGGCAAAGGTCACCGTCGTCGCGCGCGACGTGAATCGTCTCGAAGCCCTGAAGACGCGGCTCGGCGTGGACGTCGCGGCCGGAGACGTCGCGAACCCGACGTTCGCTTCCGCGATGATCGCCGCGGTCCGCCCGAACGTGCTCGTCCTGAACGCCGGCTCGACCCCGATGCTCGCGCCGATCCACGAGCAGACGTGGGACGCGTTCCTCGAGTGCTGGACGACGGACGTGAAGGCGGGCCTCCACTGGATCCAGGAGGCGATCCGCCTCCCGCTGCCGCGCGGGAGTCGCGTGCTCGTCATGTCGAGCGGCGCCGCGGTCGCGGGCTCGCCGCTCTCGGGCGGCTATGCCGGCGCCAAGCGCATGCTGTGGATCATGGCCGAGTACGCGAACGGCGTGTCCACCCAGCTCGATCTCGGGATCCGCTTCCAGGCGCTCGTTCAGATGCAGATGAGTGGCGAGACGGACCGCGGTCGTGAGGCCGCCGAGGCCTACGGGCGCCGCTTGAACCTGACGCCGGAGGCGTTCCTCGCGCGGTTAGGGAAGCCGATGCCGCCGCGCGCCGTCGGTGAGCACGTCGCGACGATCCTCACCGATGCTCGGTACGAGACGATGACCCCGATCGGGTTGAAGGGCGACACCGGCATCCAGCCGCTCGCGAACGTGTGATCGCTCTCACGCGATCGACAGCCCCGCGCGGACGAGGCCCTTCGTCGCCCGGGCCTGCCACTTCGCGCGATCGCTCTCGGTGATGCGCGGCGTCGGGAGGTAGCCGTGGATGCGGCCCTCCGGAAAATCGAGCAGGAAGCCGTCCGCCTGCCAATCGAGCTTCTCTCCGGCGTAGAGCTCCGTCAGCGCGCGTGCGGTCGCGAGCTCGACGTCGAGCACCGCATCGACCTTCGTCGCGAGCTCGACGAGGAACCGCACGAGCAGCGGCTTCGTCTCTTCGTGAAGGCCGTTCACGAAGCCGCGGTCGAGGCGCTCGCCGGACTTCGCGCGGAAGATCGCCAGCGCGACGGGGATCGGGAGATCGACCGTCTCCGGCCTCGCAGCTCCCTCGGGGCGCTCCGTGTAGACGTGCACCCACGAACGGAGCGCGGGCCAGATGCGCAGGTCCGCATCGACGGTCCGGACGTCGAGGTACTGAAAGCTCGAGAGGGCGAGCGTATCGAGCAGGTCGTGCGCCGCCGTCCCGAGCGTGCCGCCGAGGAACGAGACCGTGTGATCGTGCTTCGGCTCGACGGCGGCGACCACGCGCGCGATGCGCTCGGGATTGCTCGTTTGCAGACCGCTCACCGAGACGCGGTCCTGTCCGAGCCCCCGGAACCATGCCTCGCCCTCGGCGGCGGAGCGGAGCCGGCGCGGGTGCTCGATCGGGATGAGCGACATGCCTCCAGTATGCGCTCAGTCGACCGTTCCGAGGTCGATCTCCGCGCCTTCGTTCATCGCGACGAACGGGCGCTGGCTCACCGTGACGTGACCGAGCCCGTCGTGCTCGAGGACCTGCACCACGCCGATGACGTGACCCATCGGGCCCTTGCGATGAAGGACGACGGCGAGCTTGCCTCGGGGACGCGTGCCGCGCGCGCCGGTGAGCATCAAGGCCGCGGGACCGTAGCCCTCGCTCGCCTGCGCTCGCTGCGACCCGAGGAGCGGGGGCGAGCCGGTGGCATCCGCGCCGGGCGATGCATCGCGGATGTAGAGACCGACGTCGCTCATGTCGGTCTCCCACGAGAGAACGAACGACGTCGACGGACCTTCCACGCGTTGCGGACCCGTCAGCGCGCTCGTGCGCGCGGCGATCGTGCTCGAGCGCGACGGCTCGGCGGCGCGCCACGCGGCGGCGACGAGCGCGAGATCGTCCTCGAGGACGAGCCGTGCATTCTCGAAGCGGGCCGCGTACGTCGTCGCGATCGCGCGCGACAGCACGTCGAAGGCCTGCTCGTATGCGCCGCTGCGCAGGAGCGCGATCGCGTAGGCATGGCGACCGTGCGGGTGATCGGGTCGGTCCTCTGCCGCGCGCCGCAAGAGCTCGAGCGCGAGCACCGACGCGACACCGCCGACCTGATCGAGATGCACGGCCGCGACGCGAAGCATCGATGCGTCGTTGGGCTGGAGATCGGCGATCGAGCCGTAGGCGCGTGCCGCGAGGTCGCGCAGGCCCGCGCGATCGTACGATTCGCCGAGCGCGAGCAGCGCGAGCACGTCCTGCGCGTCGTAGGCATGTGCTGAAGACGCGATCGCGAACGCGCGCTCGAGATCGGACACGGCGAGAGCCTCGCGCACGTCCAGATAGTCGCCGGACCAGGGGAGCGGCCGTGGCGGTGGAGGACTGCTTCGCTCCTGCCACGGCGGCTGCCGCACGGCGCGATCGGGGAAGTGCTCCGACAGCGGAGGCGGTTCGGGGTCGTCGCCGGGCGCATGCAGCACGTACGGATAGACGACGGTGACGACGCCGCCCTCGGGCTCCGGGAATCGCATGCTCGCGAAGACCTCGGTGATGCACGACACGACCTTTTCGTCGTTCACCTCGGAGCGTTCGTTTGCGGCATCGCGAACGCTTCCGTCGCGCGCGATGACGAACTTCGTCGTGACGCGGCCTGCGAGCGTCGGGCCCCTGCGGCGCAGGCCGTCGTCGTAGCAGGCGCGGATGCGGCCGGCGTGCTTCCGGACGATGCGCTGGACGGACTCGGGCGGGAGCCGCCCGCTGACCATGACCGTCATCATGCGGAGCGCCGGCGCCGTGACGACGTGCGCGGGCGCCGGCGCATGGACGACGCGCGCGGACGACGACGGCGGAGGCAGGGGAGGAGGACGCGCGAAGAGATCGTCTTTCGGCGGCGCGGGCGCGGGCGCGGGCGTCGCAGCAGGCGCAGGAGCGGCAGGCGTGAGCGCGAACGCGAACGCCGGGGCCGAAGGCTTCGCTGCGGAGCGTCGCACGCGAGGCGCATTCAGCGCGCGCGCATCCTCGTCGGACTCCACCACGAGGAACGACGTGAACGGGCTCGGAACGCGCTTCGTCTTCGCGAGCGCGACGATCTTCGTGCGGAGCGCATCGGTGAAGCCGGCGCGATCGCCGTCCTCGACGAGCGACTCGACTCTCGCCCTCGCGATGGCCTTGTCGAGCAACGACGCGGGCGCGCGCTCGGCGTGTAGCTCGACGTCTCGGTCTCCGACGCGTACGCGCGGCGTGATCCCCGCGGGCAGCTCTGCGAGCACGACGCGCTCGTCTCCCGGCTGGGCGCCGCGCAGGGCGTGCGGCCAGAACCAGCGCGCGCCAGGCATCGCGATCGGAAGCGGCGCACGGACCGCTCGCGCGAGCCGCGAGGCGATCTGCCTCGGCGCCGACGAGGCGTCGACGACGACGCCGTCCGACGCGAACGAGCCCACGGCGAGCGCGCGCAGCGTTCCTTCGTCGCGCACGTCGCCCTCGGCGATCGCATCGACGCGGACGATGCCTGCGTCGCGCAGCGCATTCGCCGACGCGCGCGTCATGTCGGTGCCCGCGGCGCCGGCGGTCGCGAGACCGTCTCCGGCGATCAGGACGCGCATGGCGCCGCGCTCGTGGGCTTCGCGCGCCGCCCATCGGAGCGCGCCTGCGAGATCGGACGCACCGAGCGCCCCGTGCGCACGAAGACGAGAGGTCGCCTCCGCTCCGTAGCCTGCGAGCGGTCCGCGGTACGCGACGTCGATCGTCTGATCGAACGCCGCGACCGTCACGAGAGCACGGGGCTCGCGGGCGGCGAGCGCAGCGATCACGTCGCGCACGCGATACGCGTCGCTCTCGAGGTCCGGCGCGCGCGATGCGCTCGTGTCGACGAGCACGACGAGGCCGGAGCCGATCGGCTGGTCGGCATCGTCGCCCGCCGGAACGGTGACGCGTGTCGCGACGAGCTCGCCTGCACGCATGGCCACGTCCGAGCGGTCTTCGAGGCGAGGCAAGACGCGCACGTCGTCCTGCGGGACCTCTTTGTTCGCGCGCAGCGTCGTGAGCTCGCCGCGCGCATCTTCGACGACGACATCGAGATGTCCGATCGAAGGAAGCCCACGCAACGGAATCGTGACGGGCGACTCCGAGGAGACCTCGGCGATCCAGCCGACGACGATCTCCTTCTCGTCGTGCGGGCCGATCGGGAACACGCGTGCGGAGAGCTCGTTGCTTCCATGCTGCTCGACCAGCAGCGGATCGCGCCGCCGATGCACGATGTCGTCGTAGACCTCGCGCGCGCGGGTGATCTCGGCGATCTCGGCCTCGCGCAGCTGCCCGTCGATCTTCATCGCGAGCCGGCTCACGAACGCGTGCTGCGGAAGCGCGATCCGAAACCGGCCTTCGCGGACGCGGTATTCGGGGTTCGAGAACGTGAGGTGCACCTCGGTCTCGACGAGCGGGCCGTGCACGCGCGCGCGTGCCGTGAGCGACGTGATGGCCAGGCCGCTTCCGTCCGACGTGGTCAGGCCGATGGGGGCACGAACCGGAGCCGCCGCGACCTCGGGGACGACGAACGCCGCGCGGAGGCCTGCGACATTCGAAGCTGTACCGAGCCCGCCGGCCGGAGAAACGTGCACGTTTCCGTGCACAGTGCACGAGAGCGCCGAGCACGCGAGCAGCGCGCCGGCCAGACGACGAACGCGCTTCTCGGCGGTGTCCACGAAGCTTCGACAGCCGCCGCCGGCGCGAGTTCCGCGCCGCGGACGATGTCCTCCGAAAGTGGGTTGCTCGCGCTTGATCGCAATCCGTGTGCATGAGAGCCTTCGGCCAGAATGAGCCCGGACGACCAGCTCCGGCGTGAGAACGACGGGCTGCGGCAAGAGCTCGTCGAGGCGCGGCGCGCGCTGTCCGAGGCCACCGCGCAGCATGCCGGTGCGCTCCGGCGCTCCGAGGAGCTGTTCGAGCGGGCGTTCCGCATGAGCCCCATCGCGATCGCCATCACGGACGTCCCCGACGGTCGTTTCATCGACGTCAACGACGCGCTGCTCTCGCTGTTCGGGCACACGCGCGAGGAGCTGATCGGTCGAACGACGGCCGACATCTCGCTCTGGGCCGACCGTGCGCAGCGCGAGCGCGTCATGGGCACGATGATCGACACCGGCGCGACGCGCAACGTGCACGCGCGCTTCCGTCGAAAGGACGGCGAGCTTCGGGACGTCATCCTCTCGACGGAGCTCACCGACGTACGCGACGGGCGCTGCGCCCTCACCGTGGTGGTCGACGACACCGAGCAACGTCGCGCCGAGGCTGCTCTCTTGGAGAGCCAGTACCTCCTCGAGCAGGCGCAGGAGATCGCGCACGTCGGCAGCTGGTTCGTCGAGCTCGCGCCCAACGAGCGCCTGCTCTGGTCGAAGGAGCACTACCGGATCGTCGGTATCCCCGAGGGCACGCCGATCACGGTCGCCTTGTTCCTGCAGCACGTGCACGACGACGATCGCGAGCGCGTCATCGCCGCGATGCGCGCGGTCGACGCGAGCGACGTCCCGCTCTCGCTCGAGTACCGGTTCGAGCGGCCCGACGGCGACGTTCGATGGGTGTATGCGCGCGCGAAGACGGAGCGCCGCCCCGACGGGACCGCGATCCGGCTCATCGGCGTGGTGCACGACATCACGGAGCGCCGGCACATGCTCGAACAGCTGAGCGAGAGCGAGCGCCGCTACCGGCGGATCATCGAAGGCACCTCCGAGGGCATCGGCATGCTCGACTCCGCGGGCCGGATCGCCTTTGCCAACGGGCGATTGGCCGACATGCTCGGCTTCCGTGGCGACGAGCTGCTAGGCCAGCCGATGAGCGAATTCATCCAGCCCGAGGACCGCGATCGCTTCCGCGAGGGCTACGCGCGCCGCGTCGCCGGAGTCGTCGAGACCTACGAGCTCCGTCTCCGAAAGAGCGACGGCAGCGATCTCGTCGGCTCCGTGACCGCGAGCCCGCTCTTCGACGAGCAAGGGCGCTTCGATGCTTCGCTCGGCTTCGTTCGCGACATCGGCGAGCAGCGTCGCGCGGAGGTGGAGCGACGCAAGGCCGAGGCCGCCCTCCGCCGCACCGAGGACCAGCTCCGGCAGGCGCACAAGATGGAGGCGATCGGCGCGCTCGCCGGCGGCGTGGCGCACGACTTCAACAACCTGCTGTCGGTGATCATCAGCTACACGACGTTGATCCTCGCCGATCTGCCGGCGGGCCATCCGATTCGCCCCGACCTCGAGGACGTCGCGAAGGCCGGCGAGCGCGCGACCGAGCTGACACAGCAGCTCCTCGTCTTGAGCCGCAAGCAGATGCTCGAGCCGCGCGTGCTCGATCTGAACCAGAGCATCGAGTCACTGAAGCGGATCCTCGCGCGGACCGTCCGCGAGGACATCGAGCTGTCGTTCGTGACGTCGGGGTCGCTCGGCAATGTCTTCGCCGACCCCGGTCAGATCGAGCAGATCGTGATGAACCTCGTCGTCAACGCGCGTGACGCGATGTCGGCCGGGGGGAAGCTCGTGATCGAGACCGCGGACGTCGAGCTCGGTCCGGCGTATGCGTCGACCCATCACGGCGTCGAGCCGGGTCCGTACGTGATGCTCTCCGTCTCCGACACGGGTGTTGGAATGGATCCCGCGACGCGCGAGCGCATCTTCGAGCCGTTCTTCACCACCAAGGAGAAAGGCAAGGGCACGGGGCTCGGTCTCGCGACCGTCTTCGGCATCGTCCAGCAGAGCGGCGGTCACATCGTCGTGGAGAGCGAGCCGGGGCAGGGGACCACGTTCAAGGTGTTCTTCCCGCGCTCCGATCGCGCCCAGGACGCCGCCGTGGCTGTGAAGGCGTCCGCTTCCTCGATGCTCCGCGGCACCGAAACCATCCTCGTCGTCGAGGACGAAGAGCAGGTGCGTCGCATGACCGAGGCGATCCTCCGGCGGCAGGGATACACGGTGCTCGGTGCGGCGAGCGGCGGGGATGCGCTCGTCATCAGCGAGCAGCACGAGTCGCTCATCGATCTCCTCCTCACGGACGTCGTGATGCCGCGGATGAACGGCCGACAGCTCGCGCAGCGGATCGCAGAGGTCCGTCCCGAGACGAAGGTGCTCTTCGTCTCCGGCTACGCGGAGAGCCTCGACGTGGAGCACGGCACGAGCCGCCGCCATCTCCAGAAGCCGATCACGCCCGACGCCCTCGCGCGCAAAGTCCGCGAAGTCCTCGACGGCATCTGAAGGCGCCGCGCTACGCCTTGACCTTCGTCGCGCGCGTGAGCACCGCCTCGAGTCGCGTGCGCAGCCACGCCGTGCTCTTCTTGTAACGCTCCGCGACGAGCGCCTCGTCGCCGCCCGCCGCGACGAGGGACATCGCGGCGACGACGACGAGATCGTCCACGTCGGGCGTCGAGCCGACGACGGACGTGAGCACCTTCGAGCACAACGAGCGCGCCCCCGGGGCGGCTTCGGGCGTCGGCGCGGCGAGCGCCTCGATGATCGCGATGCGCACCGGAGGGCGCGACCACGCCTTGCCGAGCACGATCGGCTCGACCGCGGTGACGAACGCGCGATCGACGCCCTGGATCGCGCGCAGCCCCGCGACCGCAGCGATCGCGACGGCCTCCTCCTTGTGCTCGACGAGGCCGAGCAAGACGGCGCGCGCGCGGCCTCGCCGGAGCGACGGCAGGGCGGCGGTCGCGAGGGCAGCGAGGTTTGCGTGCTGCGCGCGGGTGTAGCGCGCGACGACCTCGCCGGTCTCGTCGTCGGTCGTCTGCGCGACGGCCTTGATCAGGTCCTCCGCGATCGTCGACGCGCCCTGGACCTCGAGCCGGCTCTCGAGCTTCACGAGACCGGAGCGGATGAGCGGGACCGCAACCGGGCCGATCTGTTGCAGCAGCGCGACGAAGCGCTCGCGGGCCTCGAACACGCCGTGCTTGAGACGCGCCGCATAGAGCGCGTACGCGCCGCCCACGCCGGCACGCACGATCACGCGACCGGCCATGCGGTCCTTGTCCTCGAGCCCGTCGAGCGCCTTCTCGGCGAGCGGCGCGAGGAGCACGGGATCCTCGAGCAGCGACAGGAGGCGCTTGGCGATCGCGGCGCGGCCCTCGCCCGTCTCGCTCGGCGGCTCGGCGGCGATCATGTCCAGCGTGCTGCGCAGCCGCCACACGGTCGCGGCCTGACCTTGCTCGATCACGGCGCGGATCTTCGGCTCGAGCGGCTTCGCGAGCGCGGCGAACTCGCGCGCGCCCTTCGTCTCCGAGAGCTGGCGGAGGAAGGGCGCGATGGCACGGGCGACGTCCGGCGGCTCCGACGCGCCCGCGCCCGGAGGCGGCAACGACGCGGCCGTCGTGGAACGCGGTACCACGGCCGCCGCCGGGATCGAGGCCGGCATCGTGGCCGGAATCATCGACGGCATCATCGACGCGAGGTACCCGCGCCCGGCCTCGAGCCACTCGGGCTGCGTATGTGCCGGTAGGCGCGCGGGCGGGACGGACGGCTCCCTGACCGGCTCGAGCTCCGTGGACGCCAGGAAGGTGTCCTGCTCCATCGCGGCACGGAGATCCGCGCGCAGCTCGCGCACGCTCGCATGTCGAGCGCTCTTGTCATGGGCGAGCGCCTTCATCACGAGCGCATCGATGCGCGCATCGACGCCTCGGACGAAGCGCGACGGCGGATCGATCGAGGCGGCCCGCTGCAGCTCCAGGATCTCCGCGACCGTGCCGGTGATCGGTACCTCACCGGTCAAGAGCTCGTAAAGGACCACGCCGCATGCGTAGACGTCGCTCTGCGCATCGGGCTCGTCGCCGAGGAGCTGCTCGGGCGCCATGTAATCCGGCGTGCCGGCGGCCTCGGTCAGTCGACCGTCTCCCGCGCCGACGCGTGCGATGCCGAAGTCGCACAGCTTTACGACCTCGGTCTCGCGGCCGTCGTCGTCGAGCCCGGTCGCGAACACGAGGTTCTCGGGCTTGATGTCGCGATGCACCACGCTGCGTGCATGCGCATGCGTCAGCCCGGAGCACACCTGGATCATGAGCTGCACGACCCGGGCGAGCGGGAGCGACTTCTCCGCGTCGAGCACCTCGCGCAGGCTCTTGCCGTCGAGGAACTCCATCGCGAGGTAGAGCAGGCCGTCGCTCTCCTGACCGAAGTCCATCACGCGCGTGAGGTTCGGATGATCGAGACGGCTCGCCGAGAGCGCCTCGGAGTGGAAGCGGCGCACGAAGTCCGCGTCGCTCTGCAGCCTCGCATGCAGCACCTTCACTGCGACGTCCAGGTGGAGGTCGCGATGCCGCGCGCGGTACACGATTCCGGCCGCACCTTCGCGGACGGGCGCCTCGATGACGAGCTTGCCGCCGGCGAGCTTCCGTCCCACCAGCGACGCTCGGAGCGCGAGGGGATACCCGGTGGGCGTGAGCGGACCCGTCGCGCGCGCCAGCAGGCGCAGCGGCTCTTCGATGCCGGGTGTTCGTACCTCGAGCGTATGGAGCACGTCCGGCGCCGGCGGGCCGTGCAGCGGAACCCGCACGGTGTGGCAACCCCGAGCTGCTTCCTCGATGAACTCGCGTGCCCTCGCGTCGAGGTACGCGACGAGCGTCGTGCCGTTCTCGTTCGACGCCCTGCCCATGTGGATCGATCGTCGCACCCGACCCGCGTGCGGGCCAGTACTTACGGTCGTGTCCTCCCGGTCGGGATGGTCACTCAAGTGACCGCGACGTGGCCGAGATGAATGCGTGCGTACTACAACGAATACGAGGAGCGGCACGAGAGCGATCGCGATCGCATCGAGCGGTGATGCACCAGGCGCAGACGACGCTCTGTCGCGTGCGCCTGCAGAGCGACTCGCTGCCGAGCACCCACCGGTGCCGGTCTTGCAGCACGGATAGCCCGAAGTTCAAGGAGGAAGCTCATGCTTCAGGCATCCATGCTGCGCGTCGTGGTGGTCGCCACGGCGCTGTCGGCGGCGTCCATGCTCGCGTGCGAGGCGACGACGCCGGGTATAGGGTCCGCCGCGCCTGCCGAGCAATCGTGTCTCGAAGCCGGTGCGCCGGGAGACACGACGCCCGGCGGCGGCGGCGCTGCGGTCTCCGCTGCCACGAACGGCGAAGCCGGCGTGAACGATGCGAGCGGCGACGGCGGCGCAGCCACGTCGAGCGACGCTGCACAGACCGTCGGACCAGACCCCGTCTGCGCGACCGGTCGGTGATGCGGCGCGTTGCACTGAGCGTTGCTGCGGCGACGCTCGTCTACGCGACGCCTGCGCGCGCCTACCACGAAGGCGACGAGCGTCTGGTCGACGGGACGGCGCATACGCTTCGCGCGGGCGAGGCGCGCGTCGGCCTGTGGGAGCTGGAGCTCGCTCCCGTGGCGTTCGCGACCGTTGGTACCGACACGGCACCATGGGCGGCGAGCCTCGTCGTTCAGTCGCTCGTGGTGAACGGCCACGCGAAGGTCCGTGTCGTCCACAGCCCGCTGCTGACGCTGAGTCTCGGCGCGGCGGTGTACCACGCCGACGTCCCGAGCTCGGGGTCGCTCGTGTCCGGTAAAGGATCGGTGCTCCTCGTTCCCTTGTCGCTGTTTGCCTCGAGCGACGTGTCGCACAGCACGTCCCTCCACCTCGGCGTGACGTATGCGCGTGCGAGCGGAGACGATCTCGATCTCCAGGTGGGAAGCTACCGCGCGCGCGGCGCGATGGCCGCGAGCGCGCTGCAGCTGCATGCGATGGGCGAGTACCGCGTCAGCCGTGTCGTCGCGCTCACTCTGCAGCTGCACGCGCAGCCTTACTCGTCGCCGGCGAGCGTGCAGACCACCACGACGGACTCGTACGGAGATCAGATCGACTTCTCGGGTACGGCCGGTCCGGTGGACCGAACCGCCTTCGCCGCCGTGGCGAGCGTCGTGGTCTCGGGCAAGTACCTCACGGCGCGGTTCGGCGGCGGATACGGCGCGATCTTCCTTCCGTCGATGGGCGTCGCCATCCCTTACACCACGGTCCTCCCGGAGCTCGATATCTATGTCCGCTTCTGATCTGCGTGACGCGCTCTCGCTCGCTGTGGTTGCCCTCGGCTCGGCGCTCCCGATCTCGTGCGCGCCCGAGCTGCCCGACCCTCCCGACGTCTCGCGTCTGGTCGCGTCGTACGCGGAGCCCGACGGCTCGGTCGAGACGTCGAAGCCTGCGGCGTGGCTCGATGCGGCCGAGGCACAGGTCGATCTGCTCGGTGGAGGCAATGCCGACTCCTTCGTCACCGGGCTCGTCGGACGGGTCAACGGACTCATCGGCCGAGCGTCGCTGCCGGAGGGCAACGACGGCGCAATCCGCACGCGCGTCGACGGCATCGCGAACGTCCGCATGAAATGCGGCGCGACCGACGATGCGAACGCCGACGTGCAGCTCGAGATCGTCGACGGACAGATCGCGCCGGTGCTGTGGGGGATCGCCCATCGCTGCGCGCTCTGGGAAACGCTCGGCGCAAGCGAGGCGTACGACGGCCCATTCGTGATGTACCGCTATCCCGGCAACGACATGCTCGTCCGCGTCGACGGCACGATCGTCAGCTCCCGGCAGCGGATCAGGCTCGATTTCCGCGTCGCGAGCGGCCGTCTCGAGACGCGCGTCGAGACCCCGCGCGGCGAGGTGATCGCGACACGCTCGGGTCAGGACGACGTCATCGCGCGCGCGGCGAACGGCAGCTTCCGGTGCAGCAGGACGCTGCGAACATGCCGTCGCTGAGCTCTTGCGTTTAGGTGCGCGGAAACGGCTCGCGGCTGGCGGAGCGCGGGTTCGACTTGTCGGTCCCGCGCGCGAACTCCTTGCGGCCGCGGCTCGGCACGAACGGACCGCCGCGCTCCTCGTCGACCTCGGCTTCGAGGCGCTCGCTCTGATCCTCGCCGCTCGTCATCGTCGCGACCGCCTCTTCGCCGAGCTCCTCGGCGAGATCGTCCTTGCTGCGCGACCCGCGCAGGAATGCGCGCGTGTCGTCGTCGCGGGTCGCGCGGCTCCGGGCGCGGAGGTCGCGTGCGTAGGAAGGATCGAGGTGGCCGGTCGCATCGCGACGCGCGGGCGCTGCGCTCTTCTTCGCAGCGACCTTCTTCTTCGCCGCCCTCTTCTTCGGCGCGGCCTTCCTCGGCGCGGCCTTCCTCGGCGCGGCTTTCCTCGCGAGCGCCTTCGGCGTCTTGGCCGCCTTCGCCTTCGTCTTCGCGGTCGACTTCTTCGAGGCGGACTTCGTCTTCTTCTTGGCGGCCATGGGGCGCGATCCTACACGACGCGCTGCCGTCATCCACCCAGGCGTGCACGGTGATTGCATCGCGCCCGGCCGGAGGTGTTGTGATGAATCGACGTGCTTTTCTGCGAGACGCGACGCGGATGGTCCTTGTCCTTCCGTTCGGGACGTTCCTCGTCCAATGCAGCAACGACGACAACAGCGGCACGGCCAGCTCCACGAACCCGACGGTCCCCGGCAGCGACACCACACCGCCGGACGCTCCGCCGCACGTCGACGGGGCGAACATCGTCTACACGTCGAGCCAGACGAACGCGCATTCGCATAGCTTCAGCGTGCCGAGCGCGTCCATCGAGTCCCCTCCACCTACCGGCGTAGTGGGCGCGACCACGGAGGCGCAGCTCCATTCGCACAACGTGAATGTGACGTCGACCAATCTCGAGGACGTCAAAGCGGGAAAGGCCGTGAAGGTCCTGACAACCGAGACCGCCGGCCACCGCCACACGTTCACGTTCGTGAAGATCGCGTGACGAGCGGCCGCCGTCAGCGAAGCTGCTGGAACCACACCCATGCGAGTGCGCGATACTCCTCGCGCACCGTGTGGTTCCAGCCGGCGGGCCACGAGTCGTCATGATGCTTGTCGTCACAGAACGTGACGGCACCGCCCACACACCCGCGATAGGCAATGCATCCGTGCGCGGCATCGCGCTCCTCCGTCGCCGAGGAGCAGCCGTCGACCTTCGCCCAGCGTGATGCGGACTCGCGTCCGCCGGCGATGCGCATCGTCGGATCGTTGCTGCGGTGGATCACGAGGACGGGGAGCGCGCTCGCGCACCCGTCTTCCTGGTCCCAGCTGCCTCCGCCCGCAGCGATCGCGCGCACGAGATCGGGGCGCTTGCAGCCGAGGTGGTGCACGAAGCGCGCGCCGTAGCTGAACCCGAACGCGAGCACGCGCGCGCGATCGACGCACCACTCCTCGGCGACGGCATCGAGCAGCTCGGCGGTGAAGTCGGTGTCCTCCGCGCCGGCGAAGTCCCACGTCGACGTCTTCGAATCCGGATACACGGTGAACGCTTCGCCCTCGACGTACTCCTCCATCTTGAACCACTTCTGCAGCGAGCGGCCCTTCGAGTACCAGCCGTGGAACATGACGACGATCGGATATGCGCGGTTCGCGTCGTAGCTCGAAGGACCCCACACGTGGAACGTTCGACCCGAGCGCGTGGTGCGCGTCGTACCACCGGTGCTCGCGTTGTCGTGCGCGGCGCCGCAGCCGCGTGCGCGTGGCGCGCCGGCGGCGTCGAAGGTCGACGCCGTCACGATCACGAGGCTCGACGACGGCGCGGTAGCGCGAGGTCGTGTCCGCGGGCGGATCGCGAGCAGGGCGACGGCCGCCAGCACGATGGCCGCGAACACGGACATCACGAGCCTCGTCCTCCGCGAAAGCGCGCGCATCCGCGGAGAGCCTATCGGGTTGCGCGACGGCGCCGCGCGCGCGCAACGACGAGCGCGCCGAGGGCTGCACCGCCGAGCGCCAGCGACGACGAGCTCGCGCCGCTGGTGCTGCAGCCGCTCGACCCTCCGCCGTCGGTCGCGACGGGGACCGCGACGCCCGGCGCCGGGCCGACGGGCGCCGGCTTCGGCGCGGGACAGAAAAGGTCGAGCGACGCAGGCGTGGTCTCGAGCGTCGGCGCGAACGCGAGCGTCGCGCGGATCCGGACGGTGTGCTTCGGCGATGCCGCGAGCGCCGCGGAGCAGAATCCGATTCCGTCGAGGACCTTCTCGCCGGCGTCGGCGCCGGACGTGGTGTTCGTGGAGAGCGGCTCGCCGTCGACCACGACCGAGAGGCGGTACGCGGGGAGCCACGGCTGCATCTCGGGAGCGACCTTCACGAGCGCCGTCACCGCGAACGCCGATCCGCCGGGCTGCAGGTCTGCGGTCGCCGGGGACTTCGCCTCGCCGAGCGTGGTGGGCAGCGGCGCGGCCGCGCTGGCCTCGAAGAACAGCGGCGTGGTCGGGGTGGGCGCGAACGAGCAGAACGGCTCGTAGCGGAGCTCGTACGCCTTTCCGGCGGTGAACGGCATGGCGGGCGCCACCTTCAGCACGCCGTCGACGACCGGCCCCAAGACGACGGCGAGCTCCGCCGACGAGGCGACGTCGACGAGGTGCACGTCCTTGGCCGTCGCGTTCGTCGCGCTGTAGGCGAAGCCGGGAAAGTTCGCGGGCACGCGGGCGACGTCCGGCAGCATCGTCGCGGCGCTGCACTCGGGCGCGGGCGCCGCCGCCGCCGCCGCCGGTAACAGCACGGCGAGCAGCACCGATAGCGGCAGGCGCTTCATCCGGTGATTTTACACGGAAGCTCGGAGCCTCGGAAGCGAGAGGGAAGCGGAAGAATTGCTGGCGCAATTCCCCCGCTGGGGGAATCGCGCCAGCGATTCCTCCAGCTTCCCTCTCGCTTCCGGGCTTCCGGGGCTCCGTGTAAATCGCCGCTAGCGGCGTCGCTTGACGGCTTTTTTTGCCTCGAGCTCCTGCACCGACGCGGCGGGCTTCCACTCGTCGATCTTCACGTAGGTGACGCCCGGCTTCGAGCCGAGGCCCGTGCGATCGAAGTACGGCGCCGGCTCGTCGTCGTCGTCCACGTCGTACACGACCGTGCCGGTCACCGTCGGATCGTCGTTGAGCCGCGTGACGCGCACGACACCGTCCGCGCCGCGCACGTAGGCTCGCTGTGTGCTCGTGTTGCATGCGGCGGTGCTCGCCGTCACGACGAGCGCCAGCACCGCGACCACCACCGCGCGCGGGCTCACTTGAACCTCATGCAGCGTCCGCCGGTGAGGGCGCTGCGTGCTTCGGGGCGCTCGATGCGGCGGAGGCCGCCTTCGCCTTCGAACACGGTGATGTTCAACGGCGATCGCGAGCTCTGGTAGCCGAGGCCCCGGAATTTCAGCCCGAACTTCCCTGTGAACATTCCAGCGTTCATCGTGAGCACCGCCTCGTTGAGGTTGCCTGCGAGGTCCATCCACGGCTCGTCGCCCGGGTCGATACGGACGACGTCGACTTGGGCTCCGGCCGCCGCGAGGCTGCCGCGACCCGGCGCCGCGACCTCCCACGCCTTGTCGTGCGTCACGCCGGCGGCGAAGAAAGGGAACATGTAATTGCTGACGTTCAACGGACTACCCGGTACGGGGAGCTGTTCGCCGGCGTCGAACGTGGCATTCACGAGCGCGAGATCCGCGCAGCGTCCGCCCTTCATCGCGGCGTCGGACGACGGCGGGATCTCGGTCCCGATCTGCGTGCCACAGCCGGGCTTGTCGCCGAGAGCCGCGTCGCCGCTGCGCGGACTGGCCGTGACGAAGTCGAGGACCTCGTCGGTCGCGAGCTGTCCGCCGTCCCAGTGGCAGAACGCGGTGAGCAGCGCGTTGGTGATGCAGTTCATCGCCTTCACGTCGAGGTGCTCGTTCGCGGGCACGACCATGCCGGACGCGGTCGTGCCGTCGGCGCGCGGCGGAAACGTGTCCGGGCCCTGCTTCGCGAGGATGCTCGCGGGGTAGAAGAACGTGGGGAACCCGAAGGACCCCTCGTGCGTGCTGCAGTTGTGGCCGTGCAGGTACACGAAGAACTGCGCGTTGAACTGGAAGTCGAGACCGGCGCTCCGATCCTGGTCGGCCGCGGGGACCGGAGGCGCGTCCGGACCTCCGCGCACGTCTCCGAGGAGCTGCCTGTAGACGTGCACCGTGCCCGCCTCGTGGTCCGACGGTAGGAACTCGGTCCAGTCGGCGTTCCAGATCGGAGGCGTGTTCTTCGTAATCCAATCTTTGATATTCGGCTTACCTGCGTACTTGGCAGAGATATCCGAAATGAACGTGCGGACTCGCCCCGACGTTATTTCGTATTTGTCGAGATATACCTTCTTCGTCGGAACGCGCGGGTCGACGTACCCGGTGACAGGCAGCGTCTTGCAGCAGCTCTCGTGCACCGCGTCCGGCTCGCCGACCTCGCCCTTGCCGCACGTGTCGCCGCCGAGGTGCGGCTTGCAGCTCCGCACGGCGATGCACTCGTGCGCGTAGCTGCACGCGACCGTGCAGTCGCCGTCGGCGAGGCAGCTCTTGCCCTCCGCGCAAGGCGGAGCCGATCCACCTCCGCAGTCGACGTCGGTCTCGCTCCCGTTCTTCAGGCCGTCGGTCGAGACGGCGGTCGCGCGCGTACCGTCGCCGCTGCTGCTCGCGTCCGGAGTGAGCTCGGCGCCGGCGTCACAGCCGGTCGTGCACGGCGGCTCTCCGGCGTGCGACCCGTCGGTGCAGGCGGCGACGTAGCTCGACGCGACGGCGAGCCCGAGCCCGCCGGTGAGAATGGTTTCGATGCGTCCCAAGTCGGCCTCCGCTCGTTCGGGAGCTCGACGGGAATGCGAAGGACGAGCCACGAGCCGGACCGCGGCGCAGCACGCCAGCACGGAACGTGCACGACGTGCGTCGCGGAGGCATCACCATGAACAGGGTCACAACGGATCGTGCGGAGAACAACCGGGGCCTGCATACCGCCGGCTGGATCGCGACCGTACTGGTCGTCATCGGAGCGCTGAACTGGCTGCTGGTCGGGCTCTTCGACGTCGACATCGTCGCAACGGTCTTCGGCCGCATGTCGACGCTGTCGCGCATCGTCTACACGCTCATCGGCATCGCGGGTCTCTACGAGATCTACTTTGCTCGGCTCCTCGCGCGCGAATCTCATCGCGGGTTGGGTGGCGCGCCCGTCGCCCGTGCAACCTGACCGCTGCAGGTCGCGGAACGCGAGAGGGACCGCGCGTCGCGCGCGCGGTCAGCCGCGGCCGCGCCCGAGCCGCGCGTCGATCGAGGTCGGCCCTGGGCCGCGCGTCGCGAAGAAGAGGAACAGGAAGCAGTAGATCAGTGCAGGCTCGCCCTTGTTGATGGCAGGCAGCCACATGCCGGCCGCGAAGGCGAGCTTCCAGTGGAACTGCATGTACGCCACCGCCATCGTGCCCGATGCGAGGAACGCGGCCGGCCGTGCAAACAGCCCGAGCGCGATCAGCGTGCCGCACACGAGCTCGATGATCCCACCGATCCAGAGCTGCGAAAACGGCGCGAAGCTCCGGCCTTGCGCGTACCAGCCGAAGATCTTCTGCATGCCGTGGAAGGCGAACGCGGCGCCCGCGACGATGCGCAGCGCGGCGTACGCGGGCTGCTCGAGACGTGCGAGTCGTGCGGCGAGTGCTCTCATGGGCTCTTCTCTCGGTGCTCGTGGAGTCCACGCGACTTCGCGTCCTCGGCGCGCGCGAGGAGCAGCTCGCGCTCGCGTGCATTGCGCGTGAGCGACGCGGCGCGCTCGAGCTCCGCGCGCGCTTCGTCGAAGCGGCCGAGCTTCGCAAGGAGGTCGCCGCGGACGGTCGGGAGCAGGTGATACCCCTCGAGGTCTCCGTCCTCGGCGACTGCGTCGGCGATCGCGAGGCCTGCCTCCGGACCGAACGCCATCGAGACCGCCACCGCGCGATTCAGCTCGACGATGGGCGAGCCCGTGAGCTGCGACAGCCCGGCGTAGAGCGCCGCGATGCGCGTCCAGTCCGTCTGCTCGGCCGTGCGCGCGCGCGCATGACACGCGGCGATCGCGGCTTGCAGCGCGTACGGACCGAGCGCGCCGCCCAGGGCCTCGGCACGTTCGAGCGCGGCGAGACCGCGACGAATGAGCACGTGGTCCCATAGGACGCGGTTCTGTTCGAAGAGCAGCACCGGCTCGCCGCCCGTGCCGAGGCGAGCATGCGCGCGCGACGCCTGGATCTCCATGAGCGCGACGAGGCCGTGGACCTCGGGCTCGTCGGGCATCAACGTGGCGAGGATGCGGCCGAGACGCAGCGCGTCTTCGCAGAGCGCCGGCCGCATCCAGTCGTCGCCCGCGGTCGCCGAATAGCCCTCGTTGAAGACGAGGTACACGACCTCGAGCACCGACGAGAGACGCGTCGCGAGCTCGGGGCCGCGCGGGACCTCGAACGGCACGCCCGCGTCGGCGAGCGCGCGCTTCGCTCGGACGATCCGCTGCGAGATCGTCGCTTCGGGAACGACGAACGCGCGCGCGATCTCGTCGGTCGTGAGGCCGCCGAGCAGCCTCAGCGTGAGCGCGACGCGCGCGTCGGGCGGCAGGACCGGATGACACGCCGTGAAGACGAGCCGGAGCAGGTCGTCGCCGACGTCGTCGTCGATCGCTGCTTCGAGGTCCGGCGCGGCGCCCTCCGCGCGGACCTCCATATCGTGGCCGAGCTCCTCGTGCTTTCGCTCGAGCCGCTTCCGCCGGCGAAGCTCGTCGATGGCACGATGCTTCGCCGTGGCCATGAGCCACGCGCCCGGATTCTCCGGTACGCCCGACTCCGGCCAGCGTTCGAGCGCGGCGACGAGCGCGTCCTGCGCGAGCTCCTCGGCGAGCCCGACGTCACGCACGATCCGCGCGAGCCCGGCGATGAGCCTTGCGGACTCTATCTTCCAGACCGCGATGATCGCGCGATGCGCATCGGCCTCCGCCACCTCCTCCGATTACGCAGGTCGCGGCCCGGCCGCAAGTCGAGGCGACTTACGACGAGGCGCTCTTCTTGTTGTTCTCCTCGAGGCGCTTGCCGATCTTGTCGACCAGCGCGCCTTCCTGCTTCGCGATCTCGGGGCCAAAATCGCCCATCTCGAAGACCTGGCGGAGCTCGAGCATCTCGTCGTCGCCGAGCGGGCAGCGCTTCGCCCACTCCACGGCCTCTTCCTTGGTCTTCACCTGGAGCATCCAGTAGCCGCCGAGCACCTCCTTCGTCTCGGTGAAGGGGCCGTCGGACACGGAGCGCTTGCCGCCGTTCGAGCGGATGCGCGCGCCCTTCGCGCTCGGCTGCAGGCCGTCGGCCCCGAGCAGGATGCCGGCGTTCGCGAGCTCCTCGTTGTACTTCATCATCGCCGCGATGGCCTTCTCGTCGGGCATCGCGCCGGTCTCACCCTTCGTGCCCGGGTACATCAGCATCATGAATCGCATGGTCGAGATCTCCTGCTTGGGGTCCGTCGCGCGGGGTTCTTCCCACGCTCATAACCCAGGACGAACGGGGATTTCCGAGATCGACAAAGTCGGCGATCTTTTTTTTGGAGCCCCGAGGCCCCTTGAAATCAAAGAGAATTTCGTCAGGGCGCCTTCGCGGCCGCGAGGTGGCGCGCGATCGCCGCGCCGTCGAGCACGTGCGTGTACAGCGCGACCTCGTCGATCGTTCCGGTGAACGCGAGCTCGCCGTTCGTGCCGGCCGCCGCGAGCACCATCGGCGTCGTGACGTCCGCGATCGTCCGCTCGTCCGGCGCCGTGTCGGCCACGACCCCGTCGCCCAGGATGCGCATCGACGCGCCATCGTAGGTGACCACCACGTGGGTGAGGCCGGTCGCTCGGGGCAACGCGGCTTGCTTCGTGTAGCGGGCGTCGGCGTTGCTGTACCGCTCGAACCCGAAGGCGTCGTCGCAGAGCACCGCCCAGCCGGTCTTCATCTGCGCCGGGACGCGCTGCTGATCCGTGAGGACGTGGGAGAACTGCATCTTGTCGATGTGGACCCAAAGCTCGATCGTGAACGCGGTGCGGCCGGCGAGGGTCTGCTTCGGCAGCTCGATCCACGAGTGGCCGTCGAAGCGGATCGCTTTGCCGACGGCGCCGGGCGCCTGGAAGCTCGGAGCACCGCTGCGGATCGCGCCGACGTACGACTTGCTGACCTCCTCGTAGAGGACGCCGGCGCCGTGCGTCGCGCCGTCGTCTTCGAGGCGGTAGTACGCGACCGGGTTGTCGGCGAGCACCGCCGCTGCGTACGCGCTCCCGGCGTCCGGTGCAGCGTCTGCGCCGGCGTCGACGCTCGGGCCGACGCCTCCTTCGGCGACGTCGTTCGTTGCCCCGAACGAGCCGCAGGCGGCGCCGCTCGCCGCGATCGTCGCGAAGAGCGAAACGAGGCCGACGACCGAGCCCGCAGCGACCCTCATTCCGCCATCGTAGCCGATCTCAAGGGACGAGCAGGCCGCCGCAGCGCTCGCGGAACGTGTCGAACAGCGTTTGCGTCGTGGGCCGGACGTCGGAGCAGTCCCCGCAAACAACCCGGCCGGCGGCGAGCTCCTGCCCGGTGAGGCGGCCGTCGTGATCGAGGTCGGCGGCCGCGAGATCGTCGAACAGGAGCACGCGGCTGAGCACGTCCGTGAAGAGCGCCTCGGCGACGACGTGGACGGGCGCTGCCGTGAGCGTGTTCGCGAGGACGTCGCCCGAAGCGCTCGGGCCGCTCGTGGACGCATACACGTCGAGCGAGAGGTCGATCTGCAGGACGCGGCCGGCGCGCTCGGCGCGCGCGATGAGCAGGACCGACGGGCCGTTGCCCGGCGAGTACGTGCTCGGTGGGTAGGTGCTCGCGTCCGCGCGGACCTCGAAGCGCGCATTCACCTCGGGCGAAAGACCCACGACCTCCGCGTTGGAATTCGAGCGGCGCGATGAGCCTTCGTAAAGGTAGTTGTTCGTGAGGCTGATCGATCCGGACGCCGGGCCGAGCGGAAGCGAACGCGTGAAGACCTGGACGCTCTGGCTCGCGTCGATGCGGAAGGCCTCGGACGACCCGTAGTAACGTCCGCTCGACATGTCCGACGGCGTCGCCATCACGCCGACGTTCAGCGCGAGCGTCTCGATGCGGATCGTCCAGCCGTCGCTCGTCACGATCGGCTCTCCGCGCGCGGCCGGCGACGGATCGGTGACGAAGCCGAACGCGCCTGCGGGCGGGAGCTCCTCGCTCGCGGGGACGCACGACGAGAGGGAGGCGAGCACGAGCACGAGCGGCAGAAGACGATTCACAGCGCGCCCTCCACGCCGATGCTGGGCGCGATGACCGGCCCGAAGTACGTATCGCGGCAGCCCGAAGGCCCGCTGCAGCTCCGGCCGACGATGTCGCGTGTGCCGGTCACGTTGAGGCCCTCGAGCACGAAGGAAATGTAGCCCGCCTTGCGAAACTTCCAGCGCTTTTCGATGCGGAGATCGAGCCGCGTGAAGCCGGGCAGGCGCCCGCCGGACGGCTGCTGGGTGCTCGCGTCGCCGGTGTTCGGGTCGCCGCGCTCCTGCGTCGGCCAGCCCGTGTAGACGAGGACGCGCGCCGACGTGTGCCACCCCGCGCCGAGGTCCGCGGCGCCACCGATCTGGAAGACGTGCGTGCGATCGAACGGAGCGACGCGCGAGCCGTCGTCGGGCGTCGACCCGAGCTCCGTGCGCGAGAGCGTGTAGCTCACGTACGCCCCGAAGCGCTCGCTCAGCTTGCGGTTCAAGTACAGCTCCATGCCGTACGCCTGCGCGGGCGACCCGTTCGGCGGCGCGACGTCGGTGATGTCGATGTTCGATCGATCGCGCGTGAAGTCGCGCAGGTTCAAGTAGCTGTGATGGAAGCCGAGCGTGCGCAGCGAGAACCGGTACGGCAGCTCGACCTCGAGGCCCGCGCTCTTCTGGTAGGCGAACGCGAGGCCGCCCGGCAGGCCGCGATAACCGACGGCTGGCACCGGGACGGCGAATGCGGGGGGCTGCGGCGCGATGCCGAGCGCGCCGAGGAAGGCGAGCTTGCGATAGAGCGGCACCCGCATCGACACGCGAGGGCTCGGGCCGAACGCCACGTTTCCGGCGCTCGTGAAGACGTCGCCGCGGAGCGTGCCGGTGATCTCGAACGCCTTGCCGGCGTAGTACGTCGCCGAGACCCAGGCGCCGCTCGAGGTGTCGGTGCGCGGCGAGAAGAAGTTGAACGCGTCCTCGTAGTCGGTGCGGCTCACGGCGAAGCGGCTCGGGAGGTCGCCGCCGTAGAATTCGAGGAGCACGTCCGCGCCTAGTTCGACGTCGAGCTCCTTGCTCGCGGCGAAGCGATGGCGTCCGCGCAGACCGAGCAGCCGATTCTGCGCGAAACGCGCGTCCTCGAGGCGCGTGCGATCGAGGCCGATCATCACCGCGACGCGGCTGTCGGACGTCGCCGTGTGGCGATCGAGCCGGAGATCGAGGCGATGGAACTCCGACGCGAAGATGACCTGCTCGACGCCGCGCTCTTCGTTCGAGGCGTAGTCGAACGCACCGAAGGCGAACGCCGAGACGCGGACCTCGTCGTTGATCGCATAGGCGACGCGCGCGTTGTAGTCGCGATAGTCGATCGTGACCCCGGGCGCGAAGAGCGACAGCAGCGCTGCGGTGTACGAGTAGCGCCCTCCCACGCCGGCGACCGCGCGTCCGTTCGCGAAGGGGATCTCGACGTATGCGCCTG
>JAQBQJ010000428.1 GCA_028287065.1 Labilithrix sp. | reverse complement strand
CGTAGCGCGCGAGATTGCCGGCGTCCGACAGGCTGAACGCGTGGGCGAGCAGCACGATCGAGAAGAAGCCGCCGAGCCACTGCGCCGCGAGCGGACGCCGCGCCGACGACTCGCGGACGAAAAGGCCGACCAGCATGAAGAGCGGCACCGTCGTGAGCGGCTCCGGCTTGAGCCACACCTCGGCGAAGAAGCGGAGCTCGCGCATCGGCGTCATCAGCTTGCTCTGCACGGCGACGCCTTCGCGGAACGTGCCCTTCATCACCGGGAACAGGAACGTGTCGCTCGAGCGATAGAGCAGCACGAGCCACGGGAGGACGAAGAGCCCGACGAGCGCGAGGCACACGACGCCCTCGACCAGCACCGGCCGGACCGCGCGCTTGCGGAAGCGAATCGCCGCGAGGCCGTACGAGACGATCAGCACGAGCCCGACGGTCGCCTGGTAGTTCTGGCGTTGCGTGCAGAGTGCAGCACCCGTGAGCGCGAGCGGGAGCAGCCGCACGGCGGCGACGCGCGCCGGCAAGAAGGTCGGCGGGCAGCGCTCGAGCGTCTGGTAGAACGCGAGGAAGAAGGCGAGCCCCGAGTAGAAGCTCGCCGAGTTGATGCTCGTGTTCGGAAGGACCACGAGGAACGCGACGCTCACGAGCCGCGCGAGCACCGGCACCTTGCGCCCAGACACGCGGTGCGACGCGATGAGCCCTGCCGAGAGCAAGAGGCACATGCCCCGATCGAACACGTTCAGGTGCAGCATCGGGACGCGGACCAGCAGCGCCGCGTGGTACAGCGCCTGACCGCCGAGCGTGCTCATGCGACGGAAGCTGAACGGGTCGATCAACGTCCCCCGCTCGAGCAGCTGGCGCGCGAATGGGTAGTAGGCGATGTCGTCGTCGTAGGGATTCGACGACACGTCGCTCGCGCCGCCGAGGTAGTGCATCGCGACCGCCGCCGCGAGGAAGAGCACGACTCCCGCGAGCGGAAGATGCATCAACGTGGCGCGCGCGCGCACGCGGGCCTCGCGCGCAAGACGTTCGCGCGTCGTGATCCAGTGATGCGCGAGCAGCACGACGCCGATCACGAGGAAGACGAGGATGAGCGCGCGGGAGACGCCCGAGAGCATCGCGCACACGCCGCCGCAGAACGCGAACACGCTCGCGCCCCACGTGGTGCGGAGCGAGAGCGGAACGCGCTCCGCCGGCATGCAGCGGCGCGCGAGGAGCGTGCCCCAGCCGGCGAACGACGCGAGGAGCGCGAGACCCCACAGGCTCGTCTTCACCAGCTCGTCGGCGCGGAATCCAGGGAGGAACGGCACGACGACGCACAGCGCGAGAAGCGCGCAGCCGAGCGCGGCGACGACGATCCCTGTACGCGCCGTCGCGCTCTTGCGGATCAGCTCGGCGGGACGGGCTTCCACTGGAATCCTGTCGTCGCGAAGCCGAGATCGCGCCCGTCGCCGGCGACGCGCGCGACGCTCGTGACGGCGATCGTGAAATCGATCCAATCGCCGCCGCCGAGCAGCGACCGAGGAACGACCACGACATGCTCGAAGGCCGTCGCCGGAGGCGTGAAGTGCTCGACGATGTGGCCGTTGACGATGAAGTCGATGCCGTACTGGCGCTCGGCGAGGTGCTCGTACGGGACCCAGCCGAAGACGTGCATCTCCATGTCGTGCGTCTCGGTCGCTCCGCCGGGCTTGGTTCGCAGGCGGAGGACGCCGCGCTTCTCCATCCAGCGCCATGCGCCGCCGGTCCTCGGATCGCGCTCGAGGTTCCACCAACCGTCGTAGTACTGGATGTCGGTCGTGCCGTTGAGGACGGCCTGGACATACAGCTTCTTCGCGTCCGTCTCGGCGCGGAGCCACTCGTTACGACGGTCCTCGTCGAGCTGCGCGTCCTGATCGCGCCGGCCCCCGCAGCTCGATGCGGCGGCGATCAGGCTGGCCATGATCGTCGCGAGCTCGAGCCGTCGATTCCGTGCCATGGCGAGCGCGCGAACGTTAGACGAAACGGTTCCATGCGTCAAAGCGGGGGAGCCGCGCGCAACGGCGTGGTAGAAAACGGCAAGTGTCGACCTGGCAGCGAACCGCACGGACGCACGGCCTCGCGATCGTCGCCTGGCTCTGGGCCGCCGCATTCCTGTTCGGCACGCGCACGCAGCCGCTCCGGATGAACTGGGGCGACACGATGTCCGACTCGAACGTGCAGACGTCCGGGCGGTACTTCGCGAGATATGGCTTCGTGAACCTGCGGTTCACGCCGGTGATCGACGTCGGCCCGCTCCGACCGGATTCGCTCCGCTACACCCATTACCCGCCGCTTCCGGACCTCGTGAACGGGGTGCAGCAGGCGCTGTTCGGCGAGGCGGACATCTCGACGTTCCGCATCTTCGCGGACCTGCTCACGCTCGCGAGCCTGGTGTTCTTGTATCGATGGGTACGTTCGCTCTGGGGTGACATCACCGCGAACGTCACGCTCGTCCTGCTGACCACGAACATGCTGTGGCTGCAGTACGCGGACACGATCCACCACGTGCCGCTCTACTGGTTCTGCGGGTTCGCGACGCTCGATCTCGTGGCCCGGTGGCTCGACGATGGGAAGGGGAGGCGCCTCCTCCTCGCTGTCGCGACGACGTTCCTCTGCATGATGGCGTCGTACGATTACTTCTTCTTTTTGCCGCTCGCGGTCGCCGCGACCATCTGGATGAAGGGCCGGCGCCTGCGCGATCGCGCCGTGCGTCCGTTGCTCGCGGCGATCGTCGGCGGCGTCACGCTCGCCGTCCTCACGAAGTTCAGCCTCGTCGCGTGGACGACGGGCTTCGGGAACCTCGTCGACGACTTCGTCTTCCAGCTCCACGAGCGCGCGACGTCGAAGCACTCGATGAGCTACCGCGCCGGCATCGCGCCGACGTTCTTCTATCGGACGATCCGGTTCTTCACGCCGGTGTTCTTCATCGTGCTCGGGTTGCAGGTCGTCGCCATCGTCCACCGGCTGCGCCGTCGCGGGGAAGAGACCGGCATGCCGTCGCTCTCGCCGCTCCTCTTGCTCGCGTGCGGCGTTCCTTTCGTGGCGCTCTTCTCGCAGCTCTTCGTCGAGCAGTACCACCCGATGCTGCAGTTCATGCCGTACTACGCCGTCAGCACGGCGGCGTTCGTGGCGTGGCTCTGGGAGCAGCGCGGTCGCGCCGGTCGTGCGCTCGCGGTGGTCGCCGTGCTCGTGGCCGTCGCGTGGGAGGGACGGGAGATCGCGATCTTCGACAAGACGTTCCTCGCGCGCGACGACGCGGCGAAGGTCCACGACTATCTCGCGAAGAACGACAAGCGGAACGTCATCTTCACGAACTCGTGGGCCGATGCTCCCACGCGGTTCTATTTCGAGCGTCACGTACTGGGTATTCCGGTCTCGACGAAGGCGGACATGGATTACTTCATGACGCACTTCTTCTTCGAAGACGGCGACGAGCCGGTCCACTACATCGATTTCAACGACGTTGACCAATCGGCCATCGACAAGCACCTGTATGGCATCTTCGCGGCAGAGAAGAAGTGGACATGGATTGCCGATCCCATTCCGCACAAGGCCGAGATATCCGAATATCTCAGGCGTCGCAGCGAGAAGCCTGATCGGGTATTCCGCGAATTCGGACGGCTCGTCGCGGACGCGGGAAGGATGCGCGTCTACGTGCTCGATCGCCAGGCCTTCGACCGCGCGCAGATTGCCAGTCTCGGTGACGAAGAGACGACACTCATCGACTTCAACGACGACTCGTCGACGAAGTACAAGGTAATGGGCATCCGGTACAACGAGAAGACCGAGTCGGGCCCTGGCTTCTCGTGGACGATCTCGCGGCCGCTCAAGCATTATCGGTTCACGATGCAGGGCTTGATGCACGAGCCGGACGGACGGCCGGTGTCGACCGCGGTCCTGCGCCTTCGATCGACGCCGGCGCACCGCCGGCTCCGGATCATGGCCTTGCGAGGCGCGCCGGCCCAGCAGATCGAGGTCCGCTGGAACGGGACGTCGCTCGGTCGCGCGGAGTCGCCGGCCGATTGGGGCGAGCTGTCGTTCGACATTCCGAAACAGGCATTCGACCCTTCGGGCTTGCAGCGGCTCGAGATCCACACCGACCAGGTGAACGAGTATTCGCTGGCGGTGGCGCTGCGCTGGATCCGCATCGAGCCGATCGAAGAAGCTCGCTGAGGTCGCGTGGCGGGTACTCGACGAGAAGGCGAAGCGAAGTGGACCGCACGTCTCGCGTCGCTCGCCGCGGGCACGCTGAGCGCGCTCGTCTTCGACCTCGCGTACGAAGCGCACCGGAGGCTGTCGCCGGCGTCGCCCGACAACCTCGTTTATTACAACATGCTCCTCGACTGGTGGCGTCGCGGGTCGCCGCTGCACGGGCACACGCTGCTGCCCTCTCCTTACTTCGTCGACCTGGTCTTGCAGGCGGGCCCGGCGCTGGCAGCGCGCGACTTCGAGGCGTTCGTGTATTTCCAGGCGCTCACGTACGCGTCGCTGCTGTTCGGCGGGGCGACGCTGCTGACACGAGCGACGGCGAGCGTGCCGTTCTGGCGAGCGTCGATCGTCGGATGCGTTGCGGTCGCTCTGTACTTCTTCGTCGCGCCTCCCTCGGTGAACGCGCACGCGTTCATGCAGAACCACACGTCGGAGGTGTTCTGTGGGCTCTTCACGCTGGTCTTCGTCTTTCGACATGGGACGCGTGCGGGCTCGCGGGAGGCGATCGCGTATGTGCTCTGGATCGCGGTGAACGTGGCCTCGAGCCCGTTCTTCATCTCCACGTTTGTGCTGCCGGCGCTCGCCGGAGCGTTGTTGGTGTCGGGCACGCGATCGATCACCGTGCGTCGAGGCGCGGCGTTCGTCGGGGTCACGGTCGCGGCGGCGGCGCTCGGCGTGGTCTTCGATTCGCTCCTCTCGCATTGGTGGTGGCCGATACGCGGGGACGATTACGCGATCACGACGCAGGTCGGCGCAAGCAGGCTGCTGCAGGTCGTACGCGGGGGCATGCCGGCGTTCGTTCCGGTGGTCGTCGTCGGTGTGCTCGGCGGGGCAGGGGTGGTGGCGGTCGTGCGTCACTCGACGCTCGATTGGCGATGGCTGTTCGTAATGACCTTCGGCGCGGTCTCGCTCGTGACCTGCGTCGCGATGCCGGTTGCGCGTGGTGCGTTCGGCTCGCTCTACGAGCTGCGTTACGTGCAGGAGCCTGTGTTTCTCACGTGCATCGCGGTGGCATTCGCGGCGGTGCGGGGGCTTGCGCGGCTCGCGGCGGGTCATCCGACGATCGTCGTGCCGACCTGGCTCTCACGTGCGGCGATGGCGATGGTGACCTTCGTCGCTCTCTTCTTCATGAAGGGACCGCTCGCGGTCGCGCACGGACCGAGCGTCACGGCACCGATGCTCCAGTGCTTCGCGGCGATCGAAAAGGGCGCGGGGCTCCATGCCGGGATCGCGTCCCTGCCTTCGGCTCGCTTCCTGAACGCGGCGCGCCTCGCCGGGTCATCGCAGCCGATCGTCGAGCTCGGACCGTGGCATCCGCCGTCGCTGATCGCCTCGGAGAACAATCAGCTGTGGCTCGCGAGCTCGGCGCGCACCGCGGTGTTCGACTTCATCGTGACCGACGCATTCTCGAAGGAGACGCTCGCATTGTTCCGCGAGCGGATCGGTGCACCGAGCAAGGTCTTCACGTGCCCGATCCCGTCGGTGCTCAGCGCGAGCCCGGACTTCGAGATCTGGTTCTATGACGAAGTCGGCGCGCAGACGCGCCTTCGCGACATGGTGCTCGGCGACAGCATGCGCGCGCGGTTCGCGCCGTGGTCGACGGAGAAGCGCGTCGCCGTCGATCTTGCGTGGTCGATGTACGCGCCCGAGGGCGGACGCGAGCTCGATGGCAGCGGCAGCTTCGTGTGGCGTCAGAGCCCGGAAAAACCGGCGTTTGCTGCGGCGCGCACCGGCTCGATGTACCTGCCCTCGGGCGATTACCAGATCACGCTCCGCGCGCGCTTCGATGCGCCGACGTGGCAAGAGCCGGTCATCGTCGCGTACCAGGGAGCGCGCGAGCTCGGGAGAGCCGTGATGTCGCGCGACCGTCCGACGGTGCTCGACGTCTCGCTCTACAACAAGGGCGGCCCCACGTCGGGCGCGCTGTTCTTCCTGGTGGTCATCGCGGGCGGAGCGCAAAGCGTCACGATCGACGGCCTCGACATCGAACAGCTCCGGAATCCGGGGCCGGATCTTCTGCGCCTGTTTCGGTGACCGGCGCGCAAGTGCATCATGGGTCGAGGCGACGCCGTCCATCGAGACGGACACGCTCATGATCCCCGCTTCACGCGCGGCGCGAGCGGCAATGACCGCGACGGCCGCGTCATGCAAAGGGGCGAGAAATACGTTCGAGCCGAACCGGCGGCGCGCCGTAGCAGGCGCCGCAGATGTTGTGGTTCACGATCGTGATCTCGATCGCTCCGCCATCCAGATCGCGACACGAGTAGGTGTCACGATAGGGATCCTGATTCGGAACGGTCGCCGCTCTCGCATACATCGCGTTGACGCAGGCGCACGTCGGGCACTTCATCCATCGACGACCCCACCGCCAGCCATGCCGCACGACTCACTCGAGGCGCAAGACGACGCGCGCCCACCGTGCCGGCTCGATGTGTCATCGCCTCGCCGCAAAACGGACACGCGGCGTCCGCGCTCTTCACGAGACAACGACACTTCGGGCACGGTGTGAAGGCGGTCAGGCGTGAGCTACTTTCCCTTGCGCGACAGCTGCTGCTTCGCCGCCGTCTGCACCGCGCCGGGCACGTCCTTGCTCTTCGACACCGTCTTCAGGTCGTTGTCGCGCAAGTGCAAGATGAACTTCGACGAGTGGCCGAACGGCGTGCGCGGGTTCGCGACCAGGTTCATCTTCACCTGGTAGACGCGCGTCCACTCCTTGCTGTTCGCGATCTCGCGGAGCACGTCCTCCGAGACGTTGCGCATGCCCGCGATGCGGACGACCTCGCTGTCGCTCATGCCGGGCGCCTTGAGCGCGGCGACGGAGACGAGCGGGTTCGGATCGCGCACGCCGAGCATGCGGAGCGCCTTCATGTCGAAGCTGTGCTCGGTCTCGTCGCCCTCTTCGTCGGTCGTCTTCACCGAGCCGAGCGTCAGGAGGCGGATCTTGTGCGGCGGCCGGAGCTCGGCCCAGATCGCGTGGAGGGGCTTCGCCTTCTCGACGACCTCCTCCTTGCCCGTCTCCGGATCGAGGACGTGCGTGTCCTCGCCGTCGGCGATGATCGTGTCCTTCGCGATCTGGCGCGCGTCGTTGAACTGCGTGTCGTCGAAGTTCGGCTCTTCGCTCGCCTCGGCGATGAGCTCGCCCTCGATCGCCTTCTTCGCCTGATCGAATGCGGGAATGCCGGGACAGTCGACGCCGTTACGGACCGCGAGCTCCAGGATGCGGTCCGCGGTCGACATCCGCGTGTTCTTGTTGAGATAGAGCTTCTCGATGATCTTGGGGAACTTGAGGAGCAGCTCTTCGTTCGTCGCGATGAGCTCGCACACGCCCTCGGTCGCGATCGCCGCCATCGCGGCGACGGTCTCGGGGAGGATCGACGCGTGATGGAGGATCTTCTCGGAGAGGTTCGCGTCCTTCGCGTAGACCGGACCGATGACGTCGAGGACGCCGGACTGGATGTCGCCGGCGAGCGCACCGTTGAGGAGCGGGAGCGGAAGGTTCGCGAGCGTCTTCCGCGCCGTCTCGGCGTGCGTGTCCGTGCCGAGCGAGAGCGCGCACACGACCGCGAGCGTCTCGCCGGGCTTGAGGCCGGGGGCGAGGCCCTTCGCGGCCATGCCCTTCAGCGGCGCCGGGCCGTTGGGGTCGAGGATCTTCTGCGCGTTCGCGGGAAGAGCGGAGATGTCGATCGTGGAAGTACTCACGCTTCCGAAACGATACCGTGCCTCTAGCGTGAGGGCGATCGTCGATTTACCTTCTCGTGCGGGGCACTTATCCTCCCCCGGCTGGTCCTCCAGGCCCGGCACATAGAAAGCGGAGCGGAAGCGATGGGCGTGTTCGATTT
>JAQBQJ010000400.1 GCA_028287065.1 Labilithrix sp. | reverse complement strand
GCGTCCTTGCCTGCGTCGTGTCCGGCGTCCTTGCCTGCGTCGTGTCCCGCGTCCTTCACGCCGGCATCCTTCGCGCCGGCGTCCGCGCTCGCGGGCGCGGTGGTATCGTCGGTCGACGAGTCGGGGGCCGTCGCGGGCACGGGTGCAGCGGCCTCTTCCATGGGCGGCGGCGGCGCGCTCGCGGACGCGGTGACCGAAGGCTCGACGGTCGGCGGCGCCGCGACAGTGCTCGCGACGGGCGCAGGCTCCGGCGCCAGCTCACGCATGATGCGATCGCGCTCGAGATACGCAGCGACGCCGCCCGCTCCGACCACGAGCAACAAGAACCACTTCCATCCGCCGCCACGTCGCGGCACTCCCGCCGCTTGGATCGCGCTGACCGACGGCTCTTCCTTCGGCGCGACGCGCGCGGTCACGACCTCGCGCGCCTTCGCCTCCTCCGCCGCCCTCGCCTCCGCCTCGGCCCTCGCCCTCTGCCTGGCGGCCGCCTCCGCTCTCTCCTTCGCGTCCGCCTCCGCCTTCGCGTCCGCCTCCGCCTTCGCGTCCGCCTCCGCCTTCGCGTCGGCCTCCGCCTTCGCGTCGTTCTCCCCCAGGTCCCCGACCGAGCTCTCCGCCGCCACGACGAGCGACGCATGATTCGGATCCTCCCCCACCCCGAGGATCGTCGCCTGCTTCTTCCGCATCGGCGGAAGCTCGCCTTCCTTCAGGTCCGGTGGCGGCGCCCCGACCCCGAGCACGGTCTTCTCGCGCTCGCCGACCCCGAGCACGGTCTTCTCGCGCTCGCCGATGCCGAGCACAGTCTCCTCGCGCTCACCGAGCCCGCGCAATGTCGGCTCCGGGTTCGGCACGTCGCCGTCCTTCGCCGGCGCCTCGTCCGAGGGTACCGCCGGAACCCACGGCACCTTGGGCTCGTCGTCGTCAGTCATGGCCGCCAGTCTAACAAACCACGCGCTGCGCCGTGCTCATCAGAACCCCGCGCACACAGCAGGCAGATTCCGGCCCGCAAGCGCCGCGCGAAGTGCACCGAGCTCGGGCGCAGTGCCGTTCGGGCCGGCGGCGTTCACGATCTGCGTGCACTGCGCCGCAGCCGCGACCAGCATCCCGCCCTCCGGCGACGCGCCGAGGCGCTTCCCTTCCGCCGCGAGCTGCGCGCAGCACTGCGCGAGACGCGCGACGTTCCCACCGCCGGCGTTGCTGGGCTTCGCGGTCTTCAATCCGGGATCGTTGATCGTCGCGTACAGCCGCGTCTCCTCGAAGTCGGGACAGCCGCTCGCGAACGTCCGGCACGTCGTGCACGTCAGCGCGCCCGCTTGATCGCGGCATGCGCGATTGTTCGCGCAGCCCATCGGCGTCACGTCGACCGCGCCCTCGTTCGCACGCACGCATGCCTTGCCGTCTTTCCCGGCCTTGCGATAGCGCAGCGCCTCGGGCGCGATCTGCTCCGCGAGCGTGACGGTCGCGTTCTCGTTCGCCTTCCGCAGGCCGACCTCGTCGACGTACGTGAGGTTCGTCGAGCCGAGCGCCGGCACCACCGTGCACGCCGGCGCCGTGAGCTGCGCGAGCGGCTCGGTGCACTGCGGATCGCGATAGACGCCCTCGAACGTCCACGCCGGCGTCGGCGCGAGCTGACAACCTGCGCACTGCGTGACGTCGACCGTGCCGGCCTCGGCGGGCGGAGGCGTGGCGCTCCCTGCATCGACGACGATGCCGGCACCTTGCGGCTTCTTGTCGTTGCACCCGCTCGCGCATACGACGAGCGCACCGACGAGGCCAAACGAAACGAGCGAGACGAGCGTAACGAGCCCCAGGGGGCGTGCCGGCGGCGTCATGGACCACGACCTCGACTGCGTGACGGCGTTCTTCGGATCGTTACGCAGCGGCTTCGACATCGTGGAATCATACGTATCCGCATGCGTAGGGTGTCAATCCACAGCGTTCTCGGCGGTTCTCGGCGCCTTTGGGCCCTTCTCTGACGTCTCGGTTCTTCGCTCAGGTCTCGCTGTCCATGAGCGTCACGCCGAGCGCGCGGCCGTGCGGGATCTGCTCGGCCGCGCGGCGAAGCGTCCGCGCGGTCGTGCCGCCTGCGCGCACGGTGAGCAGCGTGCCCTCCGCGGCGCCAATCACCTGCGTGACGGCCGGCGAGCCGTCGAGCGCGGCGGCGTCGATGATCAGGTGGTCGTAGCCCGCGCCCGAGAGATGACCAATGACCATCTCGAACCATCGGCTGTTGAACTGCGGGACCGGCTCGCCCTTCTGCTGGACGACCGCGGCGACGTGGAACCCGCGCATGATCTCGACGACTCGATAGGGCAACAACCACGGCACGTTCATGTGCGGCGCCGGCGGCGTCGTCGCGTCGATCTCGAAGATGCGACCGAGCGACGGCGCGATGAAGTTGCCCTCGAGGAGCAGCACGCGCGTCGACGGCTGCTCGCTGAGCGCGATCGCCAGGTTGATCGCGCAGGTCGTCTTGCCTTCGTGGACCGCCCCACTCGACACCGCGATGCAGCGCGGGGCCTTCTTCGCGAGGAGGTTGTCGCGCAGCAGGCGGAAGCTCGCGGAGCGCTGCGAGTCGGGCTCCGAGAGCATCACGAGCCGCGGGTCGCGGTAATCACGCGGGCGCGACTGCGCGTGCTGCGCCGGCACCGCGAGCGCGGTATACTGCGGCGCGGGCTGTCGCACCGCGATCATCGCCATCGTGTGCGTCTCCGCGGGACGCATCTGATCCATCTCGTCTTGCGAGAGGTCGTCGGGCCGATGATCGAGCAGCGTCTGCTCGTTCTCGTCGACGGCGTACGGATTCGGAGCCGTAGGCGCAGCGGCCGGCGGCGGCCCCGTCTGCGGTCCGGTCGACGGCCCGATCGAGATGATGCGTGCAGGTTGCACGCTGATCGGGCGGGGCGGCGGGTCCTCGATCGGCATGACCGTCGTTCCGGCCCACGACTCCGGCTCTATACGCGTCGCGGCGACGTGCGGCGGCGGAGCCATCCCTCGTGCCGTCGGTCGCGCAACGTAGGGAGGTCGCGTCGAGGGCGACCGAGCGGGCTTCGCGCTCGGTTCGTCGCGCTCCCTGTCGGCAGGGGGAATCGACTTCCCCGCGTGTGGCCGGTCTTCAGCCATCGACGACGACTTTAACACGGCCCATCTACGTCAGCCGGTCTTTCTGGGCAGGGCCTTCGGTCGCGGGATGATGCCGATGACCGGCAGGACGTCGAGCAGCTCGAGGTCGCCGCGGTCGTGGATCCGGTCGTCGAACCTCGCCGAGATCAGGGCGGTGAGGAACGCCAAGATGAGCGCGATCCCGAGACCCACCGCCAGCTTCGTCGACCGCGGCAACGAGCTCGGGTGTGTCGGCAGATAGGCCGCGTCGAGCACGGACACCTGGATGTTCCGGTCGTTCATCGCCGAGCTGGCGGCGATCGACGCCTTGAAGCTCTTGTCGTCGAGCTGGCGCTGTCGCTCGCGCACGTCGTTGGCCTCACGCTGGAGCCTGCGGAACTCGACCTCGAGATCGACCGCCGTGCCGGTCTGCTTGTCGGCTGACGGCTCGATACGCTTCGCCGTCCCCGCGGCGCTCGCCGGTGCGGACGCACGACGCGCTGCGATCTGCGCCTTGAGGTCGGCGAGCTGCTTCGTGAGCGCCTCGCGGTTCTCGTCGGTCGCCGGCGGGACCGGCGTCGTGTCTTCGCCGTTGGCCGCCGCGGCCGCGGCTTGATCGGCGGCTGCCTGCGCTGCGGCTTGCGCTGCCTCCGCGGATCGGAGGCGCGCGCGCGCGGCGATCACGTCCGGATGCTTCTCGGTGAAGCGGCCAGCCTTGTCCTCGACGTCGCGTCGTGCGGCCACGAGCTCGGGGCTGTCGGGCAGGCGCGTCGATCCGGGACGAGGCTTCGGCGGCGCCGGCTCGACCTTGCCCGAGCCGGCCTTGAGCTGGCGCTCGATGCGCGAGGCCTTCCACTCCAGCGCGGCGAGCATCGGATCGCCCAACGTGGCGACGCCCGGCGCGAACGTCGGAGGTGCCGCGGAGTGCACGTCGCTCGTGGTGGGCCGCGCGAACTCGGGATGCAGTGCGAGGAACTTCGCGAGCTCGCCGTCCTTCGCGCGGAGGTCGATCTTGTTGCGCTCGCTCTCGGCGTCGAGGAACTCCTTGAGGGTCTTCGCCTGCTCCGTACGTCGCGTCGCGGCCTCTTGGACGATGACCCCGGCGAGGCGCCGTGTGACCTCCTGGGCGCGCTCCGGCGTATCGGACTCGAAGGCGATCTCGAACGTGTCCCCCTCGCGCGCACGGAAGGCGACGTGCTTGCGCATCTCGTCGACGCCGTCCACGAGACCGCGCTTGTCGACGATGTCGCGGTACAGCCTGAGCTCGGTGATGAGCGGCTCGAGGGTCGCACGCGAGAGCAGCACCTCGCGAAGGCGTGCGCCGACGCGCCGCGCGTTCTCGTTCGCGCTGTCGGTTCCGCCCATGAGGTCGCCCGCGCGCATCGTCTCTTGATAGAGGATGACGGTCTCGGACTTGTACGCGCGCGGCGCGAGCATCACGATCGCGGCGGCGATGCCCGAGACGACGAAGAACACCGCGAGTGAACGCTTCCAGAACGCGAGGCCGCGGCGCGTCGAGACGAGGAGACGATCGAGCTCCTCGCGTATCGTCCGCGGTGCTTTCGTCTGTCGGGGCGTGCCGCTCGCCATGCGCTTGGATCCTAACATGGTAACGCGAGGGTGCTATCCTCCCAGACCAGCCATGGTCCGACGAAACAAGCTGCCTGTAGCTGCCGTTGCCCTGCTCGCCGCGGCCTGTCATTCGACGCCGAGCTACGACTACAAGAGCGAGCCGGATCCCCGCGGCAGCGAGTTCAAGGTCGGCCCCCTCGACCAGATCACGGTCGTCGTCTGGAAGAACAAAGACCTATCCGATGTGGTGGTGGTCCGCCCCGACGGCGTCGTCACGCTCCCGCTTGTCGGCGACGTCAAGGCAGCCGGCCGCACGCCGACGGAGATCCAGAAGGAGCTCACGCACCGCTATTCGGACTACGTCCGCAACGAGGAGGTCGTCGTCTCCGTCGCGATTTCCCAGGTGAACAGCT
>JAQBQJ010000392.1 GCA_028287065.1 Labilithrix sp. | reverse complement strand
AGGATACCGGCCACGGCATCCCCAACGATCACCTCGACCAGCTAGGACACGTGGGATGGTCGCGGAAAGAGGGCGGCTCGGGCCTGGGCTTCGCGGTCGCGCGTGCGACCTTCGCGCGACACGGCGGAACGCTGCGCGTCGAGTCGGACGGTTGCTCGGGCACGACGATCACCATGCGGCTTCCGAACCACCATCCTGCTCTGCCTGCTCTCGAAGAGGGCGTACCGAGAGGGCATCGTGAGGGCCGTCGCATGGACAGAGCGCCCCGGAAGTGAGCTCGCGCGCGAGCGCCATGTCCTCTGCAAGGCTCATGTCAGACGGCGTCGAGCCGTCGGTTCGCGCAGCTCGCGCGCATGCGATCAAGAACTGCGTGAGTGTGATCTCGGCGGTCTCTCGGCTCGCCGAGCGTGAGGCCTCTGCCGCGAGTTGGCTGAGATCGGGGACCCTGCGGTCCGCGGTGCAGCGTCTCCGAGAGCTCCTCGTCGAGGACCTCGCGGAGGAATCAGCGAAGCGCGCCGCACGAGCTCCGGCCGGGAGCCGTCTTGGGCATGAGCGCTGAAGCGTGAGAGACAGTGGTAGGCTCGGCGCGGTGAGCCCGGCCTCCGCGTTCAACAGCACCTCGGATCACGAGCTCGTCCAGCGCCGCATCGGGACGACGTTCGGGCTCTTCGGGCTCCTGCTCCTCGGGGTGCTCGTGCTCGCGACGATCGCGAACGTCATCTTCGTTCCCGCGCTCCTCTTCGGCAAGGACGTCGCCAGGATCGCGTATATCGCCAGCATCGTCCTCCTTCTCGGCGCGTGGCGCGCCTGCCGCGGCGGGCGCCTCGATTGGCGGCTTCTCGCGTTCGTCGACGGCGGCACTCTGTTCGCGGTGATCGCGCTCCTCTCCGTGACCGCGGCGTACGCGCCCACCGAGCTCCATACGGAGCACATCGCGGCCAGTCTCTTCGCCCTCATCGTGCCATTGCGGGCGGCGCTCGTGCCCACGCCGCCGGCGTGGACCGTGCTCGTCTCCGGCGTCGCGGCCACGCCTCTGCCCGTCACGGCGTACGTGACCGGGATCGCGGGCGAGACGTCCGGCGCCTTTCCGCGCGCGCTCGGCATCGTCCTGGTCGTGTGCTGGTGTGTCGCGGCCACCGTCGCCGCCGCGACGATCTCCCGCCTCGTCTATGGCCTACGCGTGCAGATAAAATCCGCGATGCAGTTCGGCCACTACACGCTCGAGCAGAAGATCGGCGAGGGTGGCATGGGCGTGGTCTACCGCGCGCGGCACGCGATGCTCCGCCGGCCGACAGCGCTGAAGCTTCTTGCAGCGTCACGGGCCGACAGCATCGCGACGAAGCGCTTCGAACGCGAAGTCCAGCACACGAGCCGCCTCACACACCCGAATACCGTCGCGATCTACGACTACGGCCACACGCTCGACGGCGTCTTCTACTACGCCATGGAGCACCTCGACGGGCTGACGCTCGCGCAGGTATGCGAACAGAACGGTCCGCAGTCCGCCGCGCGCGTCATCCACATCCTCGCGCAGGCCGCGCGCGCTCTCGACGAGGCGCATTCCATCGGCCTCATTCATCGCGACGTGAAGCCCTCGAACATCTTCCTCTGCGTGCGCGGCGGCCTCTACGACTTCGTCAAGGTGCTCGACTTCGGTCTGGTGAAGGAGGTCGCCGCACGCGAGACGTCGCTGAGCACGCCGAACACGATTGCAGGAACGCCGCTCTACATGGCTCCCGAGACCATCGCGCGTCCGGAGGAGGTCGATCTCCACGTCGACATCTACGGGCTCGGAGCGGTCGGCTACTTCCTCCTCACCGGCCAGCCGCCGTTCACGGGGAAGAGCGCGGTCGAGATCTATCACGGTCATCTCTACGAGCGGCCCCCGTCGCCCTCGGAGCGTCTAGGCAAGCCCGTGCCGGCGGAGATCGAGGATCTCGTCATGGCGTGTCTCGCGAAGTCCCCGCGCGATCGGCCCTCGACGGCCGGCGAGCTCGCCGATCTGCTCGACGCGATGCAAGCCGCTCATCCCTGGAGCAAGGCGGACGCGAAGGCTTGGTGGCAGTCGTGCCGCATGCCTCCCAAGGCCGAAACCCACGCGGTGATCGGCGATCCCAATCTCACGGATGGCCTCGGCGCGACCGCCGAGCCCGGCACGGCACTGGCGATCCGACGGCGCTCGTCGTCCTCGGTTGCCTCGCGTCGCCGATGACGGGGAAGGATCACGGCACGGAGCCGAGCTCCCACGGCGGCGGCGTCATGCGCTGCTGCAGGTGCTCGACGAAGCTCTTCACCTTGGGAGAGAGGTGCCGCGTGCTCGGGTACACCGCGTGGACTTGCGTCGAGGGGGCATTCCAGTCGCGGAGGACAGGCTCCAGCCGGCCTGCTCGCAGATCCTCGACACAGCAAAACGCCGGCAGCAGAGCGATGCCCAAGCCGGCGGTCGCCACGGCCTGAAGAACGTCTTGGTCGCCCACCATCAAGCGCGGGGACACGGCGACCTGCGCGGTCGTGTCACCTTTCTCCAAGCGTAGAGCGGC
>JAQBQJ010000362.1 GCA_028287065.1 Labilithrix sp. | reverse complement strand
GCGCTATCGCCTCGATCCGTGGAATGCCCGCGAAGAACGGGCGGTTTTCCCCCGAGAGGGGTTGCGCGCCCGTGCGAAGTCGCCGATTGTCCGCGCGCACGATGGGGCCGTACGCGGGGTATCTGCTCGAGACGTTCGTGACGCTGCTGGCGGTCTGCGGGCTCGCGTTCGTCGTCCTCTACGGTGCGCGTCGTCTCGGCATCGGCCGGCCGCGCGGGCCGATCCAGCTCGTCGGCCAGCTCCCGCTCGATGCGCGCCGCGCGATCTACCTCGTTCAGGTCGGCAGCCAGGTGCTCGTCGTCGGCGCGTCGGAGGCGGGGATCACGAAGCTCGGCGAGGTCGCCGCGAAGGAGCTCCCCTCGGCCGATCCGGAGACCGTTGCGCCGTTCGGCGACGTGCTCGCGCGCGTGCTCCGCAGCAAGACCACGAACGGTCCGACGCCGAAGGAGCCAGAGTGACGTTCGGTCTGCTCGCGCCCGCGGCGGAGGTCGTGAAGGTCGACGACGTGCTCGGGAAACCGATCGCGCTCGTCGTCGCGCTCGCGCTGGTCTCGCTCGTGCCGTTCGTGTTCATGGGCGTGACCGCCTTCGTGAAGATCTCGACGGTGCTCCAGATCGTGCGCAGCGCGATCGGCGCGCAATCGGTGCCGTCGAACACCGTCATCATGGCGCTCGCGACGGCGCTCACGCTCATCGCGATGGCGCCGGTGGGGCAGCGCATCCTCGATCGCGCGATGCCGCTCGTTCAGAACCGCACCGCGAAGGACGACACGACCGCGCTCATCGAGAAGGGCATCGATGCCGTGCGCGAGCCGATGCGCGAGTTCTTGAAGAACAACGCGAGCGAGAAGGAGCGAACGCGCTTCCTCATCGTCGCGAAGAACGCGCGTCCCGAGGCCGAGCGCGCGAAGGTGACGGCCGACGATCTCTCCGTGCTCGTTCCGGCGTTCGTCGTGACCGAGCTCACCGAGGCGTTCGCGATCGGGTTCCTGGTGTACCTGCCGTTCCTGATCATCGATCTCGTCGTGGCGAACGTGCTCCTCGCGCTCGGGATGCAGATGCTCAATCCCACGCAGGTCAGCCTGCCGTTCAAGCTGCTCTTGTTCGTCGCCATCGACGGCTGGGGACTCTTGGCGCAAGCGCTGGTCTCGGGGTACAGGTAACGCGCGATGAACCTCCGTCATGCATCGGCCGGTCTGGTCATGCTCGCCACCTTCGCCGCCTTCGCGACGCTCGGAACGGCCTGCGACCGTCCGAAGCGGAACAACGACTGGCGCAGCCCGTCGACGCAGCGGCCCGCGCGCTGCGCCAGCGATGCGGACTGCGCGCGTGTGAACGGCGGCACGTGCACGATGGAGCTCGGTGCGTCTTCGGGGACCTGCGCGCACCCCGGCGGCGCGCTTCCCCCGCTCCCCGGCGCGGACGGCGGGACCGGGCCGGGCCAGGCGCCGCCTCCCAACGTCCAGCCCTCCCCGAGCGACATCCAGATCTGAGTGGGAGCGCGGCCTTGACCGCTTGACATCCTCCGCTCACCGCGTAGAGTCCGCCGCCGCTGCAACCCATGAAGCAGCACGTTTTGGGGCAATAGCTCAGCTGGGAGAGCGCTGCGTTCGCAATGCAGAGGTCAGGGGTTCGATCCCCCTTTGCTCCACAAAATCTCGTCACGTAGCCGTCAGTAGAACGAGTACGGCCAGCGCCGCGTCGCGAAGCTCGGACGCCAGTAGACCTGCCGACCGCCGCCGCAGTCCGGCGCGAGCTTCTCGTAGTGCGCGCGCGAGCTCGGTGCAAACTGCACGTTTCCCCAGCCCTGGTGGTACGCGGCGATCGCGCCCGCGAACGGACCTGCGTTGCCCCGCGCCCTGGCGACCCACCCGGAGCGACGCGGACACGACGCAAGGCGATGCCGCGATCGACGCGGGCGACCCGGAGGGCCCCTCCCGAAGAAGGGAGCGACGTGCGCGGCGAAGGCGATCTACACGAAGGTCGGCTTCGAGACGTTCACGCTCGCTCCGACCCAGATCTACTACTCCACGACGTCGCCGGCCGGCTCCGAGGTCCTCGGCACCTTGAGCCGGGACGGCGCCTCGAAGCTCGGCACGGCAAGCGGGCAGCCGTACGTCGAGCTCGCCGCGGGCGACAACGCGGTCATGGCGCGCGCGGCGAACGAGCTCCTGTGGCACTGCGACGGCTCGCTCGGCTGCACGCTCGCGAAGGCAGGCACGGCGTTCGAGAGCGTCGCCGCGCAAGGCGATCATTACTGCACGACCGGCGTCGACAACGGCGACGTCGGCGTCCACTGCTACGCCTTCACCCAGCTCGCGAGCTCGTACGTCGCGCCGGAGCCGACTGGCGCGAAGCTCGGACCGATCGCGCTCGTCTCGGGCCACGCGTACCGGACGGCGGGCGACGAGATCCACTCGATCGAACAGGACGCCCTCGGCGCCGCCGTGCCCGACGCATGGACCGGGGGCGATGAGCGGCCTGGCGCGTGTGCCGAAATAAGAGATAACCTGCAAGCCCCAGATGTTCAGTCCGCGCGCGATGCTCAAGGCCGCTGTCGGTTACGTGAGGAAGAACCCGGACGAGGTGGTCCGGCAGGCGGTCAGCGCCACGGGCTTGACCTTCGGCGTGCCGCTCGCGACGTTGCGATGGTTCGCCGGGAACCTCAAGGGCAAGAAGGCCCCGAAGGACGTCGAGATCACGAGCGCCGCGCCCGCGCTCCGATTCAGCGCGGTCGTCGATGCGATGGGCACGCCCGTTCGCGCGTCCGCCGCGATCAAGATCGACGAGGTCACGCTCTCGGCCGATTCGGTGCGCATCGCGATTCGCCTTCGCGACGTGAAGCTCGCGCTCGCGGGTGAGCCGAACGAATCGCCCGTCGCCACCCTCATCCAGTCGGGCGCGCTCGATCTCTCGAAGCCCGGCAACCTCGTCAAGTTCATCCCGAAGAAGCCGCCGGCGATCGTCGAAGCCGACGGCGATCGCATCGTCCTCGACTTGATGAAGATGCCGAAGCTCGCCAACGACCCGCGCGTGAAGAAGGTCCTCTCGATCCTCGCGCCCGTCCTCGGGATCCGCGCCATCGAGACCGATCGCGATCACCTGTGGATCAAGCTGCGCGCGACGCCCGCCGGTCTGCCCGAGGCGCTCGGCAAGCTGCGCGCGGTGAAGTAGCGGCCCGCGACAGTTGATACCCAAACGACTTCGCTTGACGTTCCGATCGCAGTCCCTGTAACTCGGTACCGCGGGAAATTCCGCCCAGGGGACGCATGGACGGCCTAGAAAAGGTTTCGATCTTCGCAAAGCTGAGCAAGGCTCACGTCGAGAATCTCCGGAAGCTCGCGAAGAAAGAGAAGTTCAACAAAGACACGACCATCTTCTTCCAGGACGATCGGTCGGACGCCCTCTACGTCGTGATCTCGGGCGCCGTGAAGGTGTTCCAGACCGCCGACGACGGTAAGGAGCGAGTTCTGAACACGCTCGGGCCGGGGGAGATCTTCGGCGAGCTCGGGTTGCTCGATGCCTCCGGCCGCTCCGCGTCGGTCGCGACGCTCGAGCCGACCGAGGTGCTCACCATCACGAACGAGGACCTGCGCGCGCTCGTGAAGGCGAGCCCCGAGGTGCTCTGGCGCATCGTCGAGGCGCTCTGCGAGCGCGTACGACAGCTCAGCACCGAGACCCTCGATCTCTCGTTCCGCGACGTCCCGTATCGCATCCTCCGGGTGCTCATCACCGCGACGGCGAAGCACGGACAGGTCACCGACTCGGGCACGCTCGTCTCGATCGACGCGAAGACGCTCGCCGCGTCCGTGAACTGCGGCGTCGACCAGGCGATGCGCGTCCTCCGCCGCCTCGGCGACCGCGGCCTCCTGCGCGTCGAGGAGCGTCACGTCATCGTGCCCGACGTCCCGGCGCTCACGCGCGCGCTCGAGTACGAGGAGAGCTAGGCGATGCGTGAAGCCCTGACGGGAGCGCGCGACGCCTGGCGGACGCGCGCAGCGATGCGCCTCAGCGTGCCCGCGACGTTCCTCCTGATCCTCTTCGCATCGGGCGTCGTCTACGCGCACGAGCGCTTCGTGAAGCACAACCTGCGCTTCCCGCTGCACTACGAGTTCTTCGGGCGCTGGCCCGGCAAGCCGCTCGGCCTTCATCCGGACATGCTGATGATCGCCGTCCGCGTCGCCGGCATCCTCGGCGCGTTCTTCGCGATCTGGTTCCTGCGCCGCACGCTCACCGAGACGGTCGAGCGCACGTTGCTCCGTCGGATCGGCGGGACGATCCAGCACTGGGGCCACAAGCTCGCGTGCTTCCTCACCGACCGGCCCGTGCGCGGGAAGCTCTTCCACGCGCTCGGCGAGTGGGCGGTCATCCTGTTCCTGCGCAGCCCCGGGCTCGTGCTCATGTACTCGGCGACGAACGACTCGCTCGTCATGCCGAGCTATCCGCTCGATCCCGCGTCCGCGTCGATCTTCAAGTTCGCGCAGGTCGGCCTCGCGATCCTCATCCTCACGCAGACGTGGCTGCCGCTCTGTGGCGCGATGATCGTCGGCACGTGGCTGTACCTGTTTCGTTGGGGGTGGATGGTCGCCGTCGACGCCGTCCCGGTCCTCACCGTCGCCGTCGTGTACTGCACGTCGCCGTGGCAGTCGCACAAGCTGGCGATCACGAAGATCAACGCGCAGCAGATGCGCTACGTGCGCCTCGTCCTCGGCTTCGGGTTCCTCGCGCTCGGATGGCTCAAGGTCTACAACCACAACCTCGTCGCCGGCGTCGCCGACAACGCGCCTTCGGTCCTGAACGACCCGATGGTCGCGATGCTCACGGGCAATCCCGCGCCGGACTACTTGTTCCGGCGTGAGGCCTGGGTCATCGCGTTCGGGCTCGCCGAGGTGATGAGCGGCTTCCTCGTGATGATCGGCGTGTTCTCGCGCGTGTGGACCTCGATCATGGCCTTCATGTTCACGAAGCTGATGCTCGTGGACTTCGGCTGGGACGAGATCCCGCACATCTACCCGATCGCCGCGATGCTGGTCGTCATCTTCTCGAACCAGCTCACGTCCGAGGTCGATCCGATCGAGCGCAAGGACGAAGAGGCGTGGCGCGCCGGCAAGCCGATGAAGCGCTTCGCGATCATCGCTTCGACCGCGGTGATCAGCGCGATCGTGATCGTGTTTCCGTTGCTCTACATCATCAGCTTCTTCGATCGATCGGGGATGTAGCGATGACCTTTGCAAGCACCAAGACGCTCGTCATCGCCACGCTCCTCTGGGCGGTCGCACTCTTCGGGATCGATTACGCGAAGAACCCGAAGGCGGCCGAGCAGCTCTTCACGTCGAAGCACATGGGCGAGTCGGCGAAGGACGGCAAGCCGGTCATCAAGCTGTGGATGAACCACATGTGCTGCACGGGCTGCCTCTCCGACGTCACGAAGGCGCTCGAGAAGCTGCCGAACATCAAGGTGAAGCAGAAGCCGCTCGAGTCGCAGGAAGCCGCGGACATGGAGTCCACGACGAAGCCGAAGGACTACGGCAACGAAGTGGAGCTCGAGATCGCGGACGCGAACCTGAGGACGATCGACTTCATGGCGATCGACCGCGCGCTCCGCGATGCCGGCCTCACGGCGGACCGGATGGAGCTGAGTGGCCCGCGTCACTTCCGGCTGAACGCGGAGCTGCAGCACATCTGCTGCGGTCTCTGCGCGACGGGCGTGCGTGAGGGCCTGGAAATCACGAAAGGCCTCAAATCGCAGGGCCACTTCAAGTGGCTCGACAGCTTCGTGGTCGACAAGCAGAAGAAGCTCGTCGTCGCGCATGCGCGCTACGACGCGACGGCAGACGTCCAGGAGCTGGTCATCGCGCTGAACCACATCGGCTTTCAGCCAACGTCGGTCTTCGCCGTCGTGGACGCCGAAGCCACCGCCCCCGCCACGGGCAACTAAAGGAACCCGAGAAGTCCGAGAAAAGCGCGAAGATTGATTTGATCGAGACATGCGCATGGGAATCGCGTGTCTCGATCAAATCAACCTTCGCGCTTTTCTCGGACTTTCTCGGATCTT
>JAQBQJ010000320.1 GCA_028287065.1 Labilithrix sp. | reverse complement strand
GCCGCGCTGGACGTGGCGCGCACGGCGCTCGGGCGCGGCGACGGTCCGAACGCGCTCGCGGCATGCGACGACCACGCCCGGCGATTCCCCCGCGGCGCCCTCGGCGAGGAGCGCGAGGCGATCGCCGTGCAGGCGCTCGTCCTCGAGCAGCGCACCACCGATGCGCGCGCGCGCGCGGAGCGCTTCCGGAAGCGCCATCCGAGGAGCATTCTTCTCCCTGCGGTGCTGGCCGCAGCAGGTCTCGATCCATGAAGCACGCCGTCTTTGCCTCCTCCGTCACGCTCGTCATGCTCGCATGCGCGGGAACGGCGATCTCTGCGTGCCGCGCGCGGATCGTCGACGTCGGCGCGAACGACGCATCGTCCGCGGGGCCGACCTCGAGCACGCTCGACGGAGGTCTCGCGCGCTCGCAGTACGGATGCGCAGACGTGATCGACGAGGACCTCGCTTCGCTCCGCCAAGGTGCGTGCGGCGGTCAGTGCTCGTCGACCCCTGCGGGTCCCTACGGGCTCGAATCGAAGCAGGCCACGATCGCGGCGATGGCGGGGCAGTGGCTCACGTGCGAGGGCACGTTCGGACCGGCCGATTCGGTCGGCGTCGAGTTCGCGCCCGGCTGTCGCGTGTTCTTCCTGCGCAAGGACGAGGACGGCGCGGTCGTGCGCGGCACCGAGGCTCGCTTCCAGGCGACATACGACATCTACGATCCGCGTTCCGAAGGCACGCCGCGTCGGATCGACGTGCACATCGACGATCAGACGACGCTCACGTTCGACGTCGTCGCGCATCGATGCCCCGAGCACCTGCAGCTCTCCTCGCCGATCGACGCGCGCGTACGCATCGAGCTCGCGCCGGATTTCGGCGATGCCGGACGTCCGAATCCGGTCGCGTGTATTTTTCGTCCGCGCGCGACGTTTCTCTGACGGAACGCCCACGCACGCTCCAAGTCGGGGTCATGACCGCCCCCCACTACCTGCGCTTCACCCGCGCCCTCGCGTTCGCCGCATCTCTCGCCGTTCCTGGCTGCTCGAGCGAATCGACGTCTCCGGTGACCGGCGATGCCGGAACCACCGAGACGCCCGCGACCAGCGAGACCGAGGCTCCCGCGAAGGACTCCGGCGCGAATGCCGTGGCCGACAGCGCGCCGGCCCTCGATGCCGCGCCCGAGGCCGCCACCGAAGACTCGGACAGCGGAGAAAAGTCCCCCGCGGGCCCGCTCGCCCCGCCCGAGCTCCCCGCCGGATTCGCGGCGTGAAGACACGGGCGCCGCTCGCGAGCAGCCGCTCGCCGCGGATCCGGCGCGAATACGCCGCGATCCAGCGCGCGATGGCGCGCGCCTCATCGTCCGAGGGCGCGCCGCCGCCGTTCGAGCCGAAGGCGTACGACCCGCGTGCCGTCGCGCGCGTCCGCGAGCGCTGGTCGGGGCAGCTCCGCTCCGAATATCGCTCGGCGTTCGTGTTCTCCGCGCTCGCCGGCCAGATGGCCGAGGCCGGCGATCCCGTCGACGTCGTCGCGGTGACGCTGCGCATGGCACAGGACGAGCTCCGCCACACGGACACGTGCGCGGATACCGTTCGCGCGATGGGCGGGGTGCCGGACCTTCCGGCGCTCGAGCGCTTACCGGCGCTCGCGCTCCACGCCGGCGAGTCCGCACGCCAGCGCGCGCTGCGCAACGTGCTCCTCACGACGTGCATCTCGGAGATGCACGCGGTCGCGTCGTTCGTCGCGTCGCTCGACGTGATGAAGGACCCGCACCTCCGTGCTCGAACCCGCGCGATCCTCGCGGACGAGGTCCTCCACGGGGAGCTCGGATTCGCCTACGCCGAGGCCGCCCAGGACTGGCTCTTCGAGCAGGCGACCGAGCGTGACGCGGTCGCTCGGTACTTGCGCTTCGCGTTCGCGTGGGCCGAGCGAGAGCTGGTGCCTGCGCGCGCGCAGCGGATGCGCGAGCCGACCGCGGACGAGACGGCCCTGGGCATCGCGCCTTCCGAAGCCGTGCACGACCTGTACGCGACCACGATGCGAGGCGCCGTGGTCCCCGCGCTCGAGCATCTCGGGATTGCCGCCGAGGACGCCTGGACTCGTCGCGCGCTCGCGTGACGACGTGATTGCCAAATATCGAAATATGAGGAGGCGACGAACATGCGCCGTCAGTACTTGGTATTCTTGTTTGCCATTCTCGCGTCGTGCGGCGGCCAGATCGCGGAGCCGCCGGACGCGCCGGCCGGCGTCGCCGGTGCCGCGGTCCCGGCCGCGAACGCCGCTCCGGCCGGGCCCGAGACGGTGATCTCGGAGGTCCTTGCGCCGCGCGATCTCGCCATCGTCGGCGTTCGCGTGTTCGTGCTCAGCGGTGGCGAGAACCTGACCGCCACGTATGCGCGCACGGACGGATCGGACGCCCACGTCGTCCCGCTCGAAGGCTTCCGCCGCGAGTGGCTCGGCACGCACGACAGCCTCGTGACGGCGAAAAATGGGCGGATCGAAGCGCGGTTCGTGGGGCCAGACGGTCTCTCGTCGCCGCCTCTCTTCACGCTCTCGGTCGAGTCACCGGAGGTCGTCGAAGGGCCGCTGGACGTCGCGGGCGTCGCGGCCGACGACACGCACCTCTACTGGGCGAGCGCCACGCTTGGGGTCCTGCGCGCCGCGTGGCACGCACCGGTGCCTTCGGCGGACGACGTGCCGGAGGTGGTGATCGCGGCTTCGACGCGCCCGGAGGCGGTCGGGCCGTCCGCGGTCACCGTCGATGCCGCGAACGTATACGCGATTACCGGTTACACGATGTCCGTGACATCGAAAGATCGCCTCACCACGACCACGCTCGCCGATCTCTCGACTCCCGACGACTTCAATGTCGATCATACGCTGCTCGCCGTCACCAACGACGCCGCCGCGGTGTACCTGCTCGAGCCGGAGATGATCCGCCGTGTCGACAAGGCGACCGGAGCGGTCTCGACGTTCCACCGCTTCACCGGCGTCGAGCTGCCCGCCGCGTTCGCGATCGACGGCGCCGATCTCTACGTCACGGTGACGGTCCCGAACCGGCCGACGGGCGGCAAGGTGGTTCGCTTCCCGCTGTCGGGCGGCGAGCCGGCGACCGTCGAGGGCAACCTGCGCGATCCCTACGGGATCGCGACGGATGCGGGCTTCGTGTACTGGACGAGCCGTTCTTACGGAACGACCGCGGGAGCCGTCACTCGGCGAGCGCTTCGCCGATGAGGCGCTTCTGCTCGAGCTCGTGGCTGGCCTTGCTGCCGGTCGCGGGGCTCGCGGCGGCGGGACGCGCGACGACGGACAGCGGAAGACGCTCGCCGACGATGCCGCGCAGGTTCGCGTTGAGGAAGTACCACGGCCCCATGTTCCGCGGCTCTTCCTGGACCCACACGAGCCGCGTGCCGTCCGCGTACATCGCGAGCGCCTTCACGAGCGCGTCGCCGAGCGGGTAGAGCTGCTCGAGGCGGACGATGGCGACGTCCTGACGCTTGAGCGCGCGGCGTGCGTCGAGCAGGTCGTAGTAGACCTTTCCGGTGCAGAGCAGCACGCGCTTCACGTTGCGCGGATCGGTCTCCGTGTCCGGGATCACGCGCTGGAACGAGCCGTTCGCGAGGTCGGCGGTGGTCGACACCGCCTCCTTGTGACGGAGCAGGCTCTTCGGGGTGAAGATGATGAGCGGCTTGCGCCACGGCCGCAGGACCTGACGGCGCAGCGCGTGGAACAGCTGCGCGGGCGTCGTGAGATTGCAGACCTGGATGTTGTCGGACGCGGAGAGCTGCAAAAAGCGCTCGATGCGGGCGCTCGAGTGCTCGGGGCCCTGGCCCTCGTAGCCGTGAGGCAGGAGCATGACGAGGCCGGAGAGGCGGAGCCACTTGTCCTCGGCCGAGACGATGAACTGGTCGATGATGACCTGCGCACCGTTCACGAAGTCGCCGAACTGCGCCTCCCAGAGGACGAGGCCCTCCGGACAATCGAGGCTGTAGCCGTAGTCGAAGGCGAGGACGCCCTGCTCGGAGAGCGGGCTGTCGTAGACCTCGAACTTGCCGCCGTGCGCCTCGCCGAGCTTCGCGAGCGGCGTGAAGCGCTGCCCGTTCTTCGTGTCGAAGATCGTGGCGTGACGATGCGCGAACGTGCCTCGGCGCGAGTCCTGTCCGGACAGACGGACGCGCGTGCCGTCGGCGACGAGCGACGCGAACGCGAGATGCTCGGCGGTGCCCCAGTCGAACGGCGCGCCGCTCGCCACGCGATCGCGGCGCAGGTCGAGCAGCGCCTTGATCTTCGGGTTGGCGTGGAACCCCTGGGGCAGCTCGGCGAGCTTCGTCGCGAGCTCGACGAGCTTCTGCTCGCTGACCTTCGTCTCGACCTCTTCGACGCGACCGTCGGGGCCGCCGTAGTACGGCGTCCAGATGCCTTCCATCGCGCTCGGTGCGCGGAGCCAGTCGCCCTTCTTCTCTTCTTCGAGGGCCAGCTCGAGCGCGGCCTGGCGCTCGGTCTTCAGCTTGTCGCCGAGCTCGGTGGTGATCTGCCCGGTGCGCGCGAGCTTGTTGACGT
>JAQBQJ010000317.1 GCA_028287065.1 Labilithrix sp. | reverse complement strand
CTCTTCTGGTCGCAAACCTCTCGTCGTCGCCGCGGACGTGAAGAAGTCGTTCCAGCACATGGGACGAACGCTCGAGGTCCTGCGCGGCATCGACCTGACGATCAACGAAGGCGAGATGGTCGGCATCGTCGGCCAGTCCGGCGCCGGCAAGTCGACGCTGCTGCACTGCATCGGCACGCTGGACATCGTGAGCTCCGGCTCCATCAAAGTCGCCGGCGAAGAGCTCACGACGATGTCGGGCACGCGGCTCGCTGATCTGCGGAACCGCACCATCGGCTTCGTGTTCCAGTTCCATCACCTCCTGCCGGAGTTCAACGCGCTCGAGAACATCCTGATGCCGGGGATGATCCAGGGCCGTCCGCGCAAGGAGATGGAGCCGCGCGCCGAGGCGCTCCTCGAAGAGGTAGGCCTGAAGGACCGCATGCTGCATCGTCCGGGCGAGCTGTCGGGCGGTGAGCAGCAGCGTGTCGCGCTGGCGCGTGCGCTGATCCTCGAGCCGAAGCTCCTCCTCGCCGACGAGCCGACGGGCAACCTCGACTCGCGCACGAGCGAGCAGATGCACCAGCTCTTCTACAAGGTGAACGAGACGCGCAAGACGACGATCGTCATCGTCACGCACAACGCCGCGCTGGCGGCGGGCATGGCGCGGGTGATCACGCTGCGCGACGGCAAGGTGGAACGCGACGAATACCGCAAGGCGGCGGGCTACCGCGAGGCATCGGCGGAGGGCACGATGCCGGAGGTGGCGGGTACCGGTAAGGTGGATGTGAGCTGAGATTCGAGAAAGTCCGAGAAAAGCACGAAAGCTCGAAGATTTTTTCGTCTGCCGATCGCCGCATTCACGCGATCGGTCTGCTACGGCCGAACGGGCTATGCTGGCGCCGTGACTACCGGTGGGCCCGCGAAAAAGCCGTTTCCATTGGTTGCGGTCATCGTGCCCGCCGCCGTGATCGGCGTGATGGTCACGCTTCTCGCGATTTGGCAGTTCCTCACGCCGGCCGAACGACACGTCGTCGTCCCGTACAGCGACTTCATCGCCGAGGTCCACGCCGGGCGCGTCGACGAGATCCAGGTCCGCAACCGTGACATTCGCTACCGCGTTCGCTCCTCCGACCGCCCGGGCGCGATGAAAGAGACGGTTGGCCCAGTTCCCAACCAGGCCTTCCTCGATTCGCTGAAGCCGACCGACCCGAGCGCGCCGCTGCCAAAGGTGATCTTCGAGAAGTAGACGGGGCCCGCTTTTATTGCGCAACTCGCGCCACGCCGCGGTCGACGGGCTGCGATGCTCGAATCGTTGGACGCGCTGTCGTACGAAGTCATTGGCGCATGCATCGAGGTTCACCGGGCTGTCGGGCCAGGGATGCTCGAGAGCGCGTACGAGGAATGCGTCTCCGAGGAGCTGAAATTCCGTGGGATTCCCCACGAACGGCAGGTGCCGCTGGCGTTGACCTACAGAACGCTGCAGCTTCCGACCGCCTACCGTATCGATCTCGTCGTCGATTCGCAGATCGTCCTCGAGCTGAAGAGAGTCGAGCGCCTGCTCCCCCTCCACGAAGCACAGACGCTCACGTACCTCCGCATCGGCAAGTTCCCGATGGGCCTCCTCGTGAATTTCCACTCCGCCATCCTGCGGGGCCAAATCCGCCGCTTCGTCCGCAGCAGCGCCCTGACCGTCCCCAACGCCCCTTAAAAATCTTCGCGCTTTTCTCGGACTTCTCGAATCTAAGGCCCCCACCGCACGACGACGTCCTTTGGTTGCGTATACGCGTCGCACTTGTCGATATGCACCTGCACCGGCAGCGATTGGCTGCCCGCCGGGTCCTTCGACGTGACGTCGACCGTCGGGACGATTTGCTCGGGGCGCAGGCTGCGGACGATGTCCGGCGGGCACACCAGGCGGACGTCGACGTCCGGCGGCGTACACTTGCCCTTCGGGATGCCCGTGACAGTCACCGGGAGCTTCTGGAAGACGCGCTCCGCCACCTCGCGCGTGATCTCCGCCGTCACGATCACGGTCGTCGGCTCGATCTTCAGCCTTGGGTTCGACCGCTCCACCGCGAGGTTTCGCGGATACGTGCCCTCCGTCAGACCACGCACGTCGAACGCGTCCGCGCGGATGAACTGGAGCACCATGACGTCGCTCTGCGGACCACGCACCTTCGCGGCCTTCGGCTCCGCGACGAGCGGCCCCTTCACGACGAAGCCGTCCGCCGGTGTACCGACGACGCTCACTTGAATGGGCACATCTCGGACGATGCGCTGCTCCCAGCGGAGATCGATCGACGGCGGATCGAACTGCTCGATCTCGACGTTCACGCCCTCGGGGAGCCGCACCATCTTCGGCTCGAACACGACGTGCTCGGGCTGCTTGTTCGTGAGATCGATCTGCACCGACACCGAAGACGCACGCAGGTTGTCGATCGTCTGGTTCGAGCCGCGGACGAAGATCCGGATGCTCTGCGGGATCGAGCCGACGAGCACGCGATCGCTGCTCTCCGGGGGAAGCCCGACCTCGAGATCGACGACGACCGACCGGCGCGCATCCTGCCCGCCGTGCACGAGCGAGTAGAGGACGAGCGCGAACGCGAAGCTGAGCAGCTTCAGGTTCATGTTCTCGGTGAGAGCGACGCGAATGCGCTCCCACACGTCGAGGACGGGCGGCGCCTTCATTCGTTCTCCCTACCACCGCCGGCGGGCGCGGGTGGAGGGACGCTCGCAGGCATCGGCACCGGCGTCTCGATCGCGCCCGCGGGCGGCATCGGCCGCGTCACCCCGGCATCGGACACGCGCAAGGGCACCGAGTCTTCGTCGGCAGGCGTGGGGGGCGGAGGGGCGCCGACCTGCGACGGCCGCTGGAACGACCCGGTATTTCCCGTGGGCATCGGTGCTCCACCGGGGAGCGTCACGCGGAACGAGCCCGTCGTCAGGCTCGGGCGCTTGCTGCCGGGCGCGCCGCCCGCAGCCTTCTTCTTCGCACGCGCGCGCTGGCCGAACAGACCGAGCAGCGCTTGCTTGAGCGAAGCACCGTCGAGGTTCGGCACGATGTTGCCGTTGAAGCAGAAGCTGATCGTGCCGCGCTCCTCCGACACGACGACCACGACCGCGTCCGTCTCTTCCGTGATGCCGAGCGCTGCGCGATGGCGCGAGCCCATCGACTTGTCGAGCATCTTCGTGTCGGGCATCGGGAAGAACACGCCGCCCTTCGCGATGCGGAGGTTGCGGATGACGACCGCGCCGTCGTGCAGCTTGTTCAGGCTGTCGGGCACGAACAAGCTCACGAGGAGCTCGCGCTGCACGGCAGCGTCGAGCGTGGTGCCCTGCGCGACGACGAACTCGTCGAGGTTCGCATCCTGCTCGAAGCAGATGAGCGCGCCCATGCGATGACGTGCGAGCTCGGTCGCGGCTGCGACGACCTCGTCGATGACGCGCGTCTCCTGCTGTCTCGCCATGCCGGCGAAGAAAGCACGCGAGCCGACGCGCATGAGACCGCGACGGATGTCGTTCTGGAAGACGACGACGACGATGAGGATGATCGACGACAGCAACGTCGAGAGCAGGTTGAACAGCGTGACGAAGCCCGCCCACTTCGACACGACGTAGACGAGGAAGATGACACCGAGGCCGGTGCCCATCTGCATCGCGCGCGTGCCGCGAAGGACGAGCAGCGCGCGGTAGACGACGTACGTCACGACCAGGATGTCGAACACGTCGACGAGGACCTGGAGCCACGGACGTGACGAGAAGAGGTGGCGAAGGCCGTCGAGCATTATGCGCGCCCTCGCTCTGTCGGCGAGAGGACCGTATTCTTCCGGTCCGCGTGGCCGGGCACGGTTCCGAGCACGACGTCCATGTCGATGGCCTGCCGCGTGGCGCGCACCTCGTGGACGCGCACGATCTTCACGCCGCAGCGCACGGCATGGACCGCGGCCATGATCGACGCGCCGGTGCGGTCCGCCGGGGGAGCCGCGGGATGCGAGTCGCGCTCCACCAGCGTGAGGAACGACTTGCGGCTGGCGCCGAAGAGCACGGGCACGTCGGCCATCGCGGTCACGAGCTCGCGTGCGCGACGGAGCAGCTCGAAGCTGTGGCGCGACGCCTTCGAGAAGCCGAGCCCAGGGTCCATCACGAGCGCCGAGCGGGGCAGCCCGCGCTTCGTCGCGACCTCGGCCGCGCGCTCCCAGTCGGCGAGCACGTCGCGAACGATGTCGTCATAGGCCTCGATCGGCCAGCCGCCGAAGCCGCCCATCTTCGCCTGCGGCGCGCGGGCATGCGACAGCACGAGCGCCGCGCCGCTTCCGGCCGTGACGCTCGCGAGCTCGGGGTCGGCGAGCAACGACACGTCGTTGACCGCATGCGCGCCGGCGTCGAGGCACGCCGCTGCGACCTCGGGGCTGGTCGTGTCGATCGACACGCAGGTCCGCTCGGCAGCCCAACGGACGACGTCGAGCACGCGTGCGATCTGCTCGCGTGCGGGGACGGGCTGCGAGCCCGGCCGTGTCGACTCACCGCCGATGTCGATGATGTCGGCGCCCTCGGCGACGAGCTGCTCGACCCGAGCCTTGGCAGAGTCACGATCGAGGAAACGCCCGCCGTCGCTGAAGGAGTCCGGAGTCACATTGCAGACACCCATGATCGCGACGCCTCGGCGCGCAACGGATGCCTTTATCGTCTCTACGAATTTCAGTCGACGAACGGACACAAACCCCTCCGACCAGACCTGCGTATCGACGCGGTCCGGCCACAAGAAGGGGTAGCAAGACGAGCCCTCGCGGGCAACACTTCAAGGCACGCGCGCCGCGCTTTTCCTGGCTATTTTCCCTGCGAGGGCGCGCGGCCCGGTCTTGCCGGGCCGCATCGCTTGCGCGACCTTGGTGAGCCGTCGGAGCGCGCGGAGCTGGGTCTCCAGCTCCTTCGGGTCGAGCGCCTCGGCGATCGCGTTCTGCGCTTGCTTCCATGACGGATAGCCGCGCGTCAGCGCGACGCGTCCGGCGCGAGTGAGCGTCACGATGCGCTCGCGCTTGTCCTCGCCCGCGACGAGGCGGATGAGGCCCTGACGCTCGAGCACCGCCAGGTTGCGCGAGAGCGACGACTGATCGAGGACGAGCGCGTTCGCCAGATCGCTCACGGTCGGGCGCCCCTCGCTCTCGTAGAGGAGCGCAGCGAGGACGGTGAACTGCGTCGCCTTGAGCCCGACGTCCTCGAAGAACGAATCGAAGACCTGGGTGACGGCGCGAGACGCACGGCGCAGGTTGTAGCAAGCGCACGTCATGCCCATCGCGAGGCACTCGTCGACGGACGGACCCGCGGGAGCGGAGCGGGCCGGCGCGACCGGAGCGGCGTCTCTGCCCATGTTTCTTCATACGACCGACGCGTGGGGGCCGTCAAACCCGGCCTCGATCGGGGTCCTCCGCGATACGCTCGGTCTCCATCCGCATGGCTTCGCCTCACACACCTGACGAATCGTTCATGAAGAGCCTGTTCGGCGGCGTCGTCGCCGAGAACGTGATCTTCCCCTATCCCGAACCGAGCCGAGGTGAGGCCGACGCGGTCCATGTCGTCCTCGAGAGCTTCCGCCGCTTCGCCTCGAAGAACGTCGATTCTTCGCAGATCGACCGCGACGGCGCGATCGCGCCTTCCGTGCTCGAGGGCATGAAGGAGCTCGGTCTCTTCGGTCTGCTCGTCCCCAAGGCCGAAGGCGGCTCGGGCTTCGGCATGACCGCATACGCGCGCACGATCCAGGAGGTCGCCGCGACCGACGCGACGCTCGCGATGACCCTGTCGGCCCACGAGTCGCTCGGGGTGGCGGCGCTCATGCTCTTCGGCTCGGACGAGCTGAAGGCGCGCTGGCTTCCGCGTCTCGCGAAGGGCGAGCTCGTGGCGGCGTTCGCGCTCGCCGAGATCGGCGCCGGCAGCGACGCGGCGTCGATCCAGACGCGCGCCGATCTCGACGGCGACCACTACGTCGTGAGCGGAGAGAAGGCGTGGGTCACCAACGGCGGGATCGCCGACGTCTTCGTCGTCTTCGCGCGCACGTCGCCCGCCGACGAGGGCGCGAAGCCGAGGCTCACCGCGTTCGTCATCGAGCGCGGCCCCGGCGTCGTCCACGGACCAAACGAGGAGAAGCTCGGCGTCCGCGGCGTATCGACCACGCTCGTGACGTTCGACAAGGTGCGCGTCCCGAAGGATCAAGTCCTCGGCGAGGTCGGTCGCGGCTTCAAGGTCGCGATGGAGGTGCTCACGCACGCACGGCTCTCGCTCGCGTCGAGCTGTCTCGGAAAGGGCAAGCGGCTCTTGAAGATGGCCGTCGATCGCGTCTCGGAGCGGAAGGCCTTCGGGCGCAACATCTCGGAGTTCGGCCTCGTGCGGGACAAGATCGCGCAGATGAGCTCGGAGCTCTTCGCGCTCGAGAGCATGACGTATCTCACGACCGGGCTCGTCGACGCCGGGAGCAGCGACTTCACGGTCGAGAGCGCGATCTGCAAGGTGTTCGGCTCCGAGGTGCTGTGGCGGACGGCGAACGAAGCGCAGCAGATCGCCGGCGCGCTCGGCTACATGCGCTCGCAGCCCTGGGAGCGATTGCTGCGTGATGCACGCATCGCGATGGTCTACGAAGGGACCAACGAGATCCTGCGCTGCTTCATCGCGCTCTCGGGCATGCAGGGGCCGGGTCGCTCGATCGAGGAGGTCTCGAAGGCGATGCGCGAGCCCATCAAGGGCTTCGGGCTGCTCAGCGACTTCGCGCTGCGCAAGGCGAGGAGCGCGCTCGGGCGCGAGCGTCTGTCGAAGTCGCATCCGATGCTCGCGCGCGAGGCGGTGCCGTTCGAGGAGTACACGGGCCAGCTCGCGAAGAGCGTCGACAACGTGCTCCGCCGTCACGGCAAGAACATCGCCGAGATGCAGTACACGCAGAAGCGCGTCGCGGACGTCGCGATCGATCTCTATGCCATCGCGAGCGTGATCTCGCGCACGACGCGAGGCATCGAGCGCCGCGGCGAAGAGGGCTCGCGGCGAGAGATCGACCTGGCGAGCGTGTTCGTGACGAGCGCGAAACGCCGCTTGGCGGAGAACGTGGCGGCGTTCGACGAGAACGATGACGAGCTGAGGAAGGCGATCGCGCAGAGGACGTGCACGGATGGGGGGTATCCGTTGGATGTGATTTGACGGAGCCGAGACGAGATCCGAGATCCGAGACAACAGGTGATGGAAATGGAAATGGAAATGGAAATGCCGGACGAGAGCGCCTCTCGCCGTTTCCATTTCCATTTCCATTTCCATCACCTGTTTCTCCTCTGATCGCTCGGAGATCTCGGCCTGGATCGCCTCCATGTCATCCATTCGACGCACACGTACCGCCTGAATCCCCCGCACATCCGCGCGTCTACCCGCCCATGAAGCCTGCCACGCTCCTGGGTCTCTTCGTCTCCGCTCCTCTTTTCCTCGCCTCGACCGGCGCCTTCGCCGCACCGCCCGCCGCGCCCGCGGATCGCTCCGCCGAAGCCCAGCACGCCGACGACGACGACGACGGGAAGAGCTTCTCCGTCGCGCCGCTCACCGGGTTCGGCTCGAACCACTTCGGGTTCGCGATCGGAGCGCGTGCAGGTTACACGCTTCCGTCGAAGGTCTACGTAGGCGGCACGTTCATGTACCACTTCGGATCGACCTACGGGTACGGCGGCTACCTCGGCACGGGCGCGAGCGAATTCTCGAGCCACGTCCTCTATCCCGCAGGCGAGGTCGGATACGACTTCCACGTCGGCCCCGTCACGATCCGCCCGTACGCCGGCGTCGGCGTCGCGTTCGTCACCGCATCGAGCACGTTCGCGGGCGCCTCGGCGAGCGACACCGAGTCGTCGCTCCTCCTGTATCCCGGCGCGACGGCGCACTGGAACATCCCGCGCTCGGACTTCTTCGTCGGTGGCGACACGCGCATGCTGATCCTCACGCGCGGCGGCGATCCTTCGTTCGCGCTGTATGCGACCGCGGGCCTGAAGTTCTGAGCCGAAGCCCTCGCTACGTCATCAGGCCCGCCGAGAACGTCACACGACCGTTCGCGACGGCCTCGACGGCCTGCAGCACCGAATCCGTGATCTCCGCGAGCGCGTCGCCGTCGATGCGATCGATGCTGTCCGTCGCGCGGTGGTAGTGGCGATAGCGCAGCGGAGCGGCATCCGTGATCATCACGGCCGGATAGCCGTTCTTCCAGAACGACCAGTGGTCCGAAGACTTCGCGAGCGGCAGGAAACCCGGCGCCGTCACGCGGCGCATCGGCAGCGAGCCGCTGCGCCGCAACGACGACGCCAGCCAATCGCCGAGCCGTCGCGAGCGCAAGTTGCTCACGATGAACGCGCCTTCGGTCCACAGCGGAATGAGTCGCTGCAGCCGCGTGAGATCGCCCCTCCGTCCGCTCTTCTTCCGGACGTGGAAGCCGAGGCTCTCGAGGCTGATCATCGCGACCACGCGCTCGCCTCGCGCACGGCACGCGCGCGCATGCACGAGGCTCCCCATCGTCGGCTTGCGCGTATGAGGATGCTCTTCGTTCGCGAACGCGACGATGCGCACGCTGCGCTGCGTTCCGCGGCGAAGCCCACGCGCGAGCGCAAGGAGCGCCGCCACGCCCGTGGCATTGTCGTCGGCGCCGGGCCCGCCGCGGATCGAGTCGTAGTGAGCGCCGACGATGATGATCTCGTTCGGTGAGCGCAGGCCTCGCCGCTCGGCCTCGATGTTCTCGACCCGCCGCGCGCCGGAGCCGGAGAACGATTCGCGACGCACGTTCCATCCTTCGGCGGAGAAGCTCGTTGCGATGTGATCGGCGGCGGCACGGAGCCGCTGGTACGCGACCGCCGATCCGTCGTGGCGCTCGCCGAGCGTGCTCGCAAGGAGCGTGATGTCGCTCATCAGGTGAGCCGACGAAGGCGCGGTGAGGACCGGCGTGAACATGCGCGGGTCCGAAGCAGAGCGCGTGCCGCGCGGGCCGTGAGCGCTCCTGCGACGCGCGCGCTCATCGTGTGGCGCCCTGCTTGCACGTGATGCGTCTTCGAAAGGGGCAATGCAATGCCGCGAGCCATGCCGGAGGAGAGGACCACGAAGGAGAGGCGCAAGGGACGCGCGATCGCGACCAGGCCTGACGCCGAGCGCAGGCCGGCACCGAAGGTCGCTGGACGCGGGCGCCCGAAGATCGGCCGCGGACGGCGCTCGCCGGGCCCGATGCCCGCGAGCGAAGGGACGCGAGCAGCGGCGAAGCGCACGGGCGAAGCGATGGCGGACGAGACGCCGAAGCCGAAGACGCGCTCGCGCTCGCGCCGGATCCCGAAGGCGCGCGCTCCGGCCAAGCGCATCAGCTCACGCCGAGCAGGCGGGTCGAGCAGCACCGCACGGCGAGGCAGCGGCACCGAGAGGCAAAGGGCTACGCAGCGTGCGGAGGAGTCCGGCGAGCGGCGCCCGAAGACGCAGAGCAAGAAGCGAACGCGCCAGCGGAGCTCGGGGCGGCAGGGCGCGACGCGCTGATCTCGGCGAGGCTCGTGAGCGCGATCTGCGCGGTCGCGAGCCTCACCTCCGTGCCACCCGCGGAACGCATCGAGCCGGCAATGCATCTTGCATGATCGGCTCAGCTCGGCAGCCGCCGACGTGTGCGTTGCCGAGCGCCGGAAGCTCGAACGTTTTTCAGGCGATCACTTCACCCGGAACGACGCGACGCTCTCGCTCGCCTGTCGACCGCGCGCTTCTTCGCTCAGGTTCGGCCGGAAGTCCCGGTATGTCAGCGTCACGAACTTCAGCGGCGCCGCGTACACGCACACGGCGAAGAACGCGTCGTTCGACTCCGACACGCCGTTGAAGCGCGCCTGGATCGCATCGCTCGCTTCCGCGAACCGCACTTCGGAGAAGCGGCACGCGTCGCTCGCGTCCGTGCGGAGCTGAGACATCTGCTCGCCGACGCGGCGCGCGATGGCGTCGTGCCGCTCGTCCGCATCGAGATCGACCGGGAGATGGGTGACGCCGACGATGATCTGCCGCTCGCCCGTGGTCTCGATGATCTCGATGCCCTCGTTCGTCTCTCCGCTCTCCGCCCACGAGCCGATCAGCTTCAGCCGGAAGTCCGGCTTGTCGAAACGGCACACCTGGCGCGGCAGCGCAGAGGACGCGCCGAGCTCCGACGGTGATGGCGAGAGCACGGCGAGCAGCTCCGGCGGCGGCGGGCCGAGCTCGCGCGCGTACTTCACGGCGGTGAGGCCGCGCTCGTCCTTCTGCGCCGGATCGGCGCCGGCGCGGATGAGGATGCGTGCCGTCTCGACGAGATGCCCCCGCGCCGCCTGCATCAGGGCCGTCGTCCCGTAGCGATTCGCGCGCTTCGGGTCGGCGCCGGCCTTGAGCAGGACGACCACGCCGTCCACGAGGCCGTGGCGCGCCGTCATCATCAGTGGATCGTTGCCTTCGGTGTTCGCGAGGTTCGGATCGGCGCCGCGTGCGAGGAGCAGCTCGATGCCGGCGATCTCGCGCGTCGTACGTGCGAAGGCGGTCGCGGCGAGAAGCGCCGTCATGCCGTCGGGCGCCTGGAGATCGACCGTCGCGTTCGCGTCGATCAGCGCCGACATGATCTCGACGCGTCCGGTGAGCGCCGCGATCATGAGCGTGGTCACGCCGTCGGCGCGTCGCCAGTCCGGGTCCGTGCCCTCCGCGACGAGTCGCGAGATGTGATCGGCGTATCCGAGCTGCGCGTAGAGCAGCAGGTCTTCGGACATGCGCGTGCTCTACGTGTGCGCCTGTGCGGCGCGTCGCGACGCGTCCACGGCGCGCGCGATCGACGCGGCCCGCGGGTCGTCGAGGATCACCGGCACGGCGCCCTTCGTCGTCCAGATCACGAGCCCACGCCCGCGGTTCATCTCGAGAGCGGGCGAATGAGCGAGCGGCACGAACTGCGCGCCGTCGAGCCAACCGACCGCGACGCGCACCACCGAAGGCTCCGGGAGCCCCACGAGCGTGGCCTGCTCGGCATCCGGATCGACGACGAGGTCGCGCGTCTCGGTGTTCGGGCCGTCCCACGCGGGCGTGACGACGTGCGCGCGCACGACGAAGCGACCCTTCGGCATCGATCCGAGCAGCGCGCCTATCGTCGACCACGAGATGCTCCACCGCACGTAGGTGCGTCGGCCGGCGTCGTCGCGATCCATCGGGATCGCGAAGCACTCGTCGACCTCCGGCGCCTGTTCGATCTCGTCGACGGCTGCCGTGGGTGGAACGACGGAGACCGCATCGGTGTTCGCGTGCGCGTCGACGTGCTCGCGCGCAACGACGGTGCGCGGCGCCGTGAAGGCATACGTGCGGCCGCCGCCTTCGTCGTCGCTCGCGCGCGGCGCGAGATCTTCGCTCGCGGGCGCGAGATGGAACTCGGCTTCGCCGTTGCCGTCGCTCGGACCGAGGATCGGACGCTTCTGGAATGGCGTCTCGAGGGTCGTCGCCTCGGCCTCGTCTGGCGCGTCTTCGGTGTCTTCGGCGTCGGTGAGCGCCGGCTCGATCTCCGGCTCGGGCGGAAGACGCGGCGGCGGCACGACGTAGCCGGTATCCTCGAGACGCGCGAGCAGAGCCTGCGCCGCTGCATGCTCCGGCTCGCGTTCGAGCACGCGCCGGAGCGTCTCGATCGCGCGCGCACGATGTCCCTGCGCCGCGTAGATCTCGGCGAGCGTGAGCGTGGGCATCACCTGCGGCTCGGGCCGCGGGATCGGCGCCTGCACGTTGCCGAGCGCGAGCTCGCGGATCCGATCGGCGGCGTCGGGCAGATGCAACCCGCGCTCGACGACACGCGCGACGAGATCGCGCGCACGTCCGAAGAAGCCGCGGCTCTTCCGGAGCTGCGCCTCGTCGGCGTTGGGATCGAGGCGGAGCAGCTCGTCGATCAGCTCGGGACGCGTGAGAATGCGCGCGCGGCGGATCCCGGCAGCCTGTGCCCTCACGACGAGGGCTTCGCGATCGAGACCCTCGAGCTCCCCGCGATCCATCGAGGTAGCTTACAGCGCTTTTCGTGCGCTTTCGGCGTCCTTCGCGATCTGGGCGCGAAGCTCGTCCACCCCGGCGAATTTCTGCTCGCCGCGAAGCCGCGCGACGAGATCGACGCGCAGCTCGTGCCCGTAGAGATCCCCGTCGAAGTCGAGCAAATGCGCCTCGATCCGTAGCGACATCCCGTCGACGGTCGGCCGCACCCCGATGTTCATCACACCCGGGTTCGCCGTGGCCGTGGCCGTTCTCCGTGGACCGATCTCGCCTACCCTCACCGCATACACCCCATACGCCGGCAACATCTCCGCGACGCCACCGAGGTTCGCGGTCGGGAACCCGATCGTCCGCCCGCGCGCATCGCCGTGCTCGACGACGCCGCTCAGCGCATGCGGTCGTCCGAGAACGGCCGTCGCACGCTGCACCTCGCCCGTGGCGATCGCGTCACGCACGCGCGTGCTCGAGAACGGCCCTTCGTCGTCGCCCGCGACCTCGGCCGCGATCGCCTCGAACCCGCGCGTGGCCCCGAGCGTACGCAGCGTGCCGAAGTCCCCCGCGCGCTTGCTCCCGAACCGGAAGTTCTGACCGACGACGACCACGCGGCTCTCGAGGCGCTTCGCGAGCAGCTCGTCGGCGAAATGCTCCGGCGACCACGACGCGAGCTCGGTCGTGAACCGCTCGACGCGCACGTCCGTCGCGCCGTGCGCGCGCAAGAGCTCGATGCGGCGCGCGAGCGTCGTGAGGAGCGGCGGCGCTCCGCGACCGAGCACCTCGCTCGGATGCGGATCGAACGTGAGCACCACGCATCCGAGGCGGCGCGCATCGGCGAGCGCGCGCGCTTGACGCAGCACCGCCTGGTGTCCGCGATGGACACCGTCGAAGTTCCCTACGACGACGACCGCACCGGCACCGGCACTCATCAAAGCCTCGTGCACACGTCGGGTACGGGGTGACTGTCGCAGGTCGCCTGATCTTCGGGTCGCGGCCCGACGATCTCGAGGACGGCGCGCGCGCCTTGCGAGAGGAGGACGGGACGCGGCTTCGTCCCGCACGACGACACGTCCTCGCCCACGACGACGGGCCCTTCCGAGCGCGCGCACCCGCCGATCTCGTTCGGCACCGTCCACGCCTGACCGGTCGGGTACACGAGCGTGATCGCGTAGCGCCCCTTCGGCAGGCATCCCTCGCGGACCTCGCGGATGCTCGGCACCTTCGCGAGCGCGGCCTTGTCGAAGAGCGGCTTCTCGCCGGGCTCGTTCGCGTCGGCGCTGCGGGCCGTGAAATGCGGGGTGACGAGCAGACCACCGACGTCGACGCGCCGCGGGTCGAAGCAGAGCGCGGCGGGCTTCACGAGCACGGTGACGTGATCGCGCAGCGCGGCGGTGGTGGGTGCGGTCGGCACCGGACCGGCGATCGTGCGCGCGAGACTGTCGTCGAGGAGCGTGATGCCCTGGATCACGACCAGCGGTCCCTGCGTCCCGGTGACCGCGAGCTCGTCGGGCGTTCCCTGGATGACGAGCGACTGCGGATCGATGCGTCGCAGCGGATCGTCGGCGAGCTTCACGAACGCGACCTGCGGCCAGAGATCGGGGACTGCCGGGTTCTCCGCGATCGACACGCCGCGACTGAAGACGAGCAGGCCGCCGTTGCCCTTCGGCGGCACGGGCGCGAGCTGCAGGTCGAACGGGTTCTCCGGCGTGG
>JAQBQJ010000272.1 GCA_028287065.1 Labilithrix sp. | reverse complement strand
GTCTTCTTGTCGGGTGAGCAGGCGTAGTCGTCCTCTTCGCGGCACGCGTCACCGCCGTTGGCGATGCTGTTGTCGCAGGAGACCTTCTTCGCCTCCATCGTGCAGTTGCGATCGCCGAGGCAGGCCTGCACGAAGGTCCAATGGTTCTTCGTACACTCGAGCATCCCCTTCTTGTCGCTGCTGCAGACGTAGTCGTTCGCGCGGTTGCAGACGTCCTTGTCGTCGGCGACGGTCTGGTCGCACGAGAACTCGCCGCCCACCTTCGCGCAGCCGGCCGGGCCGTGACAGCTCATGTCGTCCCACTTGCCGTCGTGGCAGACGAGGGCGGCCTTGGCGTCGACGCAGACCTCCTTCGTCTCGATCTTGCAGCTCGCGCCCGCCTTCGGCTTGCAGCCGCCGAGGAGACCGGCGGTGGCACCGACGAGGCACACGATAAGGAGAGACCGCGTCATCGACGGCGATCTTATTCGGGACCGCCCCGTCCTGCCCAGATTTGCGGGCTCCCGGATCTCGGGAAACAGGGCTCAGCGCCGGCGGCGCGACGTCACGCCCGTCGGATCGGCCTTGTCGGGCGCGTCCTCGAGCAGCGTCGCGAACGTGATCGGCTGGCCGCCGAAGCGGCCCTTGGCGTCGAGGAGAATTGATTCGAGGCCACGGCGGCGCTCCGCCGCGCGATCGGGAAAGAGCGTCGGCTGCACGGCGCCGGGGCCGATGTCCTGCGCCGAGACGCCGGTGAGCCGGATGCGCGCGCCGTCGAGGGGAAAGCGCTCGAGGAGCTCGAGGCTGACGTCATGGAGCGTTGTGGTGTCGCTGGCGGGCTCGCGCAGCGTCTTCCGTCGCGTCAGGAGTGTGAAGTCGGCGTACTTCAGCTTCACTACGAGCGCGCCGGCCGTCAGCCCCTGTTCGGTGAGCCGCTCCGCGACGCGCGCCGCGTGCGAGAGGAGCGTCCGACCGATGGCGTCCTTCGTGGTGAGGTCCTGGTCGTACGTGCATTCTGCACCGATCGACTTCGCGTCGCGATCGGGCTCGACCTCGCGGACGTCGATGCCGCGCGCGAGGTCCCGCACGTCCGTGCCCCATGCGCCGAGGACACGCTCGAGCGCCTCCGGCTTGGCGCGCGCGAGATCGCCGAGCGTCGCGTAGCCGAGACGACGGAGCGTCGGTGCCGTCTTCGGTCCGATGCCCCACATGCGCTCGAGCGGCAGCGGAGCGAGGAACGCGGCGACGTCGGGACCGACCACGGTGAGCCCGTCGGGCTTGTTCATGTCGCTGGCGATCTTCGCGGCGAACTTGCACGACGCGACGCCCGCCGAGCACGTGAGCCCCGTCACGTCGAGCACGTCCTTGCGGATGCGGCGCGCGATGCTCTCGCCGTCGCCGAAGAGAGAGCGGCTGCCGGTGACGTCGAGGAACGCCTCGTCGAGCGAGAGCCCTTCGACGAGCGGCGTGTAGTTGTTGAAGATCTCGAAGACCTGGCTGCTCACCTCTTGGTAACGACCGCCCTTCGGTGACACCACGATCGCCTGCGGACAACGTCGCAGAGCCTCCGCCATCGGCATCGCCGACTTGCAGCCGAAGACGCGCGCCTCGTACGACGCGGCTGCGACGACGCCACGACGCGCCGCGCCACCGACCAGCACCGGCTTACCGCGGAGCTCTGGGTCGTCGTGCTGCTCGACGGACGCAAAGAACGCATCCATGTCGACGTGGAGGATCTCGCGCAATTTCCCTGCTTCCGTGACGCCTATGACAAAGAATTACAACCTTTCACGGGAACCGGACGGGGCTTTTCGCGGCCCGAGCGTCGATACGTTATGAAACATGCAGTGACCAGCGTAGCCGTGCGACGAAGACGCGCTCGCGTCGTGATGTTCGTGATGGCGGCCTTTGCGTTCTTCCTCGCGGGGCCGGCGGCGCATCATGCGCGTGCGACGACGTTGCTCCTCAGCTTCTCCGATCCCGACGCGAAGCCCGTGGTGACCGAGGAGCTGCTCACCATCGACGTGCCCGCCTCCCCCGGGGGCGCCGCGCGCACGGTGAAGGCTCGGATGTTCTCGCCGCCCGGTGGAACGCCGAAGGATCGCCCGGCGGTCGTCCTCGTCCACGGCGTGCAGTACCTCGGCATCGAGGAGCCGCGGCTCCAGCGCTTCGCGAAGTCGGTGGTGAGCGCCGGCATCGTGGTGCTCACGCCACAGGTCGACGAGCTCGCGGACTACGAGGTCTCCGCGCGATCGATCGAGACCGTGGGCGCGGCCATCCAGGCGCTTCGCGCGCGAACCGGCGGCGCAGCGAAGGTCGGCTTGATGGGCACGAGCTTCGGCGGCGGCGTCTCGCTCCTCGCCGCCGCCGATCCGCGCTTCGCCGATGACGTGGCCTTCGTCGTCGCCATCGGCGCGCACGACGATCTCGCTCGCGTCTCGGGCTTCTTCGCGAACGACGAGATCGAGGAGGTCACCGGCACGACGAAGAAGCTCCACGCGCACGGCTATGGCTCGACGGTGCTCGTCTACACGCACGCCCAGGACTTCTTCCCCGCCGACGACGTGCCGGGCGCTCGCGATGCGCTCCGGGCGTGGCTCCACGAGAAGCGCGATGCGGCCCGCGAATACGCGAAGGCGCTCACGCCGGCATCGAGGGCCAAGCTCGACGTCATCTTCGGACCGGACATCAGCTCGCTTCGTCCCGAGCTGCTCGCGATGATCGAACGGCATCGTGCGGACATGAAGACGGTCTCGCCGCACGAACGCCTCGCCGGGCTACGCGCGCACGTGTACTTGCTGCACGGCGAGGGCGACACGGTCATCCCGTCGACCGAGACGATGTGGCTTGCGCAAGACGTCCCGGCGACGTCGCTCCGTGCGGTGCTGGTGAGCCCGGCCATCGAGCACGTCGAGCTCAAGGACCCTTCGATCGGCGATCAGTGGTCGCTCGTGCACTTCATGGGCGATGTGATCGGAGAGGCCGAAGCGGCACGCTGAGGAAGCACTCCGTATCGGATCGCGTACTCTCGCCTCAGCGAGGTACGTCATGCGTTGGTTGCGGAGGATCGCGTGGATGTCGGTCGTCGGCGTGGGGTCGGCGATGGCGGTGGCAGCGTGCGGAGGGGGCTCCCTACCCGCCACCGAGCCGACGCGTGCGACCGGTCAGAGCGGGCTCATGGGCAAGACGTTCGCGGGCCAGAACGCGTGCAATGCGAAGGCCCACGAACGTCCGTTCATCATCGAGTGGGACGCGACCGACATGAGCATGTTCGAGAGTCGCGCCGCCACCGACGTGATCTTCGTCCAGTACGAAGGCTGCAATCTAAAGGTGCTCGACGCGTGCGCGAACGACTCGATCCGCGGCGCGTTCGGCGCGTATCGGCCGGTGGAGTGGACGAGCGGATCGGTCGAGAAAATGGACATCGCGAGCGAAGGCGAGCTCTACGCGAAGCTCCCGCTCGGCGCCGCGACGCTGGGCGGCCGTGTGTCTGCGGGCGAGAAGTTCCGTATGGAGTACTTCGTGAGCGGCGTGCGAACGTCGACGCGAAGCGGCGTCTACCGAGGTGAGCTCGCGAAGGTCCCGGGCTGCGCAGGGGCCACGCACTTCGTGTACGGCTTCGCGCTCGGCGCGTTCGCGCT
>JAQBQJ010000248.1 GCA_028287065.1 Labilithrix sp. | reverse complement strand
GTCGGGCTCGGCGGCTTCAGCTTCGTGTTCTCGGCCGTGTCGAGCGTCACCTGGAATTGGGTGTTCGGAGCGACCTCGAGGGCGAAATGCGCCGCACCGGAGGCGTCGGTCCGCGTGATCATGCGGTTCAAATACATGACCGGGAGGTTGGGTCCGTTCTCCGCTTTGACCGCCACGACCACGCGTCGGAGCGACGGAGGGCACGACTGCGTGTACTCGGGGACCTTCGATTTGTCGGCGAAACGAGTCAGCCGAATGCTCGTCGGCTTCGCCGGAGAATTGAATGCATCCGGGCACTTGATCGAGACGTCGGTGGTCTCGCCCTCGGCTCCGTTGAGGGTCAACATCGCGCGTCCGTCGGGCCCGGTCGTGGCGAGCGGTTTCCCGTTTCGGGAGATCGTCGCACCGGTCACCGGCTTGCCTGGATCACTGTCGATCCGGATGAAGATCTGGAAGGGCGGCGTGGGGGGAGGCTCGAGGTCCTTGCAGCTCGACGTACCGAGCGCGGACACGAAGGTGAGCGCGCTCAAGGCGATCGTGGCGACGCGGGAGATCCTCATCACAGCAAAACGTAGCAGGGGGAGACGACCCTGGCGATCGCGCTAGCGGATTCGCTCTTTCGCCTTCGCGATCGCGGCGTTCGTCATGAGGTCGTGCTCGGCCGGATCCGCCCAGCGACGCTGGACGGCCTTCGAGAGCTGGTGGAGCGGATCGAAGTAGAGAAAATACTGCCCCGCCTTCACGCTCGGCGCCATGTAGACGCTGATGCCCGTTTCGCGGTCGTAGTACTCGAACGAGTGGACGTCGCGCTTGCCGCCGCCGCCGGGCGCGTCGACCACGAACGTCGGCGTGTTGATGCCCGCCGTCGATCCGCGAACGTGCTTCTCGATGAAGATGGCCGTGTCGACCGAGGTGCGGAGGTCTTCGACGCCCTTCACCAGGTCGTGGACGTAGACGTAGTACGCGTGGATGTTGAGGTGACCCATGCGCTTGACGAGCATGGTCATCGTCTCCGGCGAGTCATTCACGCCGCGCTGGAGAACGCTCTGGTTGCGGACGGTGATGCCGCGCTCCATGAGCTTGTTCATCGCGTCTTCGGTGATGCCTGTGATCTCCTTGGGGTGGTTGAAGTGCGTGTGCAGCACCACCTCCTTGTGGAGCTTGCGGCCCTTCTCGACGACGCGCGTCAGGGCGTCGGTCCACGCGTGATCGGTGAGGAGCTTCTGCGGCATGACCGCGGGGCCCTTCGTCGCGAAGCGCATGCGGCGAACGTTGGGGATCGCGAGCAGCGCGTCGCCGATCTCCTCGATCTGCTGCGCACGCAGCTGGTAGGCGTCGCCGCCCGAGATGACGATGTCCTCGAGCTCGGGACGCGACGCGATGTACTCGAACGCGCGCGCCCAGCGCTCGCTCGAGACCTTGAGGCTCACCTTCTCGACCTCCTCGGTGTCGACGCCGACGGCATAGCTGCGCGTGCAGAAGCGGCAGTAGACGGGGCACGTGTCGAGCGCGAGGAAGAGCGCTTTGTCCTGATAACGATGCGTGAGGCCGGGGACCGGTGCGTCCGCTTGCTCGTGGAGCGAGTCGAGATCGAGCTTCGGGTGATCGGCCTTCAGCTTCGAGCCCATCGGGATGAACTGGATGCGGAGCGGATCCTCGTAGGGGTTCTCCCAGTCGATCAGGCTCAGCATGTACGGGCTGACGCGCACCGACATGGGCGAGTGCTTGAAGCCGAGCTCCGCGTCCTGGATGAACGCGGCGGGCACCAGCTCTTGGACGGCGGCGAGCAGCTTCGCGGGGCTCGTGATGCTGTTCTTCGCCTGCCAGTTGTGATCGAGGAACTGCTCCTCGGTGACGCTGGCGTAGGCGGGGATGCGTTGCCAGAACGGTCCGCGGAGGAGATCCTTGTAGGCGAGCGTCGACGGATCGACGGCCGGCTTCTTGGAAATGATGGGCTGCGTACCAGGGACAGTCGGCAGCACCTTCAGCGCGCTCATGCCCTCTTCATTCCACGGCGCCCGCGCCGGCGCAACCCCATGCGGAGCCGCGTTTTTTCGTGATTTCGTGACTCGTCGCGTCGACGTCCTGACGCGGGCGCGCGTGACTACGCGTGCTCGACGGCGAACGTCATTCCGGCGGAGCGCAGACGCTCGACGAGACGCATGCCCATCGCGCTCGCCGGCGTGAGGACGCCGAAGCGATCGTCGAGCGCAGCCTCGTCCTCGGAGAGACACAGCGCTGATTCGCCGAGCATCTTGGCGGTCTCGCCGTAGCCCGGATCGCTCGTGCCGATGACCTTGCCGGCGAGCCGTTCCTTCTTCGCGTTCTCGTCGACCTCGGTCTCGGCGAGGAGATGTACTTCGAAGTAGCCGGCGTCGCGCTTCGCCTTCGACGGACCCTCGCCGGCCTTCGGCAGCACGCGCTTGGCGAGAAGTGCCCGGGTCGGCGCGAAGGCGGCGGTCGCGACGAATGCGCCGAGGCCTGCGGTGAGCATCGACGCGCCGAAGAAGCCCTTCGGGCCCTTGGGAAAGCTCATCGACTCGCTGTAGCGGAAGTCCTTGCCGTACGCGCCGTCGAGGAGCGCGTTGGTGCGGCGCACGATGCGGGTGTTGATCGCCGACATGACGAACGGCGCCGTCCAGCGACCGAGGTCGTGGTCCCAACGCACGCCGCGCTGGTCCGGGCTGTCGGGCCTCGGGCGGCCCGCGACCTTGCGCCTGGGATCGGGATCGAGACCGTACGGGTTCGCGAGCAGCCGGCGCACGTTGCGATCGCGCTCGGCGTCCTCCATGAGCGCGAGCATCGAGGCGATGGTGCCGCCGCTGAGGCTGCCCTTCAGCTTCCCCGCGAAGCCCTTGGCCCACGCCAGCGTGTGTCCGTCCTTCTTCGCGCGATCCCAGAGCATGTGAACGCCGAGATCGAAGGGGATCGAGTCGAAGCCGCAGCAGTGGACGATGCGCGCGCGCGTCGCGGTGGCCTTCTCGTGGTTCTCGTCGATCGACGCGCGGATGAACGGGACCTCGCCCGTGATGTCGCAGTAATGCGTGCCGTGGCGCGCGCAAGCCGCGGCGAGCTTCTGGCCGTTCTTCCCGAACGGTCCGACGGTCGTGCAGACTACACGCGTCTTGGGCACGAGCGCGTCGAGCGAGGCCTCGTCGAGACCGTCGGCGATGAGGATGTCGAGGTCGGCGAGGGCGGGATCGATCGCGACGAGGTCGCGCTTCACGCCTTCGAGCTTCTCACGATTGCGTCCCGCGATGGCCCAGCGAACGTCCTTCGGCGCGTGCTCGGCGAAATACTCCGCGACGAGACGTCCAGTGAAGCCCGTCGCGCCGAACAGCACGATGTCGTGATCGCGCGTACGCGTAGGGGACGAGGAAGCAGTGGCCGGCGTCGACATCGGCGGCAGCCTACGAGAAGATGAAGGCATGCGGCAGGGCTTCGTCGCCTTCGCGCTCGATGCGATCGCCGGTGCTGCGACGGCGGCGCGACCGGCTGCCGCCGTGATTCACGCGTAGCGGGCGGCGGCGCGAGCGAGGATGGCCGCGACCTGGCGCGCGACCTCGGGAGGCTCGACGACGGTCGCGGCGTCACCGAACGACAACACCCAACCGATGAACGCATCGACGTTCACGAGCGGCACCGAGAGGCGGAGGCGACCATCGGCGCTCATGGCAACGCGCTGATCGCGGTGTAGCTTCTTCGAGCGGATCTCGTCGGCGACGCGCGCGTCGAACTCGACGAGCGCGCGCACCTTCGACGGCTTGCCCAGCCCGAACTCGCCGTGCACGTAGTGCGTGACGTCGAACGACGCGGGCAGCTCGAAGTATTCGGTCTCGCTCGAGCGCAGCTCGGTCATCGCTTCGAACGGGACCACCTCGGCGTCCGTGGGAGCGCGCGCTTGGCTGCGCGCGCCGAGGCAGACGATCGAACCCTTGTGCACCACCATCGCGTACGGATGGAAGACCACGCGCTCGGCGCGGACCGCGCCCGCCGGGGTGCGCGGTCGATAGCGCAGCACGCGGAGATCGGCGACGGCGCGGAAGAGCTCGTCCATGTCCTCGCCGCGCGCCGCGTAGCTGCGTGACGGCGGAGGGAGCCAGAAGAATCGCCCTTCCAAGCCTTGCTCGCCGGAGATCTGCGCGCGCCCCTGCGCGCGGAACGGCGTCTGCGCCACCTTCTCGACGTGGCCGAGCGCGAGGTCGACCTCGTCGAAGAGCGCCGAGCCCTTGAGGATGTCGAGCGCGCGTCGCGTCGCGAGGATGGCGTAGGCCTGCGCGCGACGAAGCGACACGGCGCGACCGCGTTCACCCGGACGGATGCGCCAGAGATGCGCGCCGCCGGGCGTCGTCTCGATCGACTCGAGGAGCTCGAATTTGCCGGGATCCGTGGTGCCGTCGAGCTCGAGCAGATAACGACGCACCGAGCGCTGCGTGACGCGCAGCATGCGTGCGAGCTCATCGAGCGTCAGTCCGCGCGGCTCGCTCTCGAGGAGCTCGCGCAGCTTGTCGAGGCGGCGGTGCTGCGTGAAGCGCCCCTCGGGCCTTCCGACCTTGGCGCTGCGCGGCTTCGCGATCCTTCCTGGGAGCGTCGTCGTCCGCATGCTTCGCGCTCAGATCTTCCGGCCGCGGAGCTCCTTCTTGTACTTCTCCTTGTACTGGTCGTGACACGTGCGGCACGAGGCCTTCGTCGCCGTCATGTCCGATGCGCGTGCGGCCTTCGCGCCGTCCTTCGCGATCGATGCCCAGTTCGTGTAGCCCGCGGGCGCGAACGTCGCCGTCTTGTCGAGCGCGGTGGCGAGACCCGGGAAGTCCTGCGAGGCGATCGCGGGGTTCGTATTCGCCTTCATCCACGCCTGGAGCGGGCAGTCGGGGAGCGGCTTCGTCCCGCACGCCGCGGCGGTCGCGCCCGCAGATGCCGACTGCGCCGGTGCAACGCCGCCGCTGGCCGACGCCGTGGCGGCGGTCACGGTGGTCGAAGTCGAGCTCGGCGCCGTCGCATCGGCACCGCCCGTCGGTTGCGTACCGGTCGTCGTGTCGGCGGCCACCGGCGACGCATCGGGCGCCGCGCTCGCCGCGCTCGTCGTGCCGCTCGGCGCGGCCGTCGCGGATGTGGCAGCGGTGCTGGCGGAGCTCGTTCCCTCCGGCTTCGTGCAGGCGGCGGCGAGGAGGCCGAGCGCGAGAGCGCCGGCGAGGAGCGGGGTGGCGAGCGTGCGAGAGAGAGAGCCGTGGTCGAGCATGGCCGTGAGCTTACACAAAGAACGCGTTACGCTGGTCGGCCATGGAACGAACGCTGGTGGAGATTCTCGCGGCCAAACGTGACGGGCTCACGCTCGCCGAGGCGGAGATCCGTCGCCTGATCTCGTCGTTCACGGAGGGCGCGCTCGCGGACTACCAGATGTCGGCGTTCCTGATGGCCGTGTTCTTCCGCGGCCTCGACGACGCCGAGACCGTGGCGCTGACGGAGGCGATGCTGCACTCCGGGAGCGTGCTCGAGCTGGGCGGCGTCCAGGGGACCAAGGTCGACAAGCACTCGACGGGCGGCGTCGGTGACAAGGTCTCGATCTG
>JAQBQJ010000237.1 GCA_028287065.1 Labilithrix sp. | reverse complement strand
CTCCGCTCGACGCCGCGACCGAACGTGTCGACGCCGGTCACGTGGGACGAGCTCGAGAGCGCCGTCGCAGCCTCGGACCCGTCGGCGCTCGTGTTCGATGCACGCGATGTCGTGCGGCGCGTCGAGGCGCTCGGCGATCTCTTCGCGCCCGCGCTCGGCGCGTGACTACTTCACGACCGTCTTGCAGCCGAGGAGGATGTCGATCTTCGCGCTGCCGCTCTCGCTCTTGACGGTGTTGCACGTCGACGCGCAGAGGATGATCTTCGTCGGCGTGCCGCCCGTCGCGGGATCGACGTCGTAGTACCAACCCGCGCTCGTACCGCAGCCGGCTGCGTCCTTCTTGTACGCGAGGACCTCTTTCTTCCCGGCGCCGTCGGTGTGCTGCACGTTGACCTTGTCGAGGTCCTGCAGGCCGCCTTCGGACTTCGGGATGGCGTACTCGCACGGGAGCGCCGAGCCACGGATGGTGTCGAGCGCCTTCTGGAAGTCGGCGGCGACGTTGCCGCCCGTCGTGACGATGAACGCCTTGTTCGTCCCGCCGCCGGCGGCGATCGCGTCGAGGTTGCTCGTCGCCGTGGCCTTGTCCGCGTCCTTGAAGACGCCGATCACGAACGTCTTGATGCTCGGCGTGCCGCCCACGCCCGTCTTGGCGAGGTTCGCGATCCCCGGGATGTCGAGCGGCGCGCACCGCGTGGGGAAGCCGTCGGTGGCGAGGACGAGCACGACGCCGTGCCCGGGGTTCGCCGCCGCGTGCGCCTTCGCGATCGCGATGCCGCTCTGCACTGCGACCGACGTCGGCGTCAGCGCCTCGGGCTTCGGATCAGGCGTGCCGTTGATCGTGGACGTGAGGAGCGTCGCGTTGCCGGGAAGCGGCGCGATCGGCACCTTCGCAGGGCTGTAGTCGGCGAGCACGCACTCGGTGCCTTCGCACGTCGACGTCGCGAGCGCCTTGCACGTGCCGATCTGGCACGCGCCGTACGTAGGATCGCCGACGAGGCAGTTGCCGAACGTGAAAGGGCCCTGGCTGCAAACTCCGAGCGGATAGCACGCGGCGTTGCCCGGACAGTCGGTCGCCGCATCGCAGCTCGTGATCGGATCATTCGCGTTCGCGGGATGACACGCCTTCAGGAAGCAGCGACCAAGGCTCGTGCCCCCGACGGTGCACTGTGCGTTGCTCGTGCACGACGCGGGAGATCCGGGATGCTCGATGGGAAAGATCTGCAAGCCGACGCCGAGCCCGGCCGACTTCGGATCGCCGATGAAGCCATTCAGCGCATTCTTCACCGCCGCCCACTTCGTGGGGCCGGTGCCGGACGCGCCGGTCTGTTCCATCATCGAGCCCGACGCGTCGAGCATCACGAGGAGATCGACGGGGAGCTGCTTCGCGCTCTCCGTGGTCGCGCCGCATGCGCCGAGCTCGCCGCTCGTTCCCCCGCTCGTCGCGCCGGAAGAGCCGATCGTGCCGTTCGATCCCGAGGTGCCGTCGCCGGATGTACCGGAAGTACCGGACGTACCGCCGCTCGTCCCGTCGTCGAAGCCGCTCTCCGGCGTCGAGCCACATGCGGAGCCCACGACGAGCGCGAGCGCCCCGGCAGCGATGATCGTGGCGACCTTCTTCGACATGGCGACCTCCCCGAAACGAGATTGTAGGCCCTTCCGGGCGGGGGGACCTAAGGAGTGGCGAGCCGTGCGGCGGCCCCGACGTGCCCCTACAGGTGCACAGCCCCCGCCTGCTCCGGCATTTCCATTTCCATTTCCATTTCCGTCACCTGTTCTCTCGGTCGGATCACGGATCACGGCCACGGATCACGGACGAGGCGGCGGCGCGCGCGGCTCGTTGACATGCAAAAGGCCCGCTGCGGGTCGCAGCGAGCCTTCTGGGTTTCTGGAGTGCGAAGGAGGGGACTTGAACCCCTACGGTTTTACCCGCTAGCACCTCAAGCTAGTGCGTCTGCCAATTCCGCCACCTTCGCGTGGGGCACGGGAAGTAATCGCCCTCGCGAACCGAGTCAAGTCCGCGTTGCACGCACCACCCTCGGTACCCGCGCGAGGACCGCGAGGACCTCGCGGACCTCGAACGGCTTGCGCACGAGCTCGACGGCGATGCCGACGTCCGGCGTCGCGTCCGCGTTGCCGGTGACGAGCACGACCGTCGCCTCCGGACAGCGGGCGCGCAGCGCCGCGAGCGCGCCGGCCGTGTCCGCCGCGATGGGTGAGAGGTCGACGAGCGCCGCGTCGTACGGTCCCTGACCGAGCGAGGCCGTCAGCTCGGCGGCCGTCGTCGCGATCGTCACGCGCGCTCCCCGTGCCTCGAGCGCGGTCTCGAGGAGCTGCTTCACGGCGACGTCGTCCTCGACGACGAGCACCCGCATGCCGGACAGGCTGTTCACCCGCGGCGTCGAGACGGGAGGACGCGGCACCACGTCGACGCGCGGCCAGTTGACGCGGAAGCGCGCTCCCCTGCCCTCGTGATCCATGAGCTCCACGTCGCCGCCCCACGCGCGAGCGAGCGCTCGGGAATGGCGAAGCCCGACGCCCGTGCCGCCGGGACGCAGCGAGTCACCGTCGAAGATCCCTTCGCGACGCTCCGGAGCGACCCCCGGGCCCTCGTCCGCGACGACGAGGAGACACCGCTCGTCGTCCGCGGTGACGGTGACCTCGACGGCGCTGTCGCTCGGCGCATGGGCGAGCGCGTTGAGCACGAGGTTCGTGAGGACCTGCGAGACGTCGAGCGCGCCTGCCACCTTCGCCGTCGCCTCGCTGCGCCCGATCGGATGAACGACGAGGCGCACGTTCGTGTGCTGCGCTTCGACGACGAGCGCCTTCGCGACCTCCTCGACGATCGCCCCGAGCTCGCGCTGCTCGTCGATCCGCGGGCTGCCGATCGCGTGCCGCGCGAGGTCGCGAGCGATGCGCGCGCGCTGCTCGACGATCGTGAGGGCGTACGCGACGGCCTCGGGCGTGGTGCCCGGTGCGCGCGCCTCGCCGACCCAGCCGAGCAGAACGGTGAGCGCGTTCGACACGTCATGGAGGACGCCCGCGAGATCGCGGTGGGGATCGGACGGCTCCGTCACGGGCCGGAACGCTACGACAAGTCCCGCGCGACGTCACCGTCCGCGACGCTCGCGGGCGAACCGTTCTCTACCTCACGCAGCCTCTTCCAGAGCGCCGACCACGCCCTCGGCGGTGAGCCTCGCGAGCGTCGCCTCGACCACGCGCCGATGATCCTTGTCGTTCGGATGGAAGCCCGGCCGCAGGTACTCGCGGATGCCGCGCAGGAACACGCGCGTGACGATCGGCTTCGACATGTGCGCTCCGGTTCGTTCGGCTTGCTTGCGCAGCGTGCCGAGCTCGCGCACGGCGTCGCGCCACGTCATTCCGTCCTGCACGAGTAGGGCGCGCGTCGCCTGGATCCAGAACGTGCCCAAGAGCGCAGTGCCGAGCGCCATGCCGGCGACGCGCAGCGCGTAGCTCGGGTGCACGGCCTTCAGCACGTCGAAGGCGACGGCCTTGTGCTCGAGCTCCTCGAGCGCATGCCATTCGAGGAGCTGCTTCATCACGGGATGTGCGCCGGCGAGATCGTCCGCGCAGAGCGCGTCCTCGGCCATGATCGCGGTGAAGTGCTCGAGCGCCACGGTCACCGCGAGACGGAGCGCAGGCGGCGAGCGTTTCTCGACGACGCCGTAGGCGAGCTCCTCGATCGGCTCGAGGATCGCGTCGACGTCGTACCCCTGCTCGCGGAGTGTGTCGAAGAACCGCTCGTGCGCCTGTGCGTGCCGTCCTTCTTGCCCGAAGAAGCCGCGGACCTGCGCGACGAGCTCGGGGTCGTCGAGCTGATCGAGGTAATGCTTCACGCTCCGGACGAAGAACCGCTCACCCGCGGGGAAGAGCAGGTTCACGCCGTTCGCGACGTGCGTGGCCGCGGTGCTGCCGGCGAACCATCGCTTCGGGACCCCGGAAAAACCGAGGCGCGGCGTGCGGGGCGTGGGTGCGGACGCAGGGTGTTCGGTCACGGCGATACCTCCGTTGAGTCTCGTTCAACGACGATAGGGGCTATTGAACGTCAGTCAATAGACGGTTAAGCTGTTTCTCGATGGCGAGCGTCGTCGCGAAGACGAGCCGGCGGCAGCCGAAGACGCGACTCCGCGGCGCACGCGGCGCACGCGACGCGCGAGAGCCGCGCGTGCGGCTCGATGTCGACGAGCGTCGCGCGCAGCTCGTCGAGCTCGGACTCACGCACTTCGGCGAGCGCGCCTACGACGATGTCTCGATCGACGCGATCGCCGACGCGGCAGGCATCTCGAAGGGCCTCCTGTATCACTACTTCCCGACCAAGCGCGCGTACTACGCCGCCACGGTGAAAGAAGCGGCTTCGCGTCTCGTCGCGAGCACGGATACCGACGATTCGGCGCCGCCGCTCGAGCGCTTGCACGCGGGCCTCGACGCGTATCTCGGCTACGTGAAGGCGCACGCGAAGGCCTACGCGACGCTGATGCGAAGCGGCGTCGGCGTCGACCCCGAGATCGCTCGCATCGTCGACGAGACGCGCGCGACGTTCATCGATCGCCTCACGTCCGGCTTCGGGCAGGGCCTCATGCCGGCGCTCGATTCGCCGATCGCTCGGCTCGCGCTGCGCGGCTGGGTCGGCTTCGCGGAGGCCGCGAGCCTCGGATGGGTCGAGTCGATCGCCGAAGGCCTCCCGGCGCCGTCGCAGCGCGAGGTCCGTGAGCTGCTGGCGAGCACGCTGATGGAAATCGTCCGGTCGACGGCGGCGTCGCTCCTCCCGTCGACGCCGACCTGACGAGCCCGCGCTGACGAGCCGGCCAGCGAGCAAATCCGAACGAAGCGAAGCGTTTCGCTGAGTTTCGCGATCGACCCTGAAAGCGGACGAGGACAGCGCGAATGGCGTGGCGTGAAGGTGGTGCGCGGAGGAGCGGCGATAAACTGCGACCGATCTGCGTGGATCCCCCTTGAGACACTTGTGAGAGGGACGATGTTCGTGGTGTTGTAAAAAAATTGGCGGAGTCACTGTCTGGTGCTCCGCTTCCCCTAAGGAGGCTGACGATATGACGCGTGCACTCTTCGCGATGGTTCTGGGACTCGGCATGGGCCTGATGGGCTGCGCGACGGATGTGGACGAGCCGGTTCCGCCGGCACCGGCTCCGGAAGAGCAGCGCGACCCGCCGAAGCAGACCCTCAGCGGCGAGCTTCGTGACCCCCAGCAGCAGCTGATCAGCGGCGTCGAAGTGAATCGCGGGTTCGGCAACGTGCCGCCCAAGCAGATCCTTCCGCTGCCGACCCCGACCCCCGAGCAGCACTGACCGGACCAGAGCTTCTCTCGCCGCTTCCCCGCCGATTCAGCCCGGCGCGGGGTGTGGCCTACGAGGCTCCCCTGTCGGTGACGCTCTTCTTGTCTTTTCCGCCTTTACGGCGTTCTCAGCCCTCGACCGCGGTCGACGACTGACGCTCTTTCCTCTTCCCGAGTGCCTCACCGTCGCCGCTCGGGCGACGCGACGTCTCGCGGAGGACCGACAGCGCACGGCGAGCCGCCTCGACCGTGATGTCACGGGCCTCCACGATGATGGCGGCGACGCCTTCGACCTCGCCGCCCTCTGCACCGGCCGCAAGGGCGACGGAGCGTGCGTGCAGCGCCATGTGACCGCGCTGGATGCCGTCCGTCGCCAGCGCGCGCACCGCCGCGAGATTCGACGCGAGCCCGACGGACGCAGCGACCGCCGCGAGATCGCTCGCCGACTCGAGCCCCGCGATCCGTAGAGACAGCCGCGCGCTCGGATGCACGCGGAGCGTTCCGCCGACCGTGCCCAGCGCGAGCGGCATCTCGAGGAAGCCCGCGAGCGCATCGCCGTCGCGGCGCCAGATCGAGAGCGGCGAGTATTGCCCGGTGCGCGCCGCGAACGCATGCGCGCCTGCTTCGACCGCGCGCCAGTCGTTGCCGGTCGCGATGACCACGGCATCGACGCCGTTCATGATGCCCTTGTTGTGCGTCGCCGCGCGGTACGGATCGAGCTCGGCGAAGCGCGACGCGTTCACGATGCCGTCGATGACGGCCTGGCCGTCCATGTCGTCGGTGGCGAGCACGTCCGCGCTCACGCGGCAGCGCACGCGAACGCAGCGCTTGTCGCAGAGGTTCGAGAGGATGCGAAGCCCGACGCGGCCGTCCGCGAGGCTCGCAAGCCGATCGGCAACCGCCTCGGCGATGGTGTTGATCAGGTTCGCGCCCATCGCGTCGCGACAGTCGACGATCACGTGGACGACGATCATCTCGTCGGACGGCTGACCGAGCGTGCGGACCTCGAGGTCGCGAGCTCCGCCGCCGCGCGCGCACAGCCCGGGGACGGCGCGATCGGCCTTCGCGAGGATCTCGGCCTTCGCGGCGAGGATGGCGCTCGTCGCGCGAGCTGCGTCCTTCACGTTCGTGATCTGCACCTGGCTGATCATCAGCGGCTCGTCGATCTCGGCGCGGAAGCCGCCTCCGGCGCGGATCATCTTGGCCGCGTTCGAGGCAGCGGCGACGACGCTCGGCTCCTCGACGACCATCGGAACGACGTGGTCCTTGTCGTTGACGCGCACGTTCAGCGTGACGCCGTACGGCAGCCCGTAGGTGCCGAGGACGTTCTCGACGAACTTGTCCGCGGTCTCGGCCTCGAGGCCGCCGCCGTCGAGCGCGCGTGCGATCTCGTGCGCCTCGACGCCGGTGGCTTCGGCCACGAGCTTGCGGCGCTCGGCCACGGTCACCTTGTAGAAGCCCGGCAACTGCGAAGTGCGCTTGATCATGACGACGAGATCGCTCCTGCAGGACCGGCGACGAACGCCGGTGACTGCGTGACGGCCCTCACTCCTTTTTCATCCAGTGCCACGTCGATTTCGAACAGTCCGAGCTCGAGCGCGCGCTTCACGAACGCCGGCGACGGCGGCGCGCTTCCGACGTAGACGGCCACGTCGCCGCCGCCTGCGCCCGAGACGCAGAAGGCGGCGTCCTCCGCGGTCGCGACGTCCTCGAGGACATCGAAGCCGACCGGCACGATGGGCGCGTTCGCGGCGACGCCCAGACGCGACAGCGCGCGCGCCGCGCGACGGACCGCGACGACGAAGCGTTCGTGACTGCCGACCTTCACGGCGCCGGCGGCCTCGTGCGCGATCGAGGCGAGGTCGTCGATGCACGTGGCGTGCGTCGCCGGCGAGAGCGACGCGAGGCGATCGACGAGACCGCGGAGCTCCGAGGTGCGCGCGCTGGTTCCACACGCGAATACGTGAATGCGCGTGCCGTTCGGCAGCGAACGGACGCGCGCGACGCCGGGAACGTACTCGAGCACGCCGCCGTGGACGCTCGCGGCGACGTCGACGCCGCTCCCGCCGGACTGCGCGCTGGCGTGGGCGCCGCGCGCGCGATCGAAGAGCGCAGCGCGGACGCGCTCGTCGGAGAGATCGGCGCCGCGTGCCGCCTCGCGCGCAGCGAGAGACGCGACGAGGATCGCGGCGCTCGCGCCGAGCCCGAGCTTGCGCGAGCCGAGGAAGAGCGACGACGCGTCGACATGAGGCGAGTCGACGTCGCCGAGCGCGGCACGCACCTCGGCGGTGGGCGTGGGGTTCGAGCGCGAGCCGTCCGCGTAGGCCCCGCGGCTCGTAGCCATGACGATCGCGGGCGCGCCGCCGAGCACCGCATAGGCGCCCGTGAGGACCAGCTTGCCGGGGGCGAAGACCTTCATGAAGCGACCTGCTCGCTCGCCGGCACGAGGCGCGCGCCGTCGCCCGGCGCGGTCTCGATGATGCGGACGACGCCGGGCACGCGCT
>JAQBQJ010000234.1 GCA_028287065.1 Labilithrix sp. | reverse complement strand
ACTCGCCCTGCGCCTTCACGAGCTCCGCGTCCGGCTGGAGTGCGGCGATCAGCAACGTCCTGCCTTCCGCGGTGTGCGATTGGGCGATCAGCCAGCCGAAACGGTCGAGGTCGTGCGAGGGCTGGATCGCGCCGAGCTCGGCGAGCACGGTACGCCGGTCGTAGTCGTCCCACCGGTACTCGGGCCTCAGCTGCAGGGGCGCGAACGGCGACATCGCGAGCGATAGCCCGACCCGACCGCCGCGCTCCGCGACGATGCGCGCGGGCCCCGTAGTTGCAGAATACACACGTGTGTGCTCGGTGGGTCGTTCGACGACCGTGAGCGCGACGGCGCTGTTCTTCGGGACGGCGGCGATGATGACGTCGAGGTCGCGTGACGTCGCGCTCGCGTCCGCGAACTGCGGCCACGAGACGAGGAGCACGGCGACCGGGACTACGCTCGCGACGAGCTTCGCGAGGCGCGGCGCATCGGCGCGAGGCGCCGAGCAGATCGCGGTGAGCGCCCATGCGGGACCCACGAAACGCTGCCAGACCATCGTGGCGCCGCGGAAGTTGAACGGCATCGCGAAGCACAGGACGACGAGCACGGCGGCCGTGAGCTCGTAACGATGGCGGTAGAGCAGGCCGCTTTGCGCCGCGACTCCGCGCGCCTCCGATCTCCGGCGCGCGCTCACGAACAGCGCGATCGCGAGCAAGCACAGGCCCACGAGCACGAGACGGATCACGGCGTCGTGCGCGCCGAACAGGACGTTCGGCAGCGACACGAGGCGGTCCGGCAGCGGCGTGAACCGCACCGGATCGACGACGACGACCCCCGTGAAGAAACGCGCCGCGTAGACCTGATGTGCGACGGCGACGACCACGGCGAAGGCGAACGGCGCGAGGCGGACCGCGGTCTTCCGTCGCTCGAACGGATGCGCGACGACGAGCAGCGCCACGAAGCCGGCCGCCGCGACGAAGACGCTCTCGTGCGCGAAGAATGCGAGCAGGAGGAGCGCGCAGCTCGTGACCACGCCTCGAGCGCTCGGCGTGGCCGCGGCGCGATCGAGCACCGGGAGCGCTCCCAGGAACGCCGCGAACCCGAGGAGGTTCGGGACGAGGCCCCAGTAGTACGTGAACCCGAGCGCCAGCGGCGCGAGCAGCAGGACGGCCCAGTGCGATCGCCCGAGATGATCGGCGAGCTTCGCGCCGGTCCAGAAGATCATGAACTGCGCGGCGGCGATCACGAGCTTCACCGCCCAGGCCGTGCCGACGACGTACGAGAGCACCCACGCGAGCAGGTAGAAGAGCTGGTTGGGGTGGCCGAGGTTCAGGCGGTACAGCTCGGGCGGGACGTAGCTGTCATCGCCGTAGTGGCGCAGGAGACCGACGGCGCCCTCGTGGAGCGGCAGGTCGGTCATCGGCAGGTAGTGAGCCGCGAGCGACGGGAACGCGAGCAGCGCTCCGGCGATCAACGACGCATGCGTGTCGACTCGGGCGTGCACGGTGCAGACCTCGAACGGCCTCCATCATACAAAAGAAGAACGCCGGGATCCCGCTCTTGGCGGGTCCCGGCGTCGTTCACGCCGCAGAAACGGTCGCGGTCACTCCTCGGGCTTGTCCTCGGCGATCGAGGGAGCCGCGGTCAGGCGACCTTCCTGGATCTTGCCCTCCGTCGTGAACGTCGAGAGCGTGCCGTCGCCGTTCAGGTCGCCCTGCGCCGTCGCGGTGAAGCTGTTGCCATCCGCGGAGAGACCGCCGGCCGTGTCGTAGTTGTACATATAGTACTGCGGCGCCGTGAGCTCGAAGCGGAGGCAAGGGAAGCCGGCATTCGCCGAGACGTCGGCGGTGTTCGACCAGTCCGTCTTGTTCGACTGGTACTTCTGTCCCGCGATCGAGGTCTTCGCTGTGGGCACCATGTTGCTCGACTTCGCGCACATCTGACGAACGACCGCGGTGCTCGACGTGACCGTGAGGACGCTGGCGGCCATGCGCTCGCCTTCGAACGCCGTGACGGCGTCCTTGCTCATCTGACCGAGCGAGTTCTTCGCCTCGGCAGTCTTCGCGTTCGCGATGTACTTCCGGACGCCGTAGACGGCGAGGACGGCCAGGACGCCGACGATCGCGACGACGATCATGAGCTCGACGAGCGTAAAGCCTTCCTTCAACCTCTTACGAATTGCCATATGCGATGCTCCCTTGGGTCGGCCACTCTGAACCCATTCGCGAGCAGGCCGAGGCGCGCGCGTTGGGGAAATGCTGGAGAAGGCTATTGGCCTTCCTGAAACGTGAAGATGGTGTTCTGCCAGGACGTGCCGACGAGCTCGGTGAAGACGCCGCCGGGGTCGAGGTCCGCAGACGCGGTGACGTAGTACCAGGGATTCGTGCCGACGACGGCCGCGGGAACGGTGACGAACGGCGTCGGCTCGCCGATCGTGCCGCCGGGAACCACGTTGCCGCCGCCGGCGCGCGTGGTGTAACCGAACTGAACGGGACCATCGACGTGCACGGGAAGGACCGCCCACGTCGGGGCCGCGCCGCACGCGGGATTCCACGGCGTCTTGGTCTGCGTCTGGCCGGACGTCGCCATCGGGCAGAGGCCCGTGCCGAGGTCCACGTAGATGCCGCGTTCGACCTTGTACTCCTCTTGCGCGATACGAACGCCGGCGATGACGTTCTTCGCCTCCGTGACCTTGCCGCTGAGAACGAGCTTCCGGTAACCGACCACCGCGAGGATGGCGAGGATGCCGACGATCGCGACGACGATCATCAGCTCGATGAGCGTGAAGCCGCGCCGGCGGGCCTTGCTCGATGACGCTCTCGTCGACATTCGCTTCGCCACTCCAAGCAGCCGACGTGCCATCGCAACCTCCAACGGCCAGGGGAGATCCGATGCTAAGGGAACAGCCGAAAAACGAAAGAAATTGGGCCTTGCGCGGGGCCGGGCGTCGTTCGCTTACATCGTAAGAGCGACAAAATTTGTCACCCTGGGTCACGAATCGGGACGCAAAGCGGCCGTCGCTGATGTCGGCCTACGTGGTCAACGCCGGTCAACGCCGGTCAACCCTCCGGCTTCCACGACTCCATGCTCACGGGCTCCTCGTCGTCGTCCTGGAGCGCGAGCTTCTGCATCCGGTACCGGAGGCTGCGCAGCGTCACGCCCAGCGACTTCGCTGCCGCTGTGCGCACGCCGCCCGATCGTTCGAGCGCCTGGAGGATGAGGCGTCGCTCGACCTCGCCGAGCACCGCGTCGAGCTCGCAGCCTTCCTCCGGCAGCGTCACGAGCGCGGGGCTCGGTTGCGCCGCCGCGCCGCTCACCTCGTGCGGGAGATCGCCGAGGCCGATCTGCTGGCCGGTCGCGAGCGCGACGGCGCGCTCGACGATGTTCTCGAGCTCGCGCACGTTGCCGGGGAAGTCGTAGGCGTCGAGCGCACGGAGCGCATCGGACGACAGCCCGCGGATCTGTTTGTTCTGCTCACGCGAGCATCGGTCGAGGAAGTACTTCGCGAGCTCGGCGACGTCCTCGCGGCGGACGCGCAGCGGCGGCACCTCGATGCGAATGACGTTGAGCCGGTAGTAGAGGTCCTGCCGGAAGTTGCCGCTCTTGACGTCCTCCTCGACGACGCGGTTCGTCGCCGCGAGCACGCGCACGTCGATGGTCGACTCGTTCGACTCGCCGATGCCGCGGACCTTCTTCTCCTGGAGAACGCGCAGCAGCTTCACTTGCATGCCGAGCGGGAGCTCGCCGACCTCGTCGAGGAGGACGGTGCCGCCGTCGGCCTGGCGGAAGATCCCGAGCTTGCGCGACGTGGCGCCGGTGAACGCGCCCTTCTCGTGGCCGAACAGCTCGCTCTCGACGAGGGCCTCGGGGATCGCGCCGCAGTTCACGACGAGGAACGGCTTGTCCTTGCGCTCCGAGAGATCGTGCACCGCGCGCGCGATGCGCTCCTTGCCGGTGCCGCTCTCGCCGGTGATGAGCACGGTGCTGCGGCTGTTCGCGATGCGACCAATGAGGTCGAGGATCTGCCGCATCGGCTGCGAGTGGCCGAGCAGGTCCTTCGGGTTCTGGCGGTCGACCTGCGCGCGGAGGCGCACGTTCTCGGCGACGAGCGCGCGCTTCTCGAACGCCTTCTGGACGAGGGCCTTGAGCTCGGACGTCGCGAAGGGCTTCGTCACGAAGTCGTAGGCGCCGCGCTTCATCGCCTCGATCGCGGTCTCGACGCTCGAGTGCGCGGTCATGACGATGACCTCCGTCTCCTCGCTGCGCTCCTTCGCGAGCGACAGGACGTCGAGGCCGGAGCCGTCGGGCATCATGAGGTCCGTGAGGACGACGCCGTACGCGGTGGGCGCGTTACGGATCGCCTCACGGGCGGTCGCGAAGCCGGGGCAAGCGGTGATCTCGTACCGCTCGCGCCGGAATAGGATCGAGAGCATCTCGCGCAGCCCCGGCTCGTCGTCGACGACCAGGATGCTCCCTCGTTCGCCCATCGAGGAGAGAATACGCGATGCGCGAGCCGTCTCCCGTCCTTAGTTCCGTCGCAGCGACGGAACTTTGGACGGCGACGGCCGCGACGGAACTAAGGACGGGAGACGGAGCTCAGTCGCGGAGCTTCGCGGAGACTGCCTTCGTCTCGCCGGCCGCGACGGTGATCGGGACCGACTTCTTCAGGCCCTCTTCGGCGTTGACGAAGAGGACGGTGTGCGCGCCCGGGGTGACCGAGACATGCACGCGCGTCGTGGTGCCGAGCGGCTTGCCGTCGAGGATCACGGTCGACGC
>JAQBQJ010000220.1 GCA_028287065.1 Labilithrix sp. | reverse complement strand
GATGGGCCGCCTCAACCGTCGCGTCGTCGGAGCCTCGGCTGCCGCTCTCGGCGCGGTCGCCTTCGTCGCGATCGGCATCCTCGCGCTGCGTAGCGCATCCCCGGATACGAGCGCGCTCCGCAACGCCGCGATGGCGCAGCCGGCGCAGCGCTCCGTCTCTGCCGCCGTCCCCGCCGAGATCCCGCCGCCGGACCTCGACGTGAAGCCCGCCGTCGTCGCGCCCGTCGCGCAGACGCCGACGCCCGTTGCCGCCGCTCCCGCGACCGGAATCGCGATCGCGCGCGTCGAGATGCCCGCCGGTGGGAAGGCGACCACGAGCAAGTACGGGCGCCTCACGATCACCGGCGACGCACGCTCGAAGGACGTCTTCATGGACGGCAAGCGCATGCTCGGACGCGGCCAACGCAGCTTCTCCGTGTTCTGCGGCGCGCACACGATCTCGATCACCAACCGCGCCGATGCGCACGATTTCGAGATCCCGTGCGGCGCAGAGCTCGTCGTCGGCAAGTGACCGAGACCGAGCCCTGCGCCCGCCGAGCGCCGTCAGCCCTTCGCTGACGGCACGTCCGCCTTCGCGGTCTCTTCGACCGCCGTCGGTGACGACACGACGCGCATCGCGCGCTGGACGACGACCAGCATCGGGATCGCGATCACGACGCCGGCCCAGCCCTCGCTGACCCCGCGGCTGACGAGCGCAAACCCTCCGAACGCCGAGACGACGCTCGCGACGAGCAGCACGAACACGAATCGTTCTTTCATCTTCATGGACGAATCTCCGCAACGCGCCGGCGAACACCGGCGCGGACGAGCGACGCGCACGCGTCGCCCTGTTTTCAGGTGCTCGCGAAGCGAGCCTGCGGAGGTCCCCGGGGAGCGTTGACGATCGACGGGCGCGGCCGTAGCTCGCGCGACGTCGACGCGAACGTGAGCGTTCCTGCGAACGCGGCCGGTGCGACGGCGGGTGTGCCGCGCGTGACGATGGCGTCGGGAAGCGCGAACGCCGTGCTGCGCTCGCCGCGATCGCCGCGAGGACGCGTGCCGAGCTCGAGCCGCGCGCGCGCAGGCGTGACGACGGCCGAGCCGTCGCCCCCTGCGGCGAGCGCTGTGACGACGGCACGATGTGCGGCGACGCGCGCGGTGCTCGCGTTCGCCACGCTCGCGCCGCCGCTGAAGAGCAGGACGGCGAAATGAACCGCGAGCAGGACGAGCGACAGCGCTCGCTTCCTCGTGCTCGTGCTCGTGCTCGTGCTCGTCACGCCGTGCTCCACCTCTCGTGGATAGCACGCAGCGATGGCGCCCGCGCGCAACGACGCGCGTTGCGGATCGCTACGACGGACGCCGCGCCGCGAGATAGCCGCTGATCGCGGTGGTCAGCTCCTCCGTCAGCTCGTCGCGCGTGAGGCCGACGCCTGCCCACTCCTCGCCGACGAGGATGCAGTGATGCGCGAGCGCCACCGACAAGAGGAGAGAGAAGCCGACCGTACGTGCGCTCGCGGGGCTCGACTTCGCGTCCTTGCACCCCCCGAGCACGTTCACGAGGCGCTCGGTCATGTGGGTGCCGATCTTGCGCAGCCCGGTCACGAGCGCGCGATCGGTCGCGCCGTGCGCCAGGAACGCACGGACCAAGCCCTGGCGCTCGTCGACCACGTCCACGATGGTACGAACGGCGATCTCGACGACGTCGCGGGCGCGCGACGAGCTCCAGCTGCCGGTGCGCGTCGAAGAATCGACGGCGGCGATCATCTGATCGACGAAGCGATCGTTGAGCGCGCGCAGGAGCGCGCCTTTGCCGGCGAAGTGCGCGTGGAACACGTCGATGGAGACTCCGGCTCGATGCGCGACGTCCTCGATCGACGCGCGCGCGAACCCGCGCTCCGAGATCACCTTCTCGCCTGCGTCGAGGAGCGAGACCAGCGAGCTCACGTGACCCTCACGCGTCTCCGCGAGATCGTCGACGACGACGGCGGGAGCCGCCCGCGTGACGGCCATCGAGTCGTGCTCGGGTGCAGCGCGCAGCTTCTTCTTGCTCTTGGTCGAACGGGCACGCGCCATGGACCAGCTATGAGGAGGTCTCGCGCCCGGGCCGTCAACCGCCAAATACGCGGGTTTTTCGGGGGTGGGTTGCACAACTACAATGTGCGACTAGACTCCCTGGATGAAATCTCGCGGCCTTTTGCTGTTCGTTAGCATGCTCACGGTTGCCGGCCTCGGGGGATGCGCCGCGGACTCGGCGAGTGACGCTCCCGCGGACGACGGCGCGGAGGTCGACGAGCTCAACGCCACGAGCCTGCGCGCCGCGACGGCCGTGAAGGGCACCGTCACCGCGGGCTCGTCGATCACGCTCGCGTACGATCGCGCCGATTCGCTCTATCCGCGCGCCATCCCGTACCTCGCCGTCGAGATCCTCGCTGCGCCCGAGCCTGCCGCCGCGGCCGCGAGCGGCGGCATCCATCCGATGAACGGCGAGATCATCGACGGCCAGTCGATCACGGTGCAGGGCAACTTCCCCGGACGCCCGAAGGTGCTCGTCGTCGACGAAAACTTCAGGCAGCTCACGAGCACCACCGCGAAGACGCTCCCCGACGGGACCGAGCGCGCCGAATTCGCAGCGCCGCGCGGCGCCGGCAAGCGCTTCATCCTCGTGCGCGACGGCCGCTGGTCGAAGCCGATGCAGTTCGAGATCGGCGTCGGTCGCTGAGGCTCACGCGAGACGATCGGCGAGGGCCTCGGTGCCCGCGCCGCGGATCAGACGATCGGCGATCGACTCGGCGACCGCCGCGATCGTGAGCGAGGGATTCACGCCGAGCGCCGACGGGATGACCGCGGCGTCGACGACGAACAGGTTGCGGTTCCGCAGCGACTCGCCGCACGTGTCGACCACGCCGGCCGCGTCGCCGCGCTCCGTCATGCGGCAGCCGCCGAGCGGATGCGCCGTGCTCACCGTGCCGTCCTTGCGATACGCGTCGAGGTACATCTCGCCGCCGAGCGCCTCGTAGATGCGCCGCATCGCGTCCACCGCGGCCTTCCAGCGCGCCTCGGTCGTCGCGCTCGTCTCGCGCCACGACACGTCGCAGCCCGTCCCGCTGCGCGCGAGCGAGATCTCGCCCTCGCATGCGTCGATGGCGAGGCAGCCCATCGTGAGCATCCGGGGTCCGAACGTCATGAGCCGCTTCTTGTAGGCGAGCCCGAAGGCGCGCTCCTCGAGCCCGGTCGCGTCGCGTGCGATCCCCGTCGAGCCGCGCCCGCTCGCGGCAGGCTCGCGCGGACGCAGCAACGTCGACGCTCCGCCGAGCGCCAGGTAGAGCGGCGCCGCGTAGAACGGGATGAGGACGAACTTGTGCTGGCCGAAGAAGCTCGGGCAGAAGCTCGACATAGGCTTGCCCTTGTGGCCCTCGACGTCGTGCTCGTAGTCGCGGCCCACGACGCCGCTCACGCCGTAATCGCCGTTCGCGGAGACCTGCTTGCCGAGCATCTGCGCGGGATCGAGCGCGCGCGCGTCGCCGAACCGGTCGACCGATCGCAGCAAGAGGCCGCTGGACCCGACCGCGCCGCCCGCCACGACGAGCACCCGGCACTCGATCTCGAACGGGACCGCCGCGCCACCTCGCCGATCGGTGCCCGAGATCACGTAGCCGTCCTTCGTCGGCGCCACGTGCTCGACCTCGCAGCCCGACCACATCACGACGCCCGAATCGCGTGCATCACGCAGGTAGTTTTTCGTGAGGTCCTGACGCCCCTCGAAGCGCTGACCCTGGTTCCACCAGCCCTCGTTGGCGTCGCCGGCGTCCGCGAGCTTCAGAGGGACCGCGGTCGCGCCGATGCGCCTGCAGCCCTCGGCGAAGACGAAGTCACGCTTCGTCGCGAGCTGATGATGCGGTGCGCTCGCGTCGGTCCACGCGAGTCGATGCACGCCGAGCCGCTGCTCGACCATCGCGTAATACGGACTCAGCGCGGCGCGCGAGTAGAACGACGGCCAGAGTCGCCGTCCGTCGCGCACCTGCTCGAACGCCTCCGCCGGCGCACGCAGGCTCACGCCGTCGTAGACGATCGAGCCTCCGCCGAAGCCCTTTCCGGCGATCACGTTCATGCTCGGCGCGCCGCGCTGGTACGTGCCCCGCGGGTCGGTGAAGACCTGCGCGACCTTCGAGGTGTACGCCGGCGAGAGCGTGTGGCGGAAACGATTGCCCTGCGCGTTGACCGGGCCGCCGTCGGAGCGCGGATCGAGCTTCCCGCTTCCGTCCCAGCCCTTCTCGAGCACGAGCACGCTCGGCTTCTTCGCGAGCGTCTTCGCGTGGGCGCCGAGGCGCGCCGCCATGACCGCGCCGCCGAAGCCGGAGCCGACGATCACGATGTCGTGGAATCCGCCCGCCATCAGAGGAGGTCTCCCGACGCATCGAGCACCGTCGTGAGGTCGTCGCCCGGCGTGGGCGCAGGCGCGCGGTTGTACGTGTAGTCGTCGAGGTCGCCCTTGCCCGCGAGACGCGCGAGGTCCTCGGTCGACGCATCGACGAGGCGCCCGCTCTTCGTGCGCGGATAGCCGGACACCGCGAGCCCGTCCTCGAAGCTCTCGAACGCAGGGAAGCCGACCGCGCGCAGGCCGATGTCGTTCGTGACGGCACCGAGGAACGCGACGAAGCACGCCGCGCGCGCGACGAGCACGAGCGGCCGCTGCGCATCGTCGTCGAACGCATCGACGACGATCTGCTCCTGCACGGCCCGCGGCAGATCGCGGAAGGCCGCGAGCGGACGATGGCGCGCCGCAAGCACGGCGAGCTCGGCGTTCAGCACGGCACGGAATGCGTCGGCTCCGCCCGAGAGACGTCGCACGTCGGCATCGGCGAGGGCAGGGAGGATCCCTTGCGCCGACGCGATCGCCACGAAGTCCTCGATGCGCAGCGCGCCGTCGACGTCGGCCTCGCGCGCGCCGGGCGAGAGCACCTTGCCCGAAGCATCGAGCTCGGTCGGCAAGAGCACGTCGCAGAGCGCGTCGACGTCGTCGGCATAACGCGAGCGCGCCGCGACCTCTTCGCCCGGCACCTGCGCGGGCAGCGCAATCGCGGGCGCGCTCGCGTCGCCCGTGCTCGGCGCGCAGCCCGTGCTCGCGAGCACACCGAGGCCGAGGAGCCTCGAGAGCGCCTCTCTTCTCGTGATCGCGTGCGTCGGCGAGCGGCTCATCGCAGGCGTGGCGTAGCCCGCGAGGTCGGACCGAGCCGTAGACGTTTTGGAAAGGGTCTCTTTCCACAGGCGCTACGGCGCGGTGCGCTGCCCTGCGTCATAGACCCGCCGATGTCGACGTCCTCGCTGAATCGCGGCTCGATCGCCGCGCTCTTCGCCTTCGTTGCGCTGCTCCCGCAGTGCCGGAGCGAGGACACGTCGAGCGCCGGCAAGCCCCTGGCCAGCGCATCGAGCGGCGCGTACGAGTACATCGTCGTCGGCTCGGGCGCCGGCGGGGGGCCGCTCGCGGCACGCCTCGCTCGAGCCGGAAAGCGCGTGCTCCTCCTCGAGGCCGGCGACGACGTCGCGAAGAGCCTCACGTACCGCGTGCCCGCGATGCATGCGCTCGCGACCGAGGATCCGTCGATGGCGTGGTGGTTCTGGGTCCAGCACAGCAAGGACCCGGCGATCGATCGCCAGGACTGGAAGCGCACCGCGCAGGGCGTGCTCTATCCACGCGGCAGCGCGCTCGGCGGATCGACGGCCGTGAACGCGATGGTCACCGTGCTCCCGTCGCGCGCCGACTGGAACCGCATCGCGGAGATCACGGGCGATCGTTCGTGGCGCGCCGACGCGATGGACGCGTACTACGACCGCGTGCGCGAGTGGCTCGGCATCGAGCTGCCCGAGCCGGCCGTCGCGCTGCGCGACGACACCGTCGCGAATTTCCTCGGCGCCGCCGCTCGCGTCGATCAGCCGGACGGCGCAGGCAGCGCAGCGAGCCTGTCGACGGTCCTCGGCCACGACGTGAACGAGGCCCTCCGCGCCGGTGAGACCACCGGGCTCTACCGCCTCCCGCTCGCGACCACGAACGGCGAGCGCAACGGCGCACGCGAGCGCGTCGTACGCACGGCCGACGAAGGACATCCCCTCACGATCGTCACGAACGCGTTCGTCACGCGCGTGCTCTGGGACGAGAGCGCGGCCGTCCCCACCGCGCGCGGCGTCGAGTACGTCCCGCAGCACGCGGTGTACGGCGCGAGCCTCGCGCAGGAGAAGGTCACGGCCGAGCCGGTGCAAGCCCTCGCGTCCGCCGAGGTCATCGTGTCGGCCGGCACGTTCAACTCGCCTCAGCTCCTCATGCTCTCGGGCGTGGGCGAAGACACGCAGCTCGCCGCGCACGAGATCGCCGCGCGCGTCGCGCTCCCCGGCGTGGGAGAGAACCTGCAAGATCGCTACGAGGCGCCCGTCGTGAGCGAGCTCGCGAGGCCACTCGACGTCGTCGCGCCGTGCAAGCTCGGCGATCAGGCGGCGGCGGAGGCGGACACCGATCCGTGCCTCGCGTCGTGGCGTGCGGGCGCAGCCGACGGCGTGTACCGCACGCCCGGCTTCCTCGCGTCGCTGCTCGTGCGCTCGCGCCCCGAGGAGCCTCTCGCCGATCTCCAGGTGTTCGCGGTGCCCACCGACGCGCGCGGCTATTACCCGGGCTACGCGAAGGACAGCGCTGCCGCGAAGCAGCGGTTCACGTGGCTGCTCCTCAAGGCGCATACGAAGAACCACGACGGCACGGTGAAGCTCTCGGGCGCGAGCCCGTTCGCGCGGCCCGTCATCGCGTTCAACTCGTACGACGAGAAGGACCCGCTCCACGATCCGGATCTCCTCGCGCTCGTCGCCGGCGTGAAGCTCGCGCGGCGCATCGCGACGGAGATGCGCGCGCTCGTTCCGTCCGACCCGGTGCGCGAGGTGTGGCCGGGGCCCGCGGTCTCGAGCGACGACGAGCTCGCCGCATGGATCCGCAAGGAGTCATGGGGTCATCACGCGTGCTGCACGAACAAGATGGGGCGCAACGACGATCCGTCGGCTGTCGTCGACTCGCAGTTTCGCGTCATCGGCACGCGCGGGCTGCGCGTCGTCGACGCGTCGGTCTTCCCGGAGATCCCCGGTACCTTCATCGCGCTGCCCACGTACATGATCGCCGAGAAGGCCGCGGACGCGATCCTGGGAGCGGTGCGATGAGGGTGATCGTCGCCGCCGCGCTCGGTCTCCTTCCGCTTCTCGCGGCGAGCGCATGCTCCACGCGCGAAGACACGTGCGCCGAGCTCCGCTCGGATCTGAAGAGGTGCGGTCTGTCCGCGACGAGCCTCGATTGCAGCCGCGTGGACCAATCGGCGCTCGAGTCGATGGTGTCGCGCTTCGCCGACGACGGTTGCGACGGCGCAGGCCAGGGCCAGAGCGACGCGGTCGATCCTCGCCTGTGCAAGGCGGCGGGCTGGGAATGTCCCGAGCCGCCGACGCCGGAGCCCGGCTCCGCGCGCCCAGCGTTCCCGCTCGTGTTCGTGAGCGGCATCGACGAGAGCGCCGTGTTCGACTGGAATCCGCGCATCGTCGCATCGCTGAACGCGTCGTTCGGTCCGGGTACGGCGTTCCACGCGAAGGTGAAGGGCTGGTCGACGACGCCGGAGCGCGCCGCCGATCTCTGGGCGTCGCTCGAGGAGCTCCACGCGCGCACCGGGACGAAGCTGAACCTCGTGTGTTATGCGGTCGGCGGGCTCGACTGCCGCTACCTCGCGAGCAAGAGCGGTCTCTTCGAAGGAGACTCGAAGGGCTACGCCGGCGTCCTCGACACCGTCGCGTCGATCACGACGATCGCCACGCCGCATCGGGGCACGCGCGTCGCCGACGCGGCGCTCGCCGCGCTCGAGAGCGGCACCGCGCAGGACCTCCTCGGTGCGCTCGCCGGCTCGAGCGAGGCCTCCGTCCTCCCGAACGGCGGCGCGCTCCAGCGGACGCTCCTCGGGCTCACGATGGACGCATCGCTCCCGTTCAACGCGAAGATCGGCGACGCCGACGGCATCGTCTACCAGTCGTTCGCGGGCGTGAGTCACATCCTCGCCAGGTCGTCGGCGTCGAGCGAGGTCTCGATCCTCGAGCACTGCGCCGGCCCCGACGGCGACCTTCGCCTCCTGCGGCACGAAGGCGGCAACGACGCGATGAACGAGCTCTTGTGGGTCACCGCGCCGTGGTCGAGCACCTCGCGCGGCGACGACGGCGCCGTCGTCGCGAGCCCCTCGGACGGCATGGTCTCCGTCGCGAGCGCGAAGTGGGGCGAGTTTCGCGGCTGCATCCCGGCCGATCACTACGACGTGATCGGCCAGATCGGCCACACCACGCGCGACGGCCAGAGCGGCTTCGACGCGCCGCGCTTCTACCGCTGGGTCGCGTCCGACCTCGCCGCGAAGGGGCTGTGATGACGCGCGCTCGCTCCTCCGCCTTCGTGCTCGGCGCTGTGCTCGCCGTCGCCTGCGCGCCCGCCGAGGATCGCGAGGACCGCTGCGTGCGCGTCCAGACGCAGCTCGATGCCTGCGCCGGCGCGCCGATCGCCCGGCTCGACTGCTCGGCGGTCAGCACCGCCGATCTCGATCGCCTCGACGATCTCGGCCAAGGCCTCGCATGCCAGGCGCTCCAGGGCGTCGCGCCCACCGACGGCGATCCGATGAGCGCAGCGTGCCGCTTGCTCGGCGTCGGCTGCGTCGCGTCAGTGACGCCCGCGCCCACGCGAACGCCGGCTCGCTATCCGGTGGTCCTCGTCAACGGCATCGATACGTCACCGCTCTTTCGCTACAGCCCGCGCATCGTCTCGACCATGCGCGACGAGGGCGGTCATCGCGTGTTCCTCGCGACGCTCACGCCCTACGAGACGCCGCAGCATCGCGCGCCGGAGCTCTGGAAGCGCATCGACGAGATCCGCTCGCAGACCGGAGCCGCGAAGGTGAATCTCGTTTGCCACTCGCTGGGAGGCCTGGATTGCAGGTACCTCGTGAGCCCGAACGGCCTCGCCGCCGATCTCGGGCTCGCGCCGAACGCGATCGCGGATGCCGTCGCGTCGATCACGACGCTCGGCACCGCGCATCGCGGCACGCGCGTGGCCGACGTGCTCCTCGGCCTCGCCGCCGACGGCGATCGCGCGAAGGTGGCGAACGACTTCGCGACGCTCGCCGGCGACACGTTCAGCCCGGAGCGCATCGACGGCGACGTCCACCTGCGCGACGCGCTTCGCGCGCTCAGCACCGCGTCCGCACCGGCGTTCAACGCCGAGATCGTCGACGCGCCCGGCGTCGCGTATCAGTCGTGGGCGGGCTACAGCCGTCCGCTCGGCACGGCGAGCGCCGCGCACGACGCGTTGCTCACCGAGCTCTGTCGCACGAGCGACGGCGAGAGCGGTCTGCCGATCGCCGGCAAGCACGACTTCATGGCGCTCGCGCTCGTGCCGTTCTCGGACGTCGCAGGCAAGCAGCTCGACGACGCCGCCATCGTCCCCAACGACGGGCTCGCGACCGTCGCGTCCGCGAAGTGGGGCACGTTCCGCGGCTGCATTCCGGCCGATCACATGGAGCAGCTCGGGCAGCACAGCCTGCCCGACGTCAACGTGCGCACCGGCTTCGACGTCGCGCGCTTCTACGCCAACGTGGCCGGCGATCTCGCCGCGCAGGGGTTCTGATGCGCGCGCGGCTCCTCGTCCTCGCGGCGCTCGCCATGGTCGCCTCGCTCCACGCCGCGTGCTCGGACCGAGAGGCGCCGGCCGCGGACGTGTGCGGCGAGGCCAAGAACCGCTTCGAGTCGTGCGGCACGAGCCTGCCGGTGCTGTCGGACGGTCCGTGCAGCGGTACGACGCGGATCGTCGCGCGGTGCGTGGTCGAGCATGCGCACGATTGCGACGAGCTCGCGACGCTGTTCTCGCGCATCGACGCATGCGTCGCGGATCTCCTCGACGGCGGCGACGCGCTGCTCCCGCCCGCGACCGATCTGCCGGTCCCGCCGCGGGACGCCGGCAAGGAGGCGTCGAGCGACGGCGGCCGCGCTCCCGACGCTGCGCCGCGACCGGTCGACGGCGGAGCGGACAGCGCGATCGACGGCGCAGCGCACGATTCGGGTACGGAGGTTCGGCCATGAGCATCGAGAGCATCGAGAAAACCGACGAAGGCGTCTTCGAGCGCGCAGGTCGGGCCATCGGCCTCGCCGTCGTCGCGCGCCCGAGGACCACGCTGCTCCTCGGGCTGCTCGCGTTCCTCGTCGTGGCGTTCGGCCTGACGACCGCGCGGTTCTCGACCGACTACCGCATCTTCTTCTCGAAGGAGGATCCGGGGCTCGCCGCGTTCGAGCGCATGGAGAGCACCTTCACGAAGACCGACAACGTGCTGTTCGTCGTGAAGGCGAAGGCCGAGGTGGACGGAAGCATCTTCGATCGCGACGCGCTCGCCGCGATCCAGGAGCTCACGACCGCGGGCTGGACGCTGCCCTACGCGACGCGCGTCGATTCGCTCACGAATTTCCAGCACCCCGAGGCGACCGGCGAATCGCGCGAGGAGATCGTCGTCGGCGCGCTCGTCCCCTTCGATGCAAAGACGCTCGACAACGCCGGCCTCGCACGGATCCGCGCCGCCGCCGCTTCGGAGCCGCTCCTCGCGGGCAGCCTGCTCGCGCGCGACGGTCGCACCGCCGCCGTGAACGTCACGCTACGCCTGCCCGGCAAGGAGCCGACCGAGGTCGCCGAGGCCGCGGACGCCGCACGCGCTGCCGTCGCTCGCGTCCGCGCCGCGCACCCGGCCCTCGACATCCGAGCGTCCGGCATGGCGTTCATGAACGACGCCTTCATGCAGGCGTCGATCCGTGACCTCGCGGTGATGATGCCGCTGATGGTGGTCGCGATGCTCATCGGCATGGCGTTCGTCATGCGCAGCAAGCTCGCGACGCTCGCCGTCGCGGCGATCATCGGCGTCTCTGCCGCGATGTCGATGGCGGTCGCGGGGTGGCTCCATTACCCGCTCACGCCGCCGGCCGTCGCGGCCCCGATGATCGTGCTCACCGTCGCCGTCGCCGATGGCGTGCACATCGTCCTCGCGACGATGGAGGCGATGCGCGAGGGCAACACGCGCGCGGCGGCGATCGTCGCCTCGCTGCAGAAGAACCTCGAGGCGATCACGTACACGTGGCTCACCACGATCGTGGGCTTCGTGTGCCTGAACTACTCCGAGGCGCCGCCCGTGCGTCACCTCGCCAACATGACCTCGTTCGGCGTGACCGCCGCGTTCGTGTACTCGTTCACGGTCCTCCCGGCGCTGCTCGCGGTGCTGCCGATCACGGCGCGCGGCAAGGCGAAGGCCGCCATCGCCGGCGAGGCGGGCGCGCGTCCCACGATCATGGAGCACGTCGCCGCGTTCGTGGTCCGGCGCAGGCTCGTGCTGCTCGCGGCCACGGTCGTCGTCACCGGCGTGTTCGGCTGGCAGGCGTCGCGGCTCGAGACGAACGACCAGTTCGTCCGCTACTTCGACCAGTCGACCGCGTTTCGCCGTGACGTCGACTTCACGATGAAGAACCTCTCGGGCATCTATCGCCTCGAGTACCAGGTCGGCAGCGACGGTCCTTCGGGGATCGCCGAGCCCGCGTACCTGAAGAGCCTCGACGCGTTCGGCGGCTGGTTACGGGCGCAGCCCGAAGTGCAGCACGTGTACAGCGTCGCCGACGTGGTGAAGCGCGTGAACCAGGTCGTGCAGGGCGACGGCCCTGCCGCCTACGCGATCCCCGCCACGCGCGAGGCGGTGAGCGAGGCGCTGCTCGTTTACGAGATGGGGCTCCCGCAGGGGCTCGACCTCACCGATCGCGTGAACGTCGACAAGTCCGCCGCGCGCATGACCGTCACGGTCAAGGACGTGTCGAGCAAGCAGATGACGGCGTTCACGGCGCGCTCCGAGGCCTGGCTCCGCGCGAACACGCCGAAGCCCATGTGGGCCGAGGCGACCGGGCCGGTCGTCATCTTCTCGCAGCTCGGCGATCGCAACGCGAAGAGCATGGTGCAGGGCGATTTCGTGTCGCTCGCGCTGATCTCGCTGTGCATGATCTTCGTGCTCCGCAGCTTCCGCCTCGGGATGCTGAGCGTGCTCCCGAACGTCATCCCCATCGTCGTCGGCTACGGCGTGTGGCGGCTGTTCGTCGGTCAGATGAACATCGTAGCTTCGGTCGCGGGAAGCATCAGCCTCGGCATCATCGTCGACGACACCATTCACTTCCTCACTCGCTACAAGGCGATGAAGGCGAAGGGGCTCGGCGCCGAGGAGGCGATGACGAAGACGCTCACACACGTCGGCCCGGCGATGCTGGGAACGAGCGTCATCCTCGTCGTCGGCTTCGGCGTGCTCACGCTCTCGTCGTTCCAGATGACGAGCTATCTCGGGTGGCTGAGCGTCATCATCGTGAGCGTCGCGCCGCTCACCGACCTCGTCCTCGCGCCCGCTCTCGTCCTCATGTTCCACAAGGACCCGCGCGTCGCCACCACGACAACCCGTCGCAACGAAAGTACGAGCATCATGAAGACTGCAGCATCGTTCATCCTGGGGCTGTTCACCCTCGCCGTGACCGTCGGCACCGCCACGGACGCGAGCGCCCGCACGTCGGAGGAGATCCTCGCCGCGCCCACGCCGGAGGCGAGGGGCCAGGCCGTCGCCATGGAGCTCGCGACGCGGAATGCCGGTTACAAGGACCTCGGCGGCGACGTCGAGATGATCCTGCGCGACGCCGCGGGCGGCGAGGCGAAGCGCCGCTTCAGCATCAAGGTGCTCGAGAAGCCCGTCGCGAACGCGGGCGACTACTCGCTCATCGTGTTCGATGCGCCCGCCGACGTGAAGGGCACCGCCGTCCTCTCGCACGCGAAGATCGGCGACGACGACGAGCAGTGGCTCTATCTGCCGTCCGCGCATCGCACGCGCCGGATCTCGTCCACCAACCGCACCGGCGCCTTCGCGGGCAGCGAGTTCTCGTTCGAAGACCTGACCGGCAACGACGGTCGCAAGTACGACTGGAGGGTCGCCGGCACCGAGCCGTGCGGCGCGCTCACGTGCTTCGTCGTCGACGCGACTCCCAAGGATCCGAGCTCGGCCTACTCGAAGCGCGTGTTGCGGATCGATACGCAGGAGTTTCGCATCCAGACGATCGAGTTCTTCGACCGCAAGAACAGCAAGCTGAAGACGCTCGCCTACGAGAGCTACAAGAAGCTCAACGACCGCTTCTGGCGCTCGCAGTCGTGGACGATGAAGAACCATCAGTCCGGCAAGTCCACGGTCATCAGCTTCTCGTCGATGAAGGTCGGCAACGGGTTCACCGTGAACGACTTCGCGACGGGCAAGCTCGGTAGCTGAGGTGCGCCGCGCGCTCGTCGTCCTGAGCGCGTTCGCGTTCCTCGGCTGTCTCCCCGCAGTACGAGCGAGCGGGCACGTCGCCGCCGACGGACGTGTGTTCGCTCAGGACCCCAAGTATCCCGGACAGGACCGCGGCGACGGCGTGTCGCTCGTCGCCGAGCCCCAGCTCGAGATGAAGAGCGACGACGGCGAGCACACGGCGACGCTGCGGCCGTTCTATCGGCTCGACCCCAACGACGAGAAGCGGTCGCATGCCGATCTCCGCGAGGCGAGCTATCGGCTGTCGACCGGGCATTTCCAGGCGGGCGTGGGCGCCGGCATCTTCACGTGGGGCGCGCTCGAGTCGTACAAGCCGACCGACGTCTTGAATCAGACCGACTTCGTCGAGGCCACGGACGGCTCGGCGAAGCTCGGTCAGCCGTACGCGTCGGTCGGGTGGGTCGGCGACTCGGCGGCGGTCCGTCTCTACTACCTGCCGTACTTCCGCGATCGCACGTTCCAGGGGATCCGGGGCCGCCCGCGCTTCTCGGTGCCGATCGACACCGACGACCCGATCTTCGCGAACCGGAACCGAAGGTGGCAGCCGAGCGGCGCGGCGCGCTTCACGGTGAACGCCGGCGAGCTCGATCTCGGCGTCGGGCTGTTCACCGGTCTCTCGCGGGAGCCGCGGTTCGTCGCCGAGCTCACGACCGGTCAGATCTCTCCGCGCTACGACCTCATGCACCAGGGCTCCGTCGACGCGCAATGGACGCTCGGGTCGTTCGTGCTCAAGGCCGAGGGCTTCGTGCGCCTGTGGGGCGACTCGCTGCGCGCGTTCGGAGGCGGCGGCGGAGGCGCCGACTACACGTTCTTCAAGGCGCTCGGCGACACCGACGTGAGCTTCGCCGGCGAATTCCTCTTCGACACCCGCCCGAACGACGCCGCGCCCACGTTCTTCGAGCACGATGCCTTCGCCGGCGCGCGCGTCGCATTCAACGACACGTCGAGCACCGAGATGCTCGCTGGCGCCATCGTCGACGTGCTCGACGGCTCGACGTTCGGCCGCGCCGGGGTGAGCCGCCGCTTCGGCGACCACTTTCGCGTGTCCCTGGACGTGAACGTCTTCCTGGGCCCGCACGGCAAGCTCGAGAGCGCGTTCCTGAAGGACGACTACGCGCATGCACGGATCGCATATTTCTTCTGAGGGCTTCGGCGGCCGGCCCCCTCGCGCGGCGCGCCTCGCGTTGCTACAGATCTAGAGGATGGCTCAGGTGCGCGACGCGACGGCTTTCGACCTCGCGCGCGCCGTCGTGTGGGGGCAGCGGAAGAAGCTCGCGCTCGGGCTGACGCTCCTCTTCGTCGATCGCGCGGCCGGATTCGTCATCCCGATCGCACCGAAGGTCCTGCTCGACGAGGTCGTCGCGCACCGGCGCGCCGATCTGCTGAGCTGGCTCGCGCTCGCGGTCGTGGGCGCGGCGGTCGTCCAGGCGGTCGCGGTGTTCGCGCTGTCGCGCGTGCTCGGGCTCTCTGCGGAGCGCGTGGTCCTCGGCTGGCGGCGCCGCATCATGGCGCACGTGACGCGTCTGCCTGCGGCGCACCTCGACGATCAGCAGTCGGGCGCGCTCGCCTCGCGCGTGATGGACGACGCGACCACGATGCAGAACCTCGT
>JAQBQJ010000183.1 GCA_028287065.1 Labilithrix sp. | reverse complement strand
ACCTTCACTCCCCCGCCCTTGCCGCGGCCGCCGGCGTGGATCTGCGCCTTGACGACGACGACCGGGCTACCGGTCTCGGTCGCGAGCCGCTTGGCGGCGGCCTCTGCCTCGTCGACCGTGAAGGCCGGGTATCCCTTGGGGATCGGGACGCCGTACTTCGCGAAGATTTGCTTGCCCTGATACTCGTGGATCTTCACGCGCGGGACCCTACCAGAAACGTAAACGAACGTAACGCCCACTTCACGCGGGCGGCACGTCGGGGCACGGTCGCGTTCAGACGCTCAGGGAATCACTTTCATCGCCGCCGAGCCCTTGACCGTGGTGGTCGGCTCCGGCCCGGTCGCCGTGATGGTCGTGTCGCCCGCGATCACGCCGGTGACGGTCCCCGTCGCCGCGTCGACGGTCGCCACGTCCGGACGCGACGAGGACCACGTCACCATCTTCATCGCGGAGAGGTTCCTCGCGGCGCCGTCGCTGTATACGCCGAGCGCCGTCATGTCCTGCGTCGTGCCGACCGCGACCTGCGCGGGGTTCGGGGTGACGAGGATCGCCTGGAGCGTGGCGGCTCCGCCGGTGACGAAGACGGTGGCGCGTCCGGCGACGCCGGTCTTCGCGTCCGTCGCGAGGATCGAGGTGTCGCCGTCCGCGACGGGTCGGACGATGCCGCGATCGAGCTGCGAGTTGCCGACGATCGCGACGGCGGTGTTGGTCGAGCTCCAGAGGACCTGGCTCGTGACGTCGCCCGTGCTGCCGTTGTTGAACCGCGCGGTGGCGGTGAAGCCGCGGGCCGGAGCGCTGCGCGTCATGACGAGGACCGCGGGAGAGACGTCGATCGACGTGATGAGCGGCTCGGTGACGCTGACCGTGGCGAGCGCGGTCGCGTCACTCGAAGAGTCGAAGGCCTTGATGACCGCAGTGCCGCTCACGGGACCGGCGACGACGACGCCGCGGTCGTTCACGTTCGCGATCGACCGATCGCTCGTCGTGTACGTCACGCGATTGGTGACGTCCTCGATGGCGCCGCCCGGGAATCGCCGCGTGACGGTGAGCTGCAGCGGTTGCCCGGAGATGAGCATCTGCGCGGTGGGCGTCAGGTCGAGCGTGGGCTCGACGGGCTGAGCGCAGCTCACGAAGAGCAGCGAGAACAGCGCGAGGAGCGAGCAGAGCAGCGTGTTGAGCCTCACGCCCCGCAAGGTATCAGAGCATCGAGCAGACAGGGTCGCCCGCGTCACACGTGCATGGGGTCCGCGTCGGTGTGCCCGTCGCGCCCGGCATCGAGGCGCCTCCGGCCGCGGCTCTGATCGCCGCGACGGTCATCTGCTCGTCGGCGAGCGCGGTCACGAGCCTCGCATGCGCAGCCGCCCGCTCGGCCTCGTCGGGCGCGCGCGCGGTGTCCTCCATCGCCTTGCGGACGGCCTCGTGCCGGACGTCGAGCTCGCGCATCAGGCCGTCGAGCTTCCCCTTCAGCGCGGCGACGCTCTCGTCTTCGCTCTTCTTGGCCGCAGCGCGATCGGCCTTCTCTCGGCCGCTCGCGTGGAACGCATGGGCGCACGCTCCACCGAGCACGACCAGCGCCACGACGACGAGCGCGTCGTTCCGGCGCCGGCGCCGTCGCTTGTCGTCACGAGGCCCGCCCATGCCCTCACGCTATCACCGACCTGGTACGCTCGCGCCCATGAGCGGTCACACCGTGCAGTGCCCGAAGTGCGGCGGCCCGCTGCCGGCTCACGCCGCTCGCCAGACGGTGACCTGCGCGTACTGCCATGTCGCCGTGGCGCCTCCACCGGACGTGGTCGAGCGTGTCGTCGATCGCTTGATCGTCACGAAGGTGGCGGCGGGCGATCCCGGCGCGCTCCACTGCCCGCGCTGCGCGACGGCGCTCACGCAGGTGACCTCGGACGCGGCGGCGATCGCGGCGTGCCGCGGCTGCGGAGGCATGTGGCTCGACCATGCGACCGTCGAGCGCTTGATGAAGGTGAGAGACCGCGAACTCGAGGATCGCGCCGCGCGCATGGTCGGCATCGTCGGCTCGCTGCCGCTCGAGGTGCGTCTCGCCGCGATCGCATGTCCTGCGTGCTCGTCAGCGCTTCGGCGGATCGAGATCCAGGAGACGATTCACTGCGTCGACGTGTGCGACGCGCACGGAACGTGGTTCGATCGCAGCGAGCTGCCGACGTTCATGACGTTCTTCCAGGAGCAGCGCATGGGCGAGGTGCTCGACGACGATCTCCGCGCCGCGGGCGTGCCGGAGCCGGGGTTCTTCACCGATCTGTTCCGGTCCTTGCGCGCGCTGGTGTGAACGGGCGCAAAAGCAGCGCGGAGTGCGCGCCGTCTTCTCATCGCGTCGACCCGGCTGGCGATCGCGCACGAGTCAGCAGGTCGGATCGAGGGTCGAAATGGCGGAATCAGGCGGCATGTCGGATCGGAGGCTCGAACGGCGACGAGGGTCCAGCAAGAGATCGAGGCCAAACGCTTCCGCGCTTCCGCGTTTCTCTTTCAATCTCGGCTCTCGTCTCGTGTCGCTCAGGGGATCAGCCCGAAGAACTTCGCCGAGTAGTACGGCCCCCAGATGCCCGCGGTGTTCGTCCAGTCCTGCACGGCGTTCGCGTCGGCGCTCGCCGTCTGGCTCGGGTTCGGATCCCAGCCGCCCTGATCGGCGCCCGGCCCGGGGTCGACCGGCGTGCCGTGGCCGATGCCGTGCATCAGGAGCGTCGCGAGCATCGTCTCGCCGTTCTTCGTGTACTCGGTGTACTCGTGGCCCTTCACCGTGGTCTTCGTGCCTGCGGCGGTGATGCCGACCGCACCCTTCCACTGCTGCACGGCGTCGGCCATGTTCTCCGGCGTGACCGCGCCGTCGGCGTCGCCCTGGAACACGAGCAGGCGCGGCTTCTTCGCCGTCGCGCTCTTCCACACCGTCGGATAAGCGCCGGTCACGAGCGTCGGCGCGTGATTGCCGGGCCACGTCCAGCCGTTGCCCTTCTTGCCGAGCGCCGCGCACGAGGTCGAGCAGCCATACGCGCCGCCTTCGAACATCGAGCCTGCGGCGAACACGTCGGGGTACGTCGCGAGCATGACCGTCGTCATGTACGCGCCGGCGGAGAGCCCGTTCGCGAACACCTTCGTCGGGTCGATCGCGTACTTCGCGGACATGTCCTTCACCATCGCGGCGATCTGCGAGGGCTCTTGGTCGGTGCGCGCGATGCCGCTGGTCCCGAAGAACGCGTACCAGGAGAAGGCCTGCGTGCCCTTGTCCGGGAAGATGACGTAGAACTTGTGCTGCTGCGCGAGCGTCGCCCACTGCGACGTCGACTTGAAGCCCCACGCCTGGTTGGGTGAGCTCGCCTGCACCACGCCCTGCGTGTAGCCGTGCATCGCGACGACGAGGCCCGCGGGCGCGGAGCCCATGCCGGTCGGCACGCACTCCCACATCTTCATCGTGCCGTACATCTTCGACGAGAGCGTGCACGGTGCCTCGCCCGCGTTCGGATCGCCGCCGTCGGGCGTCCCGCTCGTGCCGCTCGTGCCGCTGCTGCCACTGCTGCCGCTGGTGCCGGACGAGCCCGACGTCCCGCTGCTGCCGCTCGTGCCGCTCGTGCCGCTCGTGCCGCTCGACCCCGAGGAGCCCGGCGTCGTCCCGTCGATCGAGCCGCCCGGATCCGCGCTGCTCGGCTCTCCTAGGCACGCCGCGAGCACCGACACCGCGCCCACCAGCACCGCGCCGAGCCCCAGCTTCATCATCGTCATGACCGCGCGCATCGCACGAGCCGTGCCGCTCGTTTTCGCGCAGGAAATTGCATCAGCGCGTCGCGCGCGACGCGCTCCGGGCGAGGAATCGCCGCGTCAGCGAGCGCGCGCCGACTTGCGCGATCGGTTTTACGGCGTAAAGGACACAGATGCGCCCACTCTTGGCCTCCGCCTGCGTCCTCCTGCTGGTGGCCTGCTCGAAGCGGGACGATGCGCCCGTGTCGTCCTCCGTCACCACGGAGGCTGCGTCGATCCCTGGTCCGCTGGCAGCGGTGCGCGGGAGAATCCCGAAAGCGGCGGAGGGCGTGCTCGCGTTCGAGCTCGCGCGCATCGAGACTGGGGACGACCGAGAGGCGATCGTGCTCGCGAAGCCGGTGGGCTGGTCGGGCAAACCGGACTTTCCCGGCAACCTACAGCCCGCGAAGGACGCAGGCCTCGGCTACTGGACCTTCCTCGAAATCGGCTCCCATTGCGAGGGCTTCTGCAAGCCGAAGGCGGACTGGAAGACGATCGTCGACGCGAAGATGAACGACGCGGTCCCGCCCTCGGCCACGACGCACGAGGAGGTGTTGCCGAACAACGGGAGGATCCGCTGGGCCGTCAGCGAAGAGAAGTTCGGCAAGCGCGCACGCGTCTACGCGGCTTGGTACAAGGACGGCGCCAGCCGGTTCCAGACCTGTAGCGTGTCGCTCGAGGACGATCGGCTCATCGCCGCGATCGACGCCTTCGTCGAGGTGTGTCGCACCGCGAAATTCGAGTGAGTCACCCGACGCCGAGCTCGCGGCCGAGCCGCACGATGCCCGCGTTCGCGAGCGGACGATCCCAGAAACGACGGCGCTGCGCGGCGTCGGGGATCGTCGACGCGATCGCGTCGAGCCGTGACGTGATGCTCGCGATCGTCGCGCGCGCCTCGTCCTTCGCGCCGCGCGCGAGCTGCGCCTCCGCGAGCGCGTAGTCCGCGAAGCCGAACGTGAGCTCGAGGTCGCGACACTCCCCTTCGAGCTGCTTCGCGGCCGACGCGAGCCGGATCGCCTCGCCGGCGTCGCCCTTCGCGAGCGCGACGCGCGCGGCGAGCGCCATGCCCGCAGGCCGGAGCTCCGGAGCGACGACGATGTCGACGGCCGCACGCGCCTCGACGTGCGCGACGTCGACGTCGTTGCGCTCGAGCGCGAGCCATCCGACGACGACGCGACAGAGGAACGCGAGGCGCGGGCTCGCGCCGACCGCGACGAGCGCGGCTTTCATCTTCGCTTCGGCGTCGGCATTGCCGGCATACGCGCCGAGCAGTCCCTCGACCGCCTGTCCGTAGCGGAGCAAGAACCCGAGCCCGAGCTGCGTCGCCTGCGCACGCGACTGCGTGAGCAGCTCGAGCCCGAGCGCCGGCGCGCCTGACCATCCCGCGAGGCTCGCGGTGTTCAGGCGCGTGAGACACAGCGCGCGCAGCGCACGTGCTCTCTCGAACGCCGTGCAGCTCGCTTCGAGCTCCGCGAGGCAGCGCTCGATGTGACGATCGTGCAGCCACGCCGACTCGCCGCGCACGCGATGCACCCATCCCGCGTGGTACGGGTCGAGCGCCTCGGGTACGTCGACGAGCGAGTCGAGGCACGCGCGCACGCTCGCGAGCCCACCGCCGTGATGCGCCCAGAAGAGCTGCGTCATGCCGCGGGCGAGCGCGACGACGTGCGCGCCCCGGCTCTTCGGCGACGACGGTGTCTGCGCGGCGTCGTCGAGCAAGTCCGCGACGGCGTCGTTCCGACCGAGCTGCCCGAGCGCGCCGACACCGACCGAGACGGCGTCGAACCACTCGGCCTCGCCGCGCGGCAGTCGCGCGAGCGCCTCGGACGCGCGCTCGGCGGCGGCCTTCATGTCGCCACGCCAGAAGAGGATCTCGGCCTCGATCGCGTCGAGCGCAGCCGACACGGCGGTGTCGGGTCCGAGCGCGCGCGCGCGCGCCGTGTGGCTCATCGCGCGATCGAGATCGTTGCGCTGCAGCGCCTGCGACGCCGCACGCTGGAAGAACGGAAGCGCCTTCTCGGCCGCCGCGCCGCGATCGTAGTGCTCGGCGAGCACGGCAGGATCGCTCTCGCCGACTCCTTCGAGCCATGCGGCCGCGCGACGATGCGCGCGCACGCGATCGGGCTCGGCGAGCGTCGCGTAGGCGCCGTCGCGCAGGAGGCCGTGGCGGAAGCGATACTCGGTCTCGCCGAGCCACTTCGACGTGCGCTCCTCGGTGATCATCTCGCGATCGACGAGCTCGGCGAGCACGCTCCGCAGCTCGTGGAGAGGCAGGTCGTCGCCCATCATCGACGCCATGCCGCCCGACCAGAACGACTCGCCGAACACGCTCGCCGCGCGGAGCAGCCGGCGCGCGCGAGCGTCGAGCTCGTCGAGGCGCGCTTGCACCATGCCGAGCACCGAGTCCGGGAGCGCATCGGCGCTTCCTCCGTTCGCGACCGCGCGCACGAGCTCCTCGAGGTGGAACGGGTGACCGGCGGCGCGCTTCGCTAGCGCACGGACCATCGCGGCGTCCGCGTTCGGACCGAGGGCGCTGCGCACGAGCCGCTCCGACGCGGCCGTCGAGAGAGGCGACAGCGTGACCTCGACGAAGCCGCCCGAGCGGAAGCGCTCGGAGAGCTGCGCCGAGCCTTCGGGGCGTGACGTCGCGAGCAGGAAGACGGGACGCTCTTCGAGCGCACCGAGCGCCGCTTCGATCAGCCGCACCGATGCGGCGTCGACCCAGTGGAGGTCCTCGACGAGCACGAGGAGCATGCCGCGTTCCGCGCGTGCCGCCATCCACTCGATCCATGCAGCTTGCACGGCGTCGGCCATGATCGAGACGTCGGCGCGCGCCGCTCGGAGCGCCGCGCTCGCTTCGGCATGCGCGGTGGGCGTGCCGGCGATCTCGCCGAGGAGCTCCTGCATCCTCGGCCGATCCGCCGCGTCGAAGTCACGCGCCACGAGTGCGGCGAGCTTCTTCGCGCGGGCCGCGGCGCGATCCGATTCGAGCACTCCTGCGGCGCGTCGAACGAGCTGCGACGCGACGCCGAGCGGCGACGCGGCACGGATCGGATCGCCCTTCGCGACGAGCACGTCGACGTCACCGCGCGCAGCGACGCTCGTGCGGAGCAGCTCGCGGATGACGTGCGTCTTCCCGAATCCCGGCGGCGCCGTGACGAGCGCGGAGCACGCGTGCGATTCGCCGGCGCATGCGGACACCATCGCGGTGAGCATCGCGAGCTGCGTCTCCCGACCGACGCACGGCGTCGGCTTGCCGAGCAGCATGCGGACCGGCGCGATCGAGTCCTCCTCGTCGCGGAGCTCACGCCACTCGGCGTCACCGTCGATCCGGAAGCGGCCGTCGAGCAGCTCCGCGGTCGCGACGTCGAGCAGCACGCCTTCCGTCACGCCCTCGGAGCGCGCGCGACCGAGCGCGTCGGCCGCGCGATCGAGCACCTCGCCGACGCGATGCTCTCCGGTGACGAGGATGCGTCCGGTCGCGACGAAGAGAGGCGCGCCCGGCATCGTGGCGGCGAGCGCCAGCGCACAACGCGCAGCGCGTGTCGCTTGCTCCGTCGGCGACGCGGCGTTCGGGATGGTGATCACCCATCCGCCCTTCGCGAGCGCGGCGATCGTGCCGCCGCGAGCCTCGACGGCGCGACGCACGACGTCCTCGGAGTCGCGCGACGCGCTCTCCGTGACGGTGCGCTCGCCCGAAGCCGTGCTCGCGCAGAGCACCACGCACGCGACGCGCTGCTCGCGTGACGTGATCGCCGCGCGGATGTGCCGCGCCGACGACGCGCCCGCCGTATCGAGCGCGCGCAGCTCCTCGCCGAGCGCGCCCCCGTCGGCCGGACGCAGGGCGGGATCCTTCTCGAGCATGCGCACGAGCAACGACTCGAGCGAGGCCGAGACGTCGGGACGCAGATCGCGGATGGGAGGCGGAGGCTCGAGCACCACCTTCGCGAGCACGGCGAGCTGGTGCGCACCTTGAAAGGGCGGATGTCCGACGAGACAGCGGAAGATCACCGCGCCCAGGCCGTAGACGTCGACGCGTGGATCGACCGCGCCTCCGCGGACCTGCTCCGGCGCCATGTACGCCGGCGTGCCGACGAACGTGCCGGTCACCGTCAACGACTCGTCCGTCGCCGCGCGCGCGATGCCGAAGTCCACGAGCCGCACGTCGTCGAGCTTCCCGCCGACGAGGAAGATGTTCGCCGGCTTCAGATCGCGATGCACGATCCCGTGCCGGTGCGCGGCCGCGAGCGAGTCCGCGATCTGGCGCGCGATCGCCAGCGTGTCTTCGACGCCGAGCGTGCCTTCGTCGAGCCGCCGCGCGAGGTCCTCGCCGGAGAGCCACTCCATCGCGAGGTACTGCGCCCCGTCCGACGTCGTTCCGTGCGCCAGGTACCGCACCACGCCCGGGTGATCGATCCCGGCGAGCGCCTCGGCCTCGCGCGCGAACCGGCGTGCGTCGCCGTCCGACGACACGAGCACCTTCACGGCAACGGTCTGATCGGTCGCGTGATCGCGTGCGCGATACACACATCCCATGCCGCCGGTCGCCGCCAGCGCGAGCAGCTCGAAGCGCTCGGCGAGCGTCGTGCCCACGAGGTGATCCGCGCGTCGTGAGTCGTTCACGGCGAGCTCCATCGTCAGGCTCGCGCGCGAGGGTTGGACGTGGTCACGGAGACGTCGACGGCTTGGCGCGCGCGAGATCGGCGGCGCGCCGGAGCGCCTCGGTGTCGTTGCGATTGGCCTCGGTCCATGCCGTGTTCCCCACGTACTGCGCGAGACGGGCGCGCGCTTCGCCGGCGAGCCGCGTGGGCTCGGCCGCCTCGGGCGCGCCGGTGCGGTAGTACAGCGCCATGGTCGCATAGGTCTCGGCTTGCTCCCACTGCACGAGCGGGGCATCGCGATGATTCGGGAACCGGACCAGGAATTTCCGTTGAACGGCGACGGCCGGATGGTTCATGCCGAGCGTCGCGAGCTCCCACGCGAGCCAGTGCAGGACGGGCGGCGTGAACGTGGCGTTCTGCGGCACGAGCTCCGGCTGGTCGGCACGGCCTTCGACCACCTGGAGCTTCTTCTCGGCGACGAGCGGATTCGGGTCCATGTCGAGGACGTCGAGACGGTCGACCATGGGCTCGTTCTCGCCGGGGCCTTCGAGATCTACGTACGTCAGCGACGTCGCCACGAGCTGCGCGGCTCGCTCGATCAGCTCGCGATCGCCGGAGAGCGGAGAGAGCCGCCCGAGCACGCGCAGGGCCTCGGCGTAGCGCTGCTGATGGATCAGCACGCGGCCCAGCTCGAGCGCGACGAACGCGGCGGAGTCGCCGGTCGCGGACGCGAGCGCGAAGCGAAGCGCGGTCGCGGCGCGGTTGTCGTGGAACGCGCCACCCTGCACGTCGTGCTCGGCGTGGAACGAGGCGATGTCGCGCCACGCGTCGACCACCCACGCGGCGGGTACGTCGGCCGGCGGCGTGCAGCCGTCGTAGGGCGATCGGTACTTCGTCTCCTCGTCCCACGAGCGAGGACCGAGCGAGCCGGGGGCGACGAGCACCGGCTTGCGCTGCGCCGGCTTGGTGAGCGCGATCGGTGTAGTATGCACATTTTCCCACTGCGACCACCAGCGCTCGGGATGGTCCTGCTCGAGCGCCGCGGGCTCGGTCGCCGCCGGAAAACGAGAAGGACACACGAGCGCGCGCGAGGCACGCACGGCCTCGTCGAGCTTGCCGAGCTGCGCGAGCGTGTCGGCGAGACCGTGCAGCGCCGCGGTGCGCGACGGGACGTCGGTGCCTGCGCGCACGAGCGCCTCGTCGAAGGCGACCTTCGCCGCCGCGAGGTGCTGGTCCCGGCTCTTCGGCTCCGTGGCGAGGCGCGCAGCCTCGACGTGGCGCGTGCCGAGCAGCACGACGAGATCGCGCGTGCGCGCGGGATCCGACGACGCCGGGATCTTGCGCCCGAGCTCGGCGAGCTCCTCGTCGATCGACGCCGCCGTCGGTGCCGGCGCGTCGCCCGCGGCGCCTTCGCTGCGCGGGAAGAACCGCGCCGAGATGCGCAAGCGCACGTTCCGTCCGTTCGCCTCGATGTGCTCGGCGATCTGCTTGCGCACGCACGCGGCGTGTGGCGCCTTTCGCTCGTCCGCGCTCTCGATGGTCGTCTTCGACACCTCGAGCTCGAGGAGGCTCACCACGAGCTCGGGGCTGGTCGCGGCCGCGAAGCAGGTACGGAGCAGCTGGCGCGCGACATCCGACGACTCGAGCCTGCGGAGCTGGAGGTCGGGGAGCGAGAGCATCCGCGATGCGAGCTCGTCGCTCGCCATCGTGATCACGCCCTTGCCCGGCGACGCCTGCGCGAGCGCCGCGCTCTTCGTCGCGTGCGGCACCGCGCTCTCCGGCGCCGCGGTCAGCTCGACGCGCGCCGCTCTCGCGCGATCATGGTGCGCGAGCGCCGCCTCGATCCGCTCGCCCGGCGTGAGCGCGCCGAGGCGCGCCACGGGCACGGCAACCACGGTGCTCCGCGGCGAGCTCGGGTCGGGAGGCGCACCGCACGCCGAGGCGACCGTGACGATCACGGACGCCACCAGCGTGGTGCGGTGCGCGCTCATGCCCCCGAAGCCCCCGTTCCTCAGCTCTTCTTGACGACGTCGACGATGCCCTGGACGCTCGCGGCGCTCTTCGTGAGCATGCCCTTCTCTTCGTCCGTGAGCGGGATCTCGACGATGCGCTCGACGCCCTTGCCGCCGACGATGCACGGCACGCCCATGAAGAGGTCCTTGTAGCCGTACTCGCCGTCGAGGTACGCGGCGCACGGAAGGAGGCGCTTCTGATCGAGGAGGTAGGCCTCGGCCATCGCGACCGCGGCGCTCGCCGGCGCGTAGTACGCGCTCGTGCCCATGAGCGTGACGATCTCGCCGCCGCCCTTGCGCGTGCGCTCGATGATCGCCTGGATCTTGTCCTTCGCGATCAACGTGCTCGCCGGGACGCCGTTGATGGTCGTCATCGAGAGGACCGGGACCATGTCGTCGCCGTGTCCGCCGAGGACCATGGCGCGCACGTCCTTGACGCTCACGCCGGCCTCGCGCGCGAGGAACAGCTCGAAGCGCGCCGAGTCGAGGACGCCGGCCATGCCCGCGACCATGCCCTTGGCGCAGCCGGTCACGCGCTTGTACTCGT
>JAQBQJ010000173.1 GCA_028287065.1 Labilithrix sp. | reverse complement strand
GCTCGCTGCAGAACAACTACGTCCTCGTCCGCGACGAAGCGAAGTTCGCCGACAACATCGCCACGGGTCTCTCACGCGCGCTCGAGGTGCCGTGGGACGACATCGAGCTCGCGCTCGGCGAGTTCCTCGCGGCCGAGCCGGAGAACGTCGTGATCTGGCTGAACGCAGCGGTCGAGCACGTCGCGAAGGTCTCGCCGAGCACGCGCGTCAACGTGCAGAACCACGTCGGCAACTATCCGCAGCTCTACGTGCAGTACAAGGGCGAGCCGACGTACTTCTATCATCTGCCGAAGTTCGCCGACCCGCGCCTCGGCCAGACGACGCACACGCTGTTCTGGTTCGACACGTATCGCGATCAGGGGATGTACGAGCATCCCGACTTCCACTTCCAGCGCGAGTTCATGATCTCGCAGCTCCCCAAGCGACGCGTGCGCTACTTCCCCGAGTCCGCCTACTGGATCTCCGCCGACGTCGACGTGCCGGTCTTCCTTCCCGAGTTCATCGAGTCGCGATGGAACGACATCCACGGCCTCGATCGCGACATCGCAGCCGCCGGCCTCCCGAAGCTCGAAGGTCACGTGACGTTCAGCTCCGGTCACGAGTGGGGCTACTGGCTGACGGACTATCTCGCGGCGAAGATGCTCTGGGAGCCCGCCGCTCCGCTCGACCGCTTCGTCTCTCATTACGCGTCCGCCTTCGGTTCGTGCGGCAGCGGCGTGCTCGCGGAGCTCACGCAGGTGATTGCGCTGCAGCGGCACTATCTGTTCGACGAGAAGCTCGTGCCGTACGTGAGCGGCGAGGACGCGACCGTCGAGACCGCCGCCGGTCTCGGCATCGTGATCCGCCCCATCCGAAAGAAGTTCGAGCTGCTCGTGATCGGAACCGAGGCCGAGCGCGTCGCCTTCGAGACCACGGTGCTCGACGAGCTCGACGCGATGGGCGCGCAGATGAAGCCCATCGAGGACTCGCTCGCCTCACGATGCCGCGGCTCCGATGCGGTGCTCACGCCATGGTGCAACGAGCTTCGTGACGGCGTGCGGGTCGTGCGCTTGCGGATCGAGCACGTCGTGACGCTCTATCGCGCGATCCTCGCGCATGCCCGAGGCGACAACGACGCCGCGCGCGCCGGGCTCGCCCGCGCGCGCGACAAGACCGAAGAGGCGAAGGCCGCGATCGAGGAGCGCGAGAAGGGTTATCGCTTCGACGTCGGTCGACTCACGGATGCGTACGACAATCCCACCGTCTACTCGTTCGGGTACCTGCGGCAGGCGCACACGCAATGCCTGTGGCGCCGTCGCGACGAGCTCGCGCGTCTGATCATCGAAGAGAACGTGCTGAACGACACGACCGACGTGCCGACCTGCCTCAACTAGAGGAGCGGTCGCGTCATTTCGGGAGGCGTCGGATCGTTCCGTCGTACTCGTTCGCCCAGAACAGGTGCGTCTCGGTGAGGAGGATGTTGGCCGGACGTGCCTGGCCGGTCGCGAGCACGGTGACCGGACCTCCAGTCTTGAGGAGCTTCCCGACGATGCCGTCGAGGTAGCCGCCGGCTGCCGACCCGCGCGTCGCGAAATAGAGGAACGGGCCGACCTCGTCGGGCGCGAGCGCACAAGGCTCGGCGAGGCCGCTGGCTATGTCGGTCACGGCAGCGGAGGTGATCCGAACGCCGTCGTGCGCGGCCGCGCGAATGCGGCCGTCGGTCGTCGTCCAGAAGAGGAACGAAGCATCGAGCGCGATCGCGACGGCGCTCTCGTTCTTCGAAACGTCGCTTGTCGAGGCGTCGCAGCCGCCCGAGCCGCAATAGCCGACGGACATCGTCTTACCCGAGGTCCATGCGACCGCACCGTCATGACCGGCGGCCCGATCCGGATACGCGTCGAACCCGAGGAACGACGTCGTCGAGACGGGCGGATCGCCCTGGAGAAGCGTGAACTGGCGGCTCTCCTCGATCACGTAGCGGAACGACATCCCCGCCCCGATCCAGCTCACAGGGGAGTAGGCCTCGAAATGGCCGACCGAACCGCCGGCCTGCGTGTACGAGATGGTCTTCGTCCCGGGCGTCATCCAGTAGACGCGGCCGAGCGCGGCCATCGCGGTGGTCGCCTTGGCTCCACTCGCCACCACCGTCGGCGTCACGCACGCCGCGAGCGGGCACGATGCGACCTCACCGCCCGGCTTCCCGCTCGTCCAGTACAGGTTCGTTCCGAGCCGTGCGAGCCCGAAGGCGCCGGTCTGTCCGCTCGCGAACACCTCGCCGGCGGAAGCGCCGTCCACCGATGAATCCGGCGTGCTCGGCCGATCGGCCGCGCTGCCGTCGACGGTAGGCAGCGCGCCGTCGAGCGACGCGTCTGACTCGCTCCCTGCGAGGCCGTCGGTGTCCGTCAGCAGAGAACAGCGGAGTGCTCCCACGCTGCTGCAGCACGCGAGGAGGAGCGTCGCGACGGAGTTATATTTGTCCTTTCGTCTCAACTCCCAACCAAGCTTACCTGGATTGCGGAGAGGTGCTCAGTCCTCGACGCTGTCGACCATCGCGCTACCGCCGCTGAAGACGACGGCGTCGAGGAGCAGTGCGTCATCGACGAGGTCGAGTGTGGGATGATCGCGGCGGATCCGCAGTGTGCCGCCGGCATCGTCGAAGCCGCATGCGACGGCGCCCTCGATCGATCCGGCGCGCCAGAGGTCCTCGGCGGGGGTCCGCGAGGCGCCGGGATCGAACGTGACGCGGCGGCCGGCGCGGAGGCGCTCGAGCGTCTCGAGCGCGCGGAGGTCGGCGATCGGATCGGTGATGACGTGGCTGTCGACGCCGGTGCACAGGCGCGCACCCGCAGCACGCAACGCGCCCAGGTCGGGAAGGCCGTCGCCGAGATCCGCCTCGGTCGTTGCGCAGATGCACGCGAACGCACCGGCCCGACCGAAGATCTGCGCCTCGCTCGGCGAAAGATGCGTCGCATGAACGGCGACGAACGACGGCGAGAGCACGCCGAGGTCGGCGAGCAGCTCGACGGGGCGCTTGCCCGTCTCTGCGATGCACTCGTCGATCTCGCGCGGCTGCTCGGCGACGTGCATGTGGAACGGAAGCCCGTGGCGCGCCGCATAGGCGCCGAGCTCGGCTATCCACGGCGGAGGAACCGCGCGCACCGAGTGTGGAGCGAGGCCGATGCGCACGTCCGGATCATTTTTGTACTTTGCACGTAGTGCATCGACGTCGCGCAGCACGTCCTCGACCGATGCATCACAGAAGCGTCGCTGGTCGGGCTCCGCGGGGCGTCCCGGCCCGGCGCGGTGATACGCGACGCGGAGCAGCGAGATCCGGAGGCCTTCGTCCTTCGCGGCCTGCACGACCGCGTCGCTCATCGCGGTGCGCTCGGCGTACGGGGTTCCGTCGGGCTGGTGATGCACGTAGTGGAACTCGCCGACCGTTCGGACGCCGGCGCGACGCAGCTCGCGAAACGCGACGCGGCTGATCTGCGCGATCGACTCCGGGTCGACCGCCGACGCGACGCGATACATGGCTCCGCGCCACGACCAGAAATCCTCGCGTGCGCTCCCCGCTGGAGATGTGGGCGGCCTCTCCGCCGCGCCGCGCATCGCGCGCTGAAATGCGTGCGAATGCGCCGTCGCGAGCGCAGGAAGGAGTAGATATCGGCCGTCGGCCGTCAGCGACAGCATCGCTGCGAAGCTACCACAACGCGGCCACCATTCAGGGGTGAGGCAAGACGAAGCACGGGCCGGGGGCGCGCTTCAGCGGCCTTCGAACTTGGCGACACGGCGTTCGACGAACGACATCATGCCTTCGCGCGCGTCTTCCGTTTGCATCAGCGACAGGATCCGTGGGACCAGCTCCTTCGCCGCCGGCTCGAAGCCCTTCTCCACGCGCATCCTCGCCGACGCCAGCGTCGCTTGCACGCCCAGCGGTGCCTGCGCCGCGATCGTCTCCGCGATCGCGATCGCCTTCTCGAGGTGCTTGCCGCGCGGCGCGACCTCTTGCACGAGGCCGATGCGCAGCGCCTCGTCCGCGCCGAGCTCGTCGCCGGTGAGCAGCCAGCGCATCGCATTGCCCCAGCCCGAAGCTTGCACCCATCGCAGCGTCGCGCCGCCGAACGGGAAGATGCCGCGCTTCACCTCGATCTGCGCGAACTTCGTGTCCTCGGCGGCGATCGTGATGTCCGACGCGAGCACCAGCTCGATGCCGAGCGTGAGACATCGACCATGGACTGCGCACACCATCGGCTTCGTCCGCGCCGCGCCGTGCAGTCCGAAGGGATCGATCATGCCCTCGTCGGGGAAGAGTCCCTTCCCCTGCATCACCACCGGCGCCACCTTCGCGAGGTCGAGGCCCGCCGTGAAGTGGTCGCCGTGCGCGAAGAGCACACCGCAACGATACGGCCCTTTTTCCAGCTCCGAATACGCCTCCGCGAGCTCGCGCAGCATCTGCGGATCGAACGCGTTGAGCTTCGCCGGACGGCTCAGCCCGATGAGGAGCACGTGCCCGCGCGCCTCGGTGGTGATGCGCTTCTCTTCGCTCATGACGGTCTCCCGCGTTCGGTGACGGAGATCAGTGACAGCGCTGCTGCGAATCAGGCGATTTACTGACGCATCAAGTCGGCGCTCGAGCGCGTGACGTAGAAGTAACGCGGCCAGTGCCGGTAGAACGATGCGCGCATGATGGGTGCACCGTCGGCGGGATCGACGTCCTCGCCGAAGATGCCCACGGCGCGCACGAGCGAGCCGACGCCGATCGAGTGCTCGCCCATGTCGTCGTCGGGGCGGAGCTTGCCGAGCTCGTGCACGACGCCGAAGTCACGATCGCTCACGGTCACGCGGCACGTGTCCTCGTCGTTCGCGTTCGAGCAGAGATTGCGCGTCTCGAGCTTGCGCACCTTCAGCGTGAGGTACGCGGCGCCGCCCGGTCCGGGCGCGCGGCTCGTGACGACGCCGAAGAGCACGGACCTCGTCTTGCGCCATGCCTCCGCCTCGCGGGCGTACATGACGGGATCGTACTCGCGCGCGCCGCTCGCGGCGGACGTCTCGTCGGACGTCGCGGTGTACTGCGCAGCGTATCCGTACGGACCTGCGCTACGGCATCCGGCCGTTCCGAAGAGCAGCAGCGCGAGCGCGGTGGAGGGACGCCACATGCCGCCTTTCTACGCGAGTTTCTGCGGAAAGAACAGTCGCGGTTAGCTCGCCTTCGACTCGCTCGACGTGCCCGCGCCGGTCCCTGCGCTCGCCCCGCTCGCGCCTCGCGCGCTTGCCCATGCACGCACGAGCAGCTCTGCGGCGACGAGCCCGAGAAGGCCGAGAGCGACCATCCAGGACACGTCGACGATCGCGACGCCACCGCCCAGCGCGGACGACGTCGCGCCCTCCGCGACGGCGCGCGGCCGCATGTCGATCTCGCGTGCGAGCGGCGCCGCGACGCGGAGCTCCTTGTTGCCGTCGATCGACACGCGATACGCGCCCGCGAGCACCGGGACGATGCGCAGCGTGCCGTCGTCGCGCGTCGCGGTGATCGTGCCGGAAGGTCCTTGCGCCTCGACCTGACGGGCGCCCGCGAAGGCCCACGGCGTTCCGACATCGCCACGCCGCGGCGTCGCCCGCTGCTTCGCCTCGCTGACGAACGCGTCGAGCAGCGCGAGGAAGCCCGGTCGCAGCGCGAAATCGCTCGCCTCGACGGAGAACGGCAGCGTCGAGACCCATACGTCGCCACGACCGCGCGAGCGCCGGCCGATGAGCGGCGCGCCGTCACTCCACTTGAGGAGGGGCTCGTACGAGGAGACGTCTTGCTCCGCGAGCTTCGCGCGGCCCTTCGGCGCGAGATCCGAGAGGCTGGACGCGGCCTCGCCGAAGAACGATGCGCCGCTCGCGAGGTCGACGCCGGACGACGGAGACGAGTCCCAGCCGACCGCGTGCGCGAGCAGCGGCTCGAAGTTCGCGCCGAGCGGAGCCGCCGCGGCACGGCGTCCGAGCGCGACGAGCAGCACGCCTCCGGACTCGACGAACGCGCTGAGCGCATGACGCTGTTCCGGCGTGAATCCAGGCGGATCGTCGACGATGATGGCCGCGAACGGCGCAGTGTCCTCGCGTCGATCCGGGACCTGCGGGATCGGCCGCACCGCCATGTCGACATGCAGCGCAGCGAGCGCTTGCTCGATCACCGGCGCACCGCCCGTGGCGACCGCCTCTTCCGTGCGATCGCCGACGACCGCGAGCGCCGCGGGGCCGGCCTCGACGACGACCGTCGCGCGATCGTCGGAGGCGATGGCGTCCTTGCCGGTGAGCACCGCCACGAGCTCGCGCGTCTCGTCGCGCATGTCCTCCGGACCGACGGTGAGCGTGGCCTCACCCATCTGCGTCTGCGGGAGCGGCGTGTGGGCGATGACGCGATCGCCGTCCTTGATCTGCACCTCGCGCGACGCGGCGGCTTGCGGCGTGGAGCAGGCGAAGCGAACGCGCGCGCGCGGGCCGGTGCGATCGGCCGCGAGGACGCCGCAGTCGTCCGCGGGTGCGCGCAGCTCGGGCATCGCGACCCACACCGGCAGCGCCGCGCCTTCGCCGAGCGCGGGCGCATCCGGTTTTCCGTCCGCGAGATCGCTGAGCACGACCACGCGCCGATCGATCTGCGGCAGCTCGCTGACGAGCGTGCGCGCGATGGCGATCGAGCCGTCGAGATCCGTGGCGCGGTCGCTCTCCGTGATGCCGTCGAGCGCGGCGCGCGCGGCGGAGATGTCGGTCGTCGCGGCGAGGCCGACGCGTGCCGGCGAGCCCGCGAGCACGATCGCTGCGGCGTCTCCGTCGCGCAGCGCGCCCAGGATCTCGCGGGCGCCCTCCTGCGCGCGCTGGAAACGCGTGCGACCACTGCCGTCGACCACGCGCATGCTCATCGAGTCGTCGAGGACGATCGCGATGGCGACCGACGTGCCCGAGCGACTGAGCGCGAGCCGCGAGCACTTCACGAGCGGCGAAGCGCCGAGCAGCGCGAGCGCGAGCACCGAGGCGGCGCGGATCGCGAAAAGGGAACGATCCTCGAGGCGCGCACGCCTGCGGGCCTTCGGAGGCGTGGGCGGAACGAGACGTGTCGGCGCGAACGGATGCTGCTCGGCGCGCTGGCGGCGCAGTCGATGCGCGAGATACGGTGCCGCGATCAGCGCGGCGATGCCGAGCGCGAAGATCGTGAGGAACGTCATCGAATGGCCTCGATGATGTTGCGGACGGCGCTCACCGGATCTTCGTCGGTGCGCATCGTGAGGAAGCTCGCGCCGCGGCCGACGAGCGTGCGCTTCCACGATTCCTGGAGCTCGGCGAGCGCCGCGAGATAGCGCTCGCGCGCGGCCTCGTCCGTCTCGACGGTCGCTCCACCTTCGAGAGCCTGCAGGCGCACCGTCTCGGTGAAGGGGAACGTGGCCTCGTCGGGATCGAGCGTCTGCACGACGACGACGACGCGACCTCGCGTGGCGATCGTCGCGATGCGATCCGGCGCGGCGGGCGGTAGATCGAGCAGATCGCTCAGCACGACGACGACGGAGCCACGACGCGCGGCACGCGAGAGCGCACCGAGCGCGCGATCGAGCGCGGGCAGGTCGGCGAGGGCGTCGCCTTCCGCGCTCTGCCCTTCGAGCGCATCGACGACACGCTCGAACGCCTCGCGACCGCCGCTCACGGGAACGCCGCGTGCCTGCGGTGCTCCGCCGATGAAGCCGAGCCCGACCGGATCGCCGCTGCGGATGGCGACGCGCGCGAGCGCCGCGGCGACGAGGGAAGCCCATGCGATCTTCGAAGCGGGCGCGGACTTGCCGCGATAGCCCATCGACGCGGTGGCATCGACGACGAGGCGAAGCGCGCGATCGGTCTCGGTCTCGAACTGGCGTACCAGGAGATGATCGTGACGAAGCAGCGAGCGCACGTCGAGCCATCGCAGGTCGTCGCCGGGCGTGTAGGCGCGGTGACCTCCGAACTCGACGCCGGCTCCCTTGCGCGCGCTTCGATGCGCGCCGGCATACACGCCTTCGGCCACCATGCGCGCGCGGATGCGGAGCGGCGCGAGGCTGCCCCAGTCGATCGATCGGCGGAGCCCGGTCGACTTCGGCCCGAGCGAGCTCGCGACGGAAGCTCGCTTCGCGCTCATGGCGCGACCTCCGATCGCTTGCAGCCGGCCGACGCGAGGAGCGACAGGCCGAGGACGTACGCGTGGGGCATGCGCGGCGAGCCTCGAGCCTGCTACGGGAGGCCGACTTCGGGGACCGGCCCGCCGATCTGCGCGCGCGGACCGCTGAGGAGCTCACGCGCGAGCGCGACCTCCATGAGATCGAGGCCCGGCGACGTGATGACCTGCTTCAGGAACTCGTCCGCGCCCTTCGCATCGCCGGCGACGCGACGATCCATCGCCGAGTAGAAGAGCGCTTCCGTCTTCTGCGTGGGCGTCTGCGCGGCGGCGATCAGGTCCTGCGCCTTCAGCTTGCCTGCCCCGAACGCCGCGACGCGGCCGATCCAGCGCGGATCCGCCGAGGCCTCGGCGAGGACGCGCTCGGCGAGGCTCTCGCCGGTCGCCTTCAGCTGGCGCTCGAGCACGCGCACCCAGATCGCGTAGTACACGATGTCCTCGCGCGGGAGCTCGGCGCCCACGCCGCGGACGAGACCGTCGCGCGCGCCCGCGAGATCGGCCTTCACGAAGGCGCGACCGACGATCTGACCGATCGTCGCCGCGGCCTGTCGCTTGTCGCGCGGCGCGGCCTCGAGCGCGCGGTCGAGCGCCTTCATCGCGCTCGAGCGCGCACCTGAATCGCCGAAGCGATCGAGCGCCCGTGCGATGAGACGCTCGATGCGCGCGCGATCGTCGCCCTCGGCGCCGCTGCGCGCGCGTGCGAGATCGCGGAGCGCGTCGGACAACGGCTTGCGTGCGCCGTTCGCGTCGCCGCCCTCGCGCGTGATGTCGCTCTGCAGGAGGAGCACCTCGCCGCGCAGCGCGGGGTCCTTCGCGACGTCCTCGGCGCCGAGCGCCTCCTTGATGCGTGCGTCGGCGGCCTTCACCTGACCGTCGTGCCAGTCGAGCCGCGCGAGGGAGAGCAGCACGCTGCCCGACTTCTCGCGCTCGATCGACGCGGTGAGGAGCTTGCGCGCGTCGTCGAGGCGACCTTCGCGGATCTCGATCTCGCCCATCATGCCGTAGACGCGCGCAGGGCTCGGCTGCGTCTTCTTCTGCGCGTCGGCGGCGGCGAGGATCGGGGCCGCGGCGCGGAACGTGCGGCGGACGCTGTCGGGCTCTTCGCCCTCGAGGCCCCGCCCCATCGCCTGCATCGTGATCGCGAGCGCGAGACCGACGATGCGCGGATCCTTCTGCGCCTTCACGGCGTCGACGAGGACGGCGGGTGCGGCCTCGGACATGCCGAGGTCGACGAGCATCGCAGCGACGAACGCGGCGGGCTCGGGCGACGTCGCGTCGAGCCGGTACGCCTCGGCAGCAGCGGCGAACGAAGCGACACGGAGCAGCTCGCTGTCGCGACCGAAGTCGTCGTCGTCACCGCCGTGTCCTTGGCGCGGCGGCGGGCGCAGCATGCGCGCGAGCTCGAGCCACTTGTCGGACTCGGGCTTCTCGATCACGGCCTCGAGCGCGCGGACCAGCTCGGGCCTCGCGACGTCGCGCACCTTGTCGATCGCCTCGAGCGCGCGCTGCGGATCGGCGTTGCGAAGGTGAATGGCAGCGAGGACCGTCGCGCCGGTCTCGAGCGCGCGAACGGCCTCCATGCCTTCTTCGCGCGTGACCTGCGTGCCGCGTGCGCGACGCGCAGTGCGGACCGCGGCGGCTTTCTCGATGAACTCCATCGTGCGCGCGATCGCTTCGTCGCGCGCTTCCTGGCTGGGCTCGAGCAGATGACGCGTGACCGCGGCGGCCTCGAGCGCGCCGGCGGTCTGCATGACGCCGCCGCCTGCCGTGTCCTTCGTCCATGCGGAGATGGCGTCGAGGTGCGCCTTGATCTCGGGCTTCTCCTTGGGAGGCGAGATGCGCATGAGCATCTCGTAGGTCGCGCGCGCGCGACCTTCGTCGCCGCGCTTCGCGAACTCCTCGGAGGCGGAGTGGAGCGCGTCGTACCCTTGCGAGCCGAGCATCTCGTTCTTCAGCTCGCCGGCGTGTACGAGGTACATCGCGCCTTGCAGCGAGGACACGGCGCGATCGCGGTCCTTCGACTTGAAGCGCGACGCGACGCGCACCATCTGACGACCGACGACGCCCTGCAGGCGCAGCTGGCGCTCGCGGCTGTTCGGCTCGCTCGCGAGGAGATCGCGGACCGCACCGGCGAACGCTTCGTCGCTGACCTCGGTCCCTGCGACCGTCACGCGCTCGGCGTTGTGCGCGGGCCGTCCGTAGCGTCCGCGACCCGGACCGCAGGCCGACACCGACAGCGGCGCCAACAGGATGAGAACGATGCACGCGGCCCGACGCATGGAGGAAGGGAGTCTATCTCGGGGCGGAGGCCCAGGGCTACAGGGGGTTCGAGGAGAGAACGATCTGGAGTGGAACACCTTACGGGGTGCGATCGTGGGGTCGGCGGAGGGGAATAAGGGCGTGAGCTGGGGCGTTGGCGGGGTCGCGGAGAAACTCTCGTCTCGCTCAGGTAGCCTTCCTCCCCATGCCCCACGCGCATCTCCTCGTCGTCGACGACGAGCCCTCCATCCTCACGACCCTCCAGAAGGCGCTCACGCTCGAGGGGTACTCGGTCGATGTCGCCGGCGGGGTCAAGGTTGCGGACGAGAAGCTCAAGAAGCGCTCCTACGACCTCTGCCTCTTCGACGTCATGCTCCCCGACGGCGACGGGCTCGGGCTGTTGGCGCAGATCCGCGCGGCGAAGAACGAGGTGCCCGTCATCATGATGAGCGGGCACGCCACCATCGACACCGCGGTCAAGGCCACGCGCCTCGGCGCGATGAGCTTCCTCGAGAAGCCGCTCAATACGGACGCGCTCCTCATCGCCGTCGAGACCGCGCTCCGACTGCAGCGCGCGGAGAGCGAGGCCCGCGAGCTCCGCGCGGCGAGCGGCACGACCGGTGAGCTCGTCGGCGAGAGCGCGGCGATCAAGAAGCTCGTCGAGCAGATCTCGCGCGCAGCGAAGAGCTCCGCGAGCGTGCTCGTGACCGGGGAGCGCGGCACGGGCAAGGAGCTCGTGGCGCGCGCCATCCACCTGCTCTCGCCGCGCGCGAAAGGCCCGCTCGAGAAGCTGAACTGCGCCGCGCTGCCGAGCGAGCTCATCGAGAGCGAGCTGTTCGGTCACGAGGTCGGCGCGTTCACCGGCGCCACGAAGCAGCGTCGCGGCAAGTTCGAGCGCGCGAGCGGCGGCACGCTCTTCCTCGACGAGGTCGGCGACATGCCTCTCCCCATGCAGGCGAAGCTCCTGCGCGTCCTCCAGGAGCGCGAGATCGAGCGCGTCGGCGGGAGCGAGACGATCAAGGTCGACACGCGTGTCGTCGCCGCGACGAACCGCGATCTCGTGAAGGCCGCCGAGACCGAGGCGTTCCGGCCGGACCTCTACGATCGCCTGAACGTCGTCCCGCTGCACATCCCGCCGCTGCGCGCGCGCCGGGACGACATCCCGCTCCTCTCACGTCACTTCCTCGCGCTCGCCGCGAAGCAGAACGATCGCCCCGGCATCCGCATGGAGGACGACGCGATCCAGGTACTTGCATCCTACAGCTTTCCCGGCAACGTCCGCGAGCTGCGGAACCTCACCGAGCGGCTCGTGATCCTCACGCCGGACGACGTCATCCGCGCGGCCGACGTGCGCGCGGTGCTCCCCGGCGGGACGACGCCCAAGGCGCAGGGCCTGTTCCGCGCGGGCGTCCCGTTCCGCGTCCTCGTCGAAGAGGCGGAGCGCCAGATCATCCAGGACGCCCTCGCCCATCACGGCGGCCAGATGGCCGCGACGGCGCGAGCCCTCGATCTCGAACGCAGCCACCTCTACAAGAAGGCGCGCGCGCTGGGCCTCCGCGGCGCCGAAAAAGAACCCGACGACGACGCCTGACCGGAACGGATCCTGCAGCCCGGGGGCGCGATGGTGCGGGTCGGGCTCTGCGGGTTCACGATGGCGATTCCCGAGTATTTCGAGACCTTTCGCGTCGTCGAGGTGCAGCAGACGTTCTACGAGCCGCCGCAAAAGGCCACGATGATGCGGTGGCGCGAGCAGGCCGGCCCTTCGTTCGAGTTCACGATGAAGGCCTGGCAGCTCATCACGCATCGCACGACGAGCAGCACGTACAAGCGCCTCCGCTCGCCGCTCACCAGAGACGAGCTCGCCGACTGCGGCTCGTTCCGCCCGACGCCGATCGTCCGCCGCGCGTGGGAGACGACGCTCGCCTGCGCGCGCATCCTGCGTGCGACCGCCATCCTGTTCCAGTGCCCCGCGAGCTTCCGCCCCGAGCCGGAGAACCTGGCGTCGATGCGCGCGTTCTTCGGAGCCATCGAGCGGCCGCCCGGCGTCCGCTTGCTCTGGGAGCCGCGTGGCCCGTCGTGGCCGGAGGACACGGTACGTGCACTCTGCAACGAGCTCGACCTCGTCCACGTCGTCGATCCGTTCGTGAACCGCACGACGACGCCGGAGCTCACCTACTGGCGGCTGCACGGCCTCGGCGATCACCGCCGGCCGTACACGGACGAAGAGCTCGCGCGGCTCGTCCCGATGATCGACCCGACCGCGCGCACCGCCTACGTCATGTTCAACGAGATCCCGCGCATCGGAGACGCACGGCGGTTCCTCGCGCTCCTCAGCGGAGCTGCTGGCACGAGCCGGGATCGAGCTCGCACGTCCGCTGCCGCAGGGCAGCCGCGCGCGACGCTGCGTCCGGCGCGCCCGACGCGCTGACGTGATCGGCGAGCAAATCGCACGACGAAGCCGCGCCGCGCGAGCACCCTTTCTCGAGCAGGCTCTCCCCGCGCGCGACGTCGTGCGGCCACGGCACGAGGTTCCCGTCGCCGTCCATCGCCTTGCCGGTGAGATAGCTGTTCGCGAGCGCGCGCAGCTCGTTCGCCTCGGACGCGCGCGGCAGCATCCATGGATGCGCGGCGAGGATGAACGCGCCACCGAGCGCGAACGCGAGCGCGAGCCATTCCTTGCGTCGCGCAGCCGGCGCCGACGTCATCACCCAGACGATCGCGAAGCCCGACACGAACCCGCCGAGGTGCGCCGCGTTGTCGAGGTGCAGCGCGTAGCTGCCGATGGCCGTCCACAGCCCGATCTGGACGAGGATCGATCGAATGCCCTTGTCCGCGAAGAACGCCTGGAACGTCCCTAGCTGCCGGCGGCGCAGCGCCATGAACGCGCCGATGATGCCGAAGAGCGCGCCCGACGCGCCGACCGTGCGGTGCGGAGCAAAGAGCAAGCCGCTGACGAGGCTCGCGCATCCCGCGGCGAGCCCGCTCAGCATGTACAGCAGGAGAAACCGCTTCTTGCCGAGCGCGCGCTCGAGCGGCGGGCCCCAGCCGATCAGCACGTACATGTTCATGAGGATGTGCATCCACCCTCCGTGCATGAACATGTAGCTGACGAGCCGCCAGTACTCGCCCGCCCAGACGAGCGTCCCGTCGAGGACGCCGTACTTGATCGAGGTCGCGAGGTCGTCCGAGCCGCCGTGCGTCTGCACCCACAGGAACCCAGCGACGTTCAGCGCCAGGATCGCGAACGTCACCGGCGCCGCGCGCGCCTTGTCGACGATCGACGGCTCTTCGGGCGCGACCGCGACGCGCGGACCAGCGGGCTCGGAAGGATCGGACATCGCCCCACCGACTGTAGCAACGAACCCGCAAGACGTTGCGCACAGGATGACTCATCGGCAGCCGCGCTCGCACCTCCACTGCAATCCTGCAGCGCTTGGATTTTTGCACTCGCGCGCGCTCGCGATCCATTCGCGGGTCGTCGCGACGCCGCGGGCGCCGACACACGCGCGCACCACGTCTTTCTGCGTCTTTCTGTGAACGGAAGAGGTGGAACGGCCGGTGCTTGAGGCCTTCTCCGTCGGGCCGGCGCGCGTGAGTGACGCAAGCCGCAGCCACGACGAGGAGAACGACGATGACTGCTGCTCGCGCATGGAAGGGACTTGGGACCGCGGTACTCGCGGTCGTGATGACGAGCGCCGTCGTCGCGTGCAGCAGCTCAGGTGACGCAGCGGACGTCGAAGCGACTGCGACCACGACCGGGTCGCTCTCGATCTCCTTCGCGCACGCCGCCGAGCACGCCGGCGTGCCTCGCGATCTCCTCGTCGCCATCGCGCGCGTCGAGGACGGCCTCGAGCTGCCGGCGCAGCGCCTCGTGATCGAAGAGGACAGCGCGGTCCCCGCCGCCGGTCCGCTCATGCTCCGCCGCGGTCGGCTCGACACGCTTGCCCGCGCCGCGTTCCTGAGCGGAAAGACCGAGATCGAGCTGCGCCAGGACGCGGACGTCGCGCTCGATGCCGGCGCGCTCGTCCTCGCCGAGCTCGGCGCGAGGACCGGCGCCCGCGCGAACGACCTCGCGTCGTGGAAGACGGCGATCGAGGAGATGAGCGGCTACGCCGACGACGCGCATCGGGAGGACTACGCGCATCGCGTGTTCGCGACGCTCGCGCGCGGCGGCATGCTCGAAGGACGCGACGGCGAGAAGCTCTCGCTCGGCAAGCACGACCTCCCTCCCACGCTCACGCTCGACGTCTCCTCGAAGCTCCACACGCTCGCCGTCTCGCAGTTCCCCGGCGCCCAGTGGATCCCGACGAGCTGCGCGAACAAGTGCGACGCCGGTCGCGGCGGAGCGAAGGTCGATTACATCGTGATCCACGACACCGAAGGCGGCTGGGACGCGAGCGTCGCGACGCTCCAGAACGACCCCGGCAAGAGCGTCCAGTACATCGTGGGCACGGACGGCAAGGTCGCGCAGTTCGTGACCGAGGACACCACCGCGTGGCACGCGGGCAACTACTACTTCAACCAGCGCAGCGTCGGCATCGAGCACGTCGGCTACTCGAGCAAGCCGTACACGGAGGCCGAGTACGCCGCGAGCGCGAAGCTCGTCGACTATCTCGCGAAGAAGTACGGCGTCGCGCGCGATCGCGCGCACATCATCGGCCACGAGCAGATCCCGAACGGCACGCGCATCGCGCAGTCCGCATCGCCGTGCGGCACGGCACCCAAGTCGTGCGAGGCGAACCTCGATTTCGGCGGCGCGGGTCACCACACCGATCCCGGCGTGTGGGAATGGCCGACGTACATGACGCGCATCGGCAGCGCCGCGAAGTGCAACGACGTCACGAACCTGTGGAACTGCTCCTACGACAAGAAGAAGGCGTTCCGCTGCGTCGCCGGCAAGGTCGTCGTCGACACGTGCGATGGCGCCGGCGCGTGCGAGGTGAAGCCGATCGGCCAGGACGACGTGTGCAACGTCTCGACCAAGCCCGCGAGCACGCCGCCCGTAACGGCGGCGCCGGGCGATCCGTCCGCGTCCGCGAGCGGCGATCCCGCGAGCGACTTGCCCGCGGAGCCCGGCGCCCCGTCGACCACGACCGGCGCGAACGTCTCCGGCGCGGACCTCAGCAGCGATCATGCGGCCGCGACCGACGCCGCCGGATGCAGCATCGCCAGCACGCACGAGCGCGGAACGACCTCCCGATCCTTCGGGTCGATGCTCCTCGTCGCAGCCGCCGTCCTCGCCGCGTCGCGCCGCCGGACGACGCGCGCGCCACGGCGAAAATCACGGGCCGAGCTGAGCCGGTTCGGCTCTTGCACGGCAGTCCGCAGTCGACTGCCGGCTCCATGACCTCTATGATCGTCGACGATTCATGTCGATGGACGCAGCCATCCGCTTCTTCGCCGCGACCGACGTAGGCAACGTCCGCGAGCACAACGAGGACAACTTCCTCGTCGACAAGAAGCTGTCGCTCTTCATGGTCGCCGACGGCATGGGCGGTCATGCCGCGGGCGAAGTCGCGAGCGCGATCGCGGTCCGGACCATTCACGAGGAGATCAAGCGCGAGAAGGACCTGCTCGCCGACTTCCTCACCGGTGCGCGCGGCGCATCGCGCGTCACGAACAAGGACATCCTCGCGTTGATGGAGCACGCGGTCCATCGCGCGTGCCTTCGCATCCACGAGGAGGCGCAGAGCGATCCGCAGAAGCGCGGCATGGGCACCACGCTCAGCGCGCTCATCATCCTCGGCACGCGCGGCTTCATCGCGCACGTCGGTGACAGCCGCATCTACCTCGCGCGCGCGGGCGGGGTGCAGCAGGTCACCGAGGACCACACCGTCTTCAACGAGCTGCTGAAGCGCGGGAAGCTCACGCGCGAGCAGATCGAGAAGGTAGGCCACAAGAACGCGATCACGCGCGCGGTCGGCGTGTACGAGCGCGTCGACGTCGACACGCTGATGATCGAGGTGCTCCCCGGCGATCAGTTCCTCCTCGCGAGCGACGGTCTCACCGGTTACCTCGAGGCCACCGAGGAGCTCGTTCCGTACGTCGCGCAGGACGGCGACGCCGCGACGAAGGCGCTCGTCGATCTCGCGAAGGTCCGCGGCGGCAAGGACAACATCACCGTCGTGCTCGTCCGCCTGGGCGGCGAGGCGAAGGACGACGAGCGCGCCAAGCGCCTCGCTCTCAAGCGCGAGGTGCTCGGGCGCATGCCGCTGTTCGCGCGCCTCGGCGATCGCGAGCTCTTGCGCGTCATGCAGTCGGTCGAGGTACGGAGCTACGACGACACCGCGGTCGTCATCCGCGAAGGCGACAAGGGCGACGAGCTGTTCATCGTGCTCTCCGGCAAGGTGAACGTGTCGCGTGGCGGCGAGACGCTCACGCGCCTCGGCGCAGGCGAGCACTTCGGCGAGATGGCGCTGATCCGCGCGGTGCCTCGGTCCGCGACCGTCACGTCGGACGGCGGCGCGGAGCTCATCGTGATCCGCCGCACCGACTTCTTCGAGCTTCTCCGGACCGAGCACGAGATCGCCGTGAAGATGCTCTGGCAGTTCCTCGGCGTCCTCGCCGATCGGCTCGACCAGACGTCGAGCGAGCTTCGTCATGCGAAGCAGGAGCTCAGCGCATCCGACGTCACCGAGGATGTCACCGTCGAGATCTTCCCCGGCATCGAAGGCGGCGAGCATGCGGCGCCGTTCGGGCGGCGATGAAGCGCGCGTGAGGGCGAGGGCGACGATTGCCTTCCTCGTGATCGCGGGCGCCGGCGCCGGGGCGTGCGAGGGGAAGAAAGAGGCGGCGAGCGCCGCCGAGGCGGGAGCGAGCGCGGAGGCGGGAACGACCGCTCCGCGTCCGACCACGACCACGACCACGACCACGACCGCCGATGCCGGGCCGGCTTGTAAGATCATGGCCAGCGAGGGAGGGCCCGTCGCGACGGCGGACGCGACGGCGTGGCTCGACGTGGCCGCGAAGGCGAGCTTCACGGTGCGCACGCTCGAGTCCGGGCGCGAGCTGCGGTTCGAGGGGCCCGGACGCGTGCGCGCATGCGGCGACGACGTGGCGCTCGTCGCAGACGGTTCGGCGGTCGGGCTTCCCGGTAGCGGCGAAGCGCCGGGCGCAGAGCAGTGGGTCGCGACGGCGTGCGGTGTCGCGCGGTGGGCCTCGGGCGTCCATCGCTTCGCCGGCGGTCGCGATGCGTGCAAGCTGCAATCATCGCTCGGTGCGACGCACATCTACGTCCCCGACGACGTGACCGCCGACGAGGTCGCGGTCGACGGCGGCGCGCCTCTTCCGGCGCCTGCGCCCGCGGCCCCGAGCGATGCCGGGACCACGCCTACATGGCGACGCATCGACGCGAAGACCGCCTTCCGGCTCCAGGGTCGTGGCGCGCTCGATACGCCCGCGGCCGTGAAGAACGCGCTCGTAGCATGCGAGCGCGCCGCACAGGCCGTCGCGGCCGCCGCGCTGAAGATGAGCAGCCACGATGCCGGCGGAGGCAGCCTCGGCGAGCTCGCGGCCGAGTCGGTCGCGTCGCGAGGCCTCGCGCGCGCGGCCTGCGCCGTCGCTGCCGTTCGTGTCGCTCTCGCCGGCTCGAAGCCCGCCGATCAGACACGCCTCGAGGCCGCGAATTCGCGCTGGAGAAGCGGCGCTCGCGACCGCTGAGCGCTCTCATCGAAGGTGACGCCCTCCGCGGAAGGGTGTTACCTTGCGCAGGGATGCGCGTGTTTGGGCGGCAGTCGCGTACCGTGGGTCTCGCGTTCGCGTGCGCGACCTACCTCGTCGCATTTTCCGCGCGCGCTGACGAGCCCGTCTCCGCCCGCGAGCCTCGCCATCTCGAGGAGACCGGCGAGAATACGACCGTCATCGACGCGTTCGACAAGAACGACCCGTTCGACGCGAACCTGCTCCTCACCTTCCGGCAGCAGTGGAAGGCGGCGAACATCCGCCGCGAGACCTCGCTCTCGCAAGGCGCGCTGTCGAGCGGCGGCTTCGTCTCGCAGAACGAGAACGTCGCCGCGTACAGCCAGCGCACGACGACGCTCGAGATCGGGGCGGACGTCGGCATCTTCCGCGACCTCGCGCTCTCGCTGCGCCTCCCGATCATCCTCGCGGACTCGCGTGAGCTCGGCGATCTCGACGGCTCGAGCAAAAACCCGCAGCGGCTCCAGGACACGACGGGCGATCAGCTCTTCAGCGTCCCGTTCAAGAGCCCGACGCGAAGCGGCCTCGACTGGTTCGGCGTCGCGTTGAACTACGCGATCATGAACCAGGTCCGCGATCCCGCGCTCCCCACGTGGGTCGTCGGGTTCGAGTCGCGCTTCGCGATCGGTCCGCGGCTGCATGCGTGCAACGACAACGCGCCGATCCGCTGTCCCGATCCAGCAAATCCGAACGGCCCGAGCCGCGATCCCGGGATCTCGCGCGGCATGACCGCGCTCGCGCTCCACACCGTGTTCGCGCGTCGCTTCGGCTACATCGAGCCGTACCTCGGGTTCCGCACGCAGGTCGAGCTGCCGCAGTCGAACAGCGACTTCGGCGCGACGAGCGACGTCCGCGGCACGCTGCTCAGCAGACCGCCGGTGATCGGGACGTTCACGGTCGGCACGGAGATCTTCCCGTACGAGAACCGCGAAGCGTTCCAGCGCCTCGGGCTCGACTTCAAGGTGCGCGGCACGTACCACTCGCCCGGCCGCGATTACTCCGAGCTCTTCGACGCGCTCGGCTCCTCGCAGGCACGCTCCCTCCGCAGCCCGAACCCCGGCGCGTACCGCGCGGCCACCGACGGCAGCTTCGGAAGCGTCGCCGATCCGAACGTCGCGCCCGTCTACTTCTCCGGCATCACGGACCAGCAGGCCTTCGGCTCGTTCGGCGGCGCGATGGCCGTCACCTGGCAGGCCGGCGAGTACGTGAAGTTCACGGGCGGTCTCGGCCTGACGTACTCGCAGAGCCACCTCGTCACCGCGGCCGATGCCTGCAATCCCGACCTCGGCAAGGGCGACGCCGGTGCAGCCGGTCCGTGCCGCGCCGGCGTCACCGGCATTCCGAACCCGAACCACCGGCCGGTCATCGATCTGCCCGGACGCCGCTTCTCGGTCGACGACACGACGATCGTCGATCTCTGGCTCAGCGGCGTCGTGATGTTCTGATCGTGGCCACGTCGCTGCAGCGTGCGCGTCGTTCGCGTCGTGCGCTCGGTCGCTTTGGCGCAGCGCTCGGCGCGGTCGCGCTCGTTGCCGCGGGCTCGCGAGAAAAGGCCGCCTACGCGAGGCAGCCCGAGCCGCCGCTCCCGTCGGATCCGAACGCCGCGAGCACCGCGCCGTCACCTCCGCCGCCCGCGCCCGCGCCCGCGCCGGCTCCCGCAGAGCGGTCGATCGTCGTGTGGCCGACACTCACGCCCGCAGGCGACGACGCCGGACAGGCTTCGCTTCACAAGCCCTCGCCGGCCGACGGAGCGCTCGCCGCGCGAGCCCAGGAGCTCGACGTCACGCTGCGCGACGCGGTTCAGGACCTCGGCTTCACGCTCGATGTCGCCGATCAAGGCCCGACCATCGCGCGCACGCGCGATCTGGACCTCGTCGAGCGCGCCGGAAAATCGAGCGCACGTGCGGGCCCGCAGGATCATGGCACATGGGTCGTGAGCGCACGCCTCGAGCCCGCCGGAGGCGACACGTTCATCCTCCGCATCGTCGCCGTTCCACCGAAGGGCAAGCAGCTGCGCGTGCGCGTCGAGAAGGTGTCGGCAGCCGACGTCTCGGTGCGTGGCCTCGTGCTCCTGCGCGATCTCCTCTCGACTCCGTCGGGCGGTCCGAGCGAGAGCGGTCCGCGCCCGCAGGAGTCGGCGAGCACGGGCGTGATGTCGACGCTTCGCTCGCAAGGTCGCGCGGTGCTCGCGGTGAATGCGGCGCTCTTCGGCGCGTTCACCGCCTACAGCGTGCAGCGCGCGAGCGGCTCGGAGGATCCTCGCCTCCTCTATCCGCTCCTCACGCTCGGCACCGGCATCGGCCTCGGCGGCGCGCTGCTCGTGGCCGAGGAGTGGGACGTGGGCACCGGCGACGCATGGACGCTCGCGGGCGCAGGGTGGTGGGGAGCGGCCGCCGGCGTTGCGATCGCGAACGGTCGTCACGTGCAACCTCTCGGCGATCGCTACGCGTGGGGTGTCGGCGGAGGTCTGATCGGTATCTCGCTCGGCACGTTCGCGCTCACGCGCGGCAAGGCCGACGAGGGCGACGCCGTGCTCGTGAACTCGGGCGCCGCGCTGGGCCTCGGCTTCGGCGCGCTCGCCGAGTTCTTCTACGTCGGCGACATCGAGAGTCGCACGCCGTACACCGGCGCGGGCTACGGCACGGCGATCGGCCTCCTCGCCGGAGGAGCGCTCGCGACCGTCGTTCAGGTCTCGCCGTCGCGCGTCCTGCTCGTCGATCTCGGCGCGGGCCTCGGCGCTGCGACCGGCGCCGCGCTCGCGAGCCCTCTCGTCTTCGAAAACGTCACCATCGAGAAGACGCGCGGCTTCGTCGCGGCGACCGCCGGGGGCATGGTGGTCGGCGGCTCGATCGCGTGGCTGCTCACGCGCGAGCGCGCGACCGCGGCACCGGCGAAGAACGAAGCGCATGCCACGCCGTTCGGCGGCGTGATCGGCAGCTCAGCGACGCGCGAGGGCAGCGTGCCCGCGTACGGCGCAGGCGTGCGCGGCACGTGGTGACCGCGTCCTCGTCGCTCCGCTACTTCGCCAGCTTCAACACCTGACCGTTCGAAGCGGTCGCTTCGACGGTGAGGTAGATCGCGCTGGCATCGACGACGAGGCCGCTCGGTGCGTTCAGGCCGGCGAGCACCGTCTCGGCGTCGCCGCCCGTCTTCGGCACGCGGAGCAGCGCCGACGTCCTCGTGTCGATGACGTATGCAAAGACGTCGTCGACCACGAGATGCGCGAACGTGTCTTCCGGCGGACCTCGATAGATCGCGATGGTCGTGCCCGCAGCATCGCGTTTGCGCGCGTAGATCGTCGCGGCGCCCGACGTCGCGTCGTCGGCGATCCAGAAGACGAAGCCGTCGTCGACGGCGATGTCCGCCGATGCGAGCGGCAGGTTGTCGTCGGCGGCGAGGTCGTAGACCTTCGTCATCGTGCCCGGCGCCGCGGCCTTCGGCTGCTCGACGAACGCAGGCTTGTCGATGTCGGAATTCAGCCAGAGCACGTCGTTCGGATCGAGGCTGAGCGTCGACGGACCTGCGTCGGGCGCGATGTCGAGGCTGCCGGTGCCCGTCTTCGTCATCCGCAGGATGCGCGACCCGACGTCGATGCCGTTCGGGTCGTATTGCAGCACGTACAGCGAGACGTCGTTCGCGGCGACCGTGTCCGCAGGCAAGCCGCCGGTGCCCTTGAACACGACGCCCGCGTCGCTCCCGTCCTTCGGGATGCGCGTGACGTCGGTCCCGATCGCCACGAACACCGCGCCGTCCGGATTGGGATCGGCCGCGAGCGACGTGACGTTCGGCGGCACCGCGGCGAGCGCCTTCGCCATACCGCCCGACTTCGGCACCGAGAACACCGTTCCGGCTGCGATCCAGTAGAGCGCGGTGGCGTCCTGCGCGAGGAAGCCGGGCTTGGTCTGATCGGGCACGAGCACGGTCGGCACACGCGTGCCGCCATCGCCGCCGTCGCCGGCGTTGGGGCTCTCGGAGAGCGCGTCCGCGGCCCCGTCGCCCTTCTGCAGGTAGTCGAGCGACTGCGTGATCGTGCATGCGACGAGCACTGCCGCCGCGGCGACGACGCCGAGCGCGCCGCCCAGCGCGGTCTTCTTCGCCGAACGCGGCGCGATCATGGCAGCGCTCGAACCTTCATGCGCGGCATCCACGGAGGCGGTGCACTGCGTGCGATGCTCGCCGACGTCTTCGGCGAGTCGGTGAGCGCGGGCAGCGCGAGGATCACGGCGGCTGCGGCTGCGACGACGCCGATGACGAGCGACACGTCCGCGATGAGGTAGTCGCGCTTCACGGGGCTGAGCGCGTCGTCCGTGCAGTTCGGACTGCACGACGACACGAGGTCCTTCTCGGCGCCCTTGCCGGAGAGCGCGAAGAACGTGAACGAGCCGATCGCCGCGATCGCGACACCGCCGGCGACGTACGCGAGCACGGGGATCTTCTTCGGCTCGTCCGTGCCTCGCGCCGGCGGACCGTCGTGCACCGGCGGCTTCGGCGCGAGCGTCGCGAAGTCGGCCACCACCTTGCGGTTCTTCTCGCCCTCGACGACGAGGACGTGCTGCTCGATCGCCTTTCCGTCGCCGCGTTCGAAGCGGAAGACGTGCTCGCCGGGCTCGACGTCGACCGCGGCGCCCGTGAGACCGTCGGCCACGCGCTTTCCGTCGATCGACACGGTCACCGCGGTCTCCGCCATGCCGGAGTCGTCGCGCGCCTCGAGCGCGACGGTGGGGGCGTCCTTCTCGACGATCGCGAGCTGCTCGCCGCACTCCTTGCGAACGACGGTGGGGCACTCGACGCGCGCGCATGCGATGAGCTTCTCGCGCGCGGCGTGCGGCTTCTTCTGCGTACGAAGCGACTGCGCTTCCTCGTGCGCGGCGAGGCATGCAGCCTTCGCGGCGCCGCTACCCTTCGGAGCGGCCGCGGCGGGCACCGCGACCATCGCGACGAGCGCGAAGGCCGCGAGCGAGGCGAGGCGTTCGGTCAGTCGACGCATTCGGGCTTGAAGTGCTTCTGTCCCTTGTCGTCGATCACGTAAGGGATCTCGCAGCTCGGCTTCTTCGGCGGAGGCGGATTGCGGATGATCCCTCCCTTGCCGGTCGGCTTGGTCGTCGGCGTCGGCGGAGGAGTCACGTGCGCCGCGACGCTGCTCGAGGCCGAGGGCGACGCGGAGGTTACCGGCGTTGCGGTCGTCGCGACCGGGACCGGATCGGCCACCGTGACCGCCGCGGGCGGAGTCGTGTCACCGCGCGGCTTGTCGCGCTCGCCGCGAGCGACGACGAACGCGATGCCGAGCGCGATCACGAGCGCAGCGCCGCCGCCGATCGCGAGCGCGAGCGGCGCGCGCGACGTCTGCGGCCGGTCCTTCTTCGGATGGATCGTGCTCTGCACCGTCGCGAGCTCGGTCGACTCTTCACGGCCGCCGGCGTCCGTCGGCATGTCGGCATGCAGCCGGCGCCGCTCGGCCTCTTCGATTGCACGAGCCAGGGCCGGATCGGACGTCTGCTGCGCGGCCGGCATCTTGTGCGACGACTGCTCGACGATCTGCACGAGCTGCGCGCGACCTTCGAGCGTCAGCTTCGCCGTGGTGGCGACCCACGCGCCCACGTCCTTCGAACGCGGCATCGCGATCGACTCCTCGATCGCGAGCGCCATCTCTTCCGCGGTCGCGAAGCGCCCTGCGGGATCGCGATCGAGCCCGCGCAGCGTGATGGCCGCGAGCTCCGCGGGCAGCTCCGGAGCGTATTTCTGCGGGGGATCGATGGGCTCCGTGAGCACGCGCGCCATGATCGACACTGGCGAGTCCGCGAAGAACAGACGGCGCCCGGTGAGCAGCTCCCAGAGCACGACCGACGCGGCGAAGACGTCCGTGCGTCGATCGACCGACCCGTGCTGAAGCTGCTCCGGCGCCATGTACGCCGTCTTGCCTTTGACCTGACCGTCCTCCGTGGTGGTCGCGCGCGACGCGGCCTTCGCGATCCCGAAGTCGAGCACGCGTGACACGCCGTCCACACCGACGATGATGTTCTGAGGAGACACGTCGCGATGGACGATGCCGAGCGGATGGCCGTTCTTGTCGCGAGCCTCGTGCGCGGCGTGGAGACCGTGGAGCGCCTGCGCGACGATCGCCGCGGCGAACGGGATGGGGACGCGCCCGCCGGCGTTCAGCGTGAGCTTCGTCAGGTGCGCGACGGAGTCGCCCTCGACGTACTCCATGACGACCAGCAGCTCGTCCTGCTCGGCCACGACGTCGAGCGTGGGCACCACGTTCGGATGACGGATCGACGCCGCGAGACGAGCCTCGTCGAGGAGCATCGCGACGAAGTCCGGATCCTTCGCGTAGGCGTCGTGCAGCCGCTTGATCGCGACGGTGCGGGAGAATCCGGCTGCGCCGAGCAAGCGACCGAGATGGACGGTCGCCATGCCACCGGCCGCGATGCGGTCGTGGACGACGTAGCGACCGACGAGTCGCCCTCTCGACGCTTGTTCTCGCTCGCCCATCGCGCGCTGACAAAATCGTACCACACGCGAACCAGGCGGCCGAAAACGCCGGGCTACCTGGCGAGCGCGTGTAGGTCGCTCTCCGCGGCGCGTCGCTAAGGCTACTTGTTACCGCCGCCGCGCGGACGCGGGAGGTTGTACTCGCCGAGGCGCGAGACGAGCGTGCGGCGCGAGATGCCGAGGAGCTGAGCGGCCTTCGTCTGGTTGCCCGCGCATTTCTCGAGCGCCTCGACGATACGCTGGCGCTCGAAGGTCGCGAGGTCCTGGCGGAGGCGCGCGCCTGCCGCAGCATCACCGACGTGCTCGCCGGCCGGGACGGCCTGCGGATCGATCGCGTCGCCCGTCGAGAGGAGCACGGCGCGCTCGATGGCGTTCTTGAGCTCGCGGACGTTGCCAGGCCACTCGTAGCTCTCGAGCCGGGCCACCGCCTCGCGACCGAGGTCGAGCGGCGGACGGCCGGCCTCGGCGCAAGCCTTCGTGAGGAGCTCGCGTGCGATGCCTTCGATCTCCGGCTGCCGCTCGCGGAGCGGCGGGATGTCGATCGTGATGCCGTTCAGGCGGAAGTAGAGGTCCTCGCGGAACGCGCCTTCGGCGACGAGCGTGCGGAGATCGCGGTTGGTCGAGGCGATGAAGCGCACGTCGACCTCGCGCGTCTGCGCGGTGCCGATGCGCTGCACCTCGCGGCGCTCGAGCACGCGAAGGAGCTTGGCCTGGATGCCGAGCGGGAGCTCCGCGACCTCGTCGAGGAAGAACGTGCCGCCGTCGGCCGTCTCGAAAAGACCCGGTTTTTCCCCTTCGCCGAAGAGCTCGCGCTCGAGCAGCGGCTCGGTGAGCGACGCTCCGTCGACACGCACGAATGGACCGGCTGCACGACGCGAGGCGCGGTGGATACGCGCGGCGATGACCTCTTTTCCGGTGCCGGTCTCGCCGAGGACGAGGACGTGGATGTTGCCGGCGGCGACGAGGCGCACGAGGCGCTCGACGCGCTGCATCGGCGACTCGTTCGGACGCGCGCCGGGAGGCGCGATCGTCTGGCCGGGTGCGGACACGGGCTTGTGCGCGATGATCGGCGACGACGAGGATGCAGACGGAGCGCGCGACGGCGCCGCGGTCGCACGCATGCCCGACGCACGGGCAGCAGCCGATGCGTCACCGCCCTGGATGACGAGGACGACCTGACCGAGCTCGATGACCTCGCCGGGCGCGACCGGGACGGGCGCACCCGAGACGGCGCTGCGTCCCGCGACGCGGGTGCCGTTCTGGCTGCCTGCGTCCTCGACCTTGGGCACGGTGCCGAGGTGGAGGATGGCGTGCTTGCGCGAGACCGAGGCGTGATCGATGCGCACGTCGCAGGAGGTGGACCGCCCGATCGTCAGGGTGCCGCTCGCCGGGAGCGGCCGCGTGAGCGAGCCGCCTTCCCAGAACGCGGAGATGCGCGGCTCGTTGTCCTTGTCCTTGCCCGATCGCAGGTCGGCTGTGAGCTCCGTCCGACCATCCCGCTCCGTACCTTCGCGATCACCGGACGACATCTTTCCCTGGATTAGAGCATACGCCATGGCCGCCTTCTCCTCTGCTGCCCCAGAGCATGTGCACCTACCTTGCCGCTCACGGCGTTGCGCACGAGTGAGCGATCTGCGCGCGGCCTTGCGCAATCCGCGCGAGCGATCGCGCGTGCAGCGAAGGTTCTACACGCGGTCGACGCGCTGGCCGGTGCGCAACCGCGCCACGAGGGGGATCGACGATGGCACGGGACCGGCCTTCCGAGGACCGCCGGCGGCGCCCCACGACTCCGCCGCCGTGGATCGGCGAGCCACCGATTTCGCGCACTTGCCTGCCGATGCATCCGCCAACCGCTGAAATTTCCACGTATCTACACTGGCACACATGTAGCAGCACGTGAGGGCATGGACGGTTGGAAGTCGGTTGGTCTCGGGCGGTTGTCGGTCCTCGCCGGCGGCGCGCTCCTCGTCGGGATCCTCGCAGCGTGCGCCGCGCCCGCCTCGGAGCCGGCCTCCAAGGGAACGGCCTCCGCGGTCAGCGACCGGCCCTTCGATCGGAACGCCGTCATCGACGACAAGTCGATGCGCGATGCCGAGGCGATGACGGTCGCGGACGTCCAGAAGTTCCTCGACAAGACTCCGTGGGGGACGAAGTCCGCGCTCGCGAAGTACACCGAGAACGGCAAGACCGCGGCCGAGATCATGGTCGAGGCCGCTCAGACCCACGGCATCAACCCGCTCGAGATGCTCGTGCGCGTGCAGATGGAGCAAGGCCTCGTCAGCAAGACGACCGCCGCCGCGACGACGATCTCGCTCGCGTTCGGCTGCGGCTGCCCGCACAGCCCGGTGTGCTCCGACAAATATCGCGGCTTCGCGAACCAGGCCGACTGCGCCGCGGGGACGATGCGTCGCTCGATGGACAAGGCGCTCACGTCGAGCGGAACCGTGAGCGGCTGGAGTCGCGGCAAGACGAAGGCCAGCGAGGACGGTCTCACCATCCTCCCCAAGAATGCCGCGACGGCTGCACTCTACACGTACACGCCGTGGGTCGGTGAGGCCGGCGGCGGCAAAGAGGGCGTGGGCGGCGTCAGCCTGCACGCGCAGGTCTGGGATCGTTTCGCCGAGTCCGTGAGCTATGGCGCGTGGGCACCACCTGCGAACGCCGGAAGCACGCAGCAGGCCGAGGCCGATGCCGGCGCCGCCGATCCCGAGCCGACCGAGGATCCGCCGGTCGACAACGGCGGCAACGGCGGCGGCGAAGATCCCGCGCCCGAAGCCGACGCCGCTCCGCCTCCGCGCGCCGACGCGGGCCCGACGGGCGACGGCACCGGCGCAGACAGTGACGCAGGGACCGACAAGACCGGCAGCAAGGGCGCTCCCGAGGACGGCTCCGAGGACGGCAACATCCTCGGCGAGGGCAGCGCTCCGCCCGCCTCGAATGCGCCGCCCCCGAGCACGAAGAGCAAGACTCCGTCGCGCCCCGAGGAGCTCCCCGAGGCCAGCGAAGAAGAGCTCGCCGCGAAGAAGAAGGCGGACGCAGGGTGCTCGACGACCGGGCACGGCGGCTCGTCGAACGGCTTGCTCATCGCGGGAGCCCTCGCGCTCTCCGTCCTCGCTTCTCGGCGGCGTCGCTCCTGAGGACTACTTCCCTGCCCCGAGCGCGCGGAACGTGCTCTCGGCATCCACGGATCCACGAACGAAGCGTGCGCCCTTGCCTTCGGCCGCTACGAGGCCGCTCGCGATCCCCGCGTACATCTCGTGGAAGAGGCCGGCGACGTTCGTGCTGATGCCGAAGCTCTCGAACGTGGGGACGACCGCGGCGAGAGGTGCGGCATCGACCTCGACGGGCTTGCCGACGACCTTCGTGAGGATCGTGGCCAGCTCGCGAGACGTGTAGTCGCGCGGCCCCGCGAGCTCGATGATCTCGCTCTTGCCGCTCGGCGGCTCGAGCAGCGCCTTCGCCGCGACGAGGCCGATGTCCTTCGTCGCCACCATCGGCACGGAGAGATCGGGCGGGAGGAACGTGGGGAGCTTGCCGTGCGCGGTCGCCGGCAGCACCGCACCCCAGTTCTCGAGGAAGTACGCCGCGCGCACGAACGTCGTCTTCGCCGGCGTCTTCGCGAGCTGCTCCTCCGCGTCGTGGAGCGTGCGGATGGGGCCCGTCCCCTGGGCGTGCTGCGCGCCGACCGACGAGAGGAACACGACGTGGCCGATCTTGCTCTTCGTCACCGCGCGCGCGACGCGCTCGAGGACGACGTGACGCTCGGCGACGAAGTCCTTCGACGCCGTGTCGGGCGGCGAAAGGAGGTACGCGCCGGTCGCGCCTTCGAGGGCCTTCGTGAGGGCGGCCTCGTCGTCGATCGACGCAACGGCGACCTCGGCGCCGCGCGCCTTCCACGGCTCGCCTTTCTTCGCGTCGCGGACGAGCACGCGGACCTTCTTGCCCTGGTCGAGCAGCGCATTGGCGACGATCGAGCCGGTATTTCCAGACACTCCAGCGATGACGTACATGAGAGACCTCCTGGGACGCCGCTCAAGCTAAGCCTGGGCTCGTCATGCGCCCAATCGATGGTAAGTATGATGCACATGCAGGACGTGCATCTGCCACCGCTGGAGGCCCTCGACCTGAACCTGCTCGTCGCGTTACGCGCGCTCCTCGTCGAGGGCCACGTCACGAAGGCGGCGGCGCGGGTCGGGCTGTCGCAACCGGCGATGAGCCATGCCCTCGCTCGCCTTCGTGAGCTGCTCGGCGATCCGCTGCTCGTGCGAACCGCGACGGGCATGAAGCCGACCGCACGCGCCGAGTCGATGAGGCTTCCGCTCGAGCGCGCGCTCGAGGACCTCGGCCGCGCGCTCGCGTCACCGGCGCCGTTCGATCCGCGGCTCTCGACCCGCAAGTTCCGGATCGCGACGAACGACTACATGGAGCTCGTGCTCTTGCCGCGCCTGCTCGCGCGACTGTGGGCGGAGGCGCCGGGCATCGACGTCCGACTCACGAACCTCGCCGACCGCGCGAACGAAGATCTCACCGAGGGGCGCATCGATTTCGCGATGGGCGTCGTCGGGGAGCTCGGCGCTCCCGACGTGCCGCAGGGCATCCGCTCGCAGCGCCTCGTGTCCGACGGGTTCGTCTGCGTCGTGCGCGAGGGACATCCGGTCGTGAAGAAGCGGCTCTCGCTGGACGACTTCATCGCGCTCCCGCACGCGCTCGTTGCGCCGCGGGGTACGACGGGCAGCGTCGTCGACTCGGCGCTCCAGGCGATCGGCAAGAAGCGGCGCGTCGCCGTCGAGGTGCCGCACTTCCTGGTCGCGCCGCACGTGGTCCGCGAGACCGACGTCGTGCTCACGCTCGCCAAGCGTGTCGCGCTCGTCCTCGGCCCGCTCCTCGGATTGCGTCAGCTCGCGCCGCCGCTCGAGCTGCCCGGCTTCACGATGACGCTCTTGTGGCACGAACGGCAGCACGCCGACCCGGCGCACGCGTGGCTGCGCAGCCTGATGACGTCGGTCGCGAAGTCGACCTAGGAGCGCGTAGCGCGGATGTGTCGCGTGCGAACCTGCACGCGACCTAGCTCGACGTGATGCTGCGCGCGAACGGCACGAGATGCTGGTTCACGGCATCGGCGTCCTCGAGCGTCGACATGTGACCGACGTCATCGAGCATCACGAGGCGCGAGCCGGGGATCGCGCGCGCGATGTTCTCGCTGTGCTCCGGCGGCGTGGCGAGGTCCTGGCGACCGCACATCACCAGCGTGGGGCAGCGGATGCGGTCGATCTTCTCGAGCACGCTCGTGCGATGGACGACGACGGCGAGCGATGCGCGCGACACGCCTTCGCGATCGAAGCCCATCGCGCGGCGGTACGTGGTCTCGACGAGGTCCGGCCGCTCGAGCAACGTGCGCGGCGCGAACATGAGCGGCGCGACCTCTTTCAGGTAGAGGCCGTACGGGATGCCGACGCGGCGATGCAGCGCGACGAAGGCGCGATAGCGGATGCGCTCGGCGAGCGTCTGCTTCTGCGCGCTGGTGTCGAGCAGCGCGAGACCGGCGACCTTCGCGGGGTGCTGCAGCGCGAGGCGCATCGCGACCATGCCGCCCCACGACAGACCGACGATGAGCGCGCGCGGGATGTCGAGGTCGCCGAGCGCGTCGAGCAGCGCATCGGCGTGCTCTTCCATCATGAAGCGCGGCGGCGGTTCGCTCTTGCCGTGACCGGGTCCGTCGATGGCGACGACGCGCCCGAGCGCCGAGAGCGACTCGATCTGCCCGCGCCACATCCCACCATCGAAGAGCAGGCCGTGCAAAAGGACGATCGCGGGATCTCCCGCGTGCCTCGAAGCGCCGCGCTCGTCGTAGAAGAAGCGGCCGAGCCGCGTGCGCACGTAAGGCATGACGCGCCGATTCTCGCACGCACCGAGATTCGAGAAGTCCGAGAAAAGCGCGAAGGGATTTGGGGGGGCCAGCCCGGAATCCCGTCCGCAGGTCGCAATCCAAAAATCCCCTTCGCGCTTTCGCGCTTTTCTCGGACTTCTCGGATCTGCGGTCGCTGAGTTGCCCCGCGCTTACGGGAAGATCTCGCGCTCCTTGTAGACCGCTTCGATGCGCGCCAGGGCGATCGCGTACGCCGCGATGCGGCGGTCGACCTTGTTCTGGCGAGCGAAGTCGGCGACCTCCCGGTAGCTGCGGGTCATCGCCTTCTCGAGCTTCGCGTCGACCTCTTCCTCCGTCCAGCTCTCCGAGCGCTTGTTCTGCACCCACTCGTAGTAGCTGACGGTGACGCCGCCGGAGTTGGCGAGGACGTCGGGGATGATGTCGATGCCGCGCTCGAGGAGGATCTTCTCGCCGGCCGGATTGCACGGACCGTTCGCGCCTTCGACGATCATCCTGCAGTCGATCCAGCGAGCTTCGCTCTCGCCGATCTGATTCTCGAGGGCGCAGGGCGCGAAGATGTCGGCCTTCTGCTTGAAGAACTCCTCGCGCGTGATGGCCTTGCCTCCGGGGTACCCGGCGATCGACCCGTGCTCCTCGACCCAGTCCTGGAGCTTGTGCGCGTTGAAGCCTTCCGGGTTCACCATGTAACCGGAGTGGTCGCCGACGCTGATCGTCGAGACGCCGAGGCGCGACAGGATGACGGCGAGGTGCGAGCCGACGTTTCCGAAGCCCTGCACGGACATCGTCGAGCCCTCGAGCTGGAAGCCCTTCTCCTTCGCCCATTCGACGATGCAGAAGACCGCGCCCTGGCCGGTGGCCTTCGCACGACCGAGCGTCCCGCCGCTCGCGACGGGCTTGCCGGTGACGACGCCCTTCACGGTCTGCTTGTTCGCAGCGCCGACCATGTTCGAATACGTGTCCATCATCCAGGCCATGGTCTGGCTATTCGTGCCGACGTCCGGCGCGGGGATGTCGTACTCGGGGCCGATGTTCTCGCCGAGCGCATGCGTGAAGCGGCGCGTGATGCGCTGCAGCTCGGACTTCGAGACCGAGTGCGGGTCGAACTTGATGCCGCCCTTGCCGCCGCCGTACGGGATGCGCATGAGCGCGCACTTCCAGGTCATCATCGCCGCGAGCGCCTTCACGTCGTCGAGCGTGACCGACGGGTGGAAGCGCATGCCGCCCTTGAAGGGTCCGAGCAGGTTGTTGTGCTGGACGCGGTAGCCCTTGAACAGGCGGACCTCGCCGCTGTCCATCTTCACCGGGAAGTTGATGATGAGCTCGTTCTTCGGCTGGCTCAGGATCGTGCGGACGAACTCCTGGAGGTTGATCGTGCGCGCGGCGCGATCGAGGTAGTCCTGGACGACCTTGAAGAAGTCGTACTCCTTGACGATCGTGCGCGACGAGCCGGGCGCTATCGGCACTGCGCTGTTCGTCGAAGGGCGATCCGGGTTTGTCGAAGTACGAAGCGTTTCGGACGGGGGATCGGACGGTGTCATCGACGCCTTCTTTAGCTCATTTGCCCGGAGGGAGACCCCGAAAACCTTTCGCCGCAACGCGTCGTTACGGCTGATTTATAGACGTGACGCCTTCGTAACTCATCCGTGAGTGACGGATGAGGCGAGCCCGCGTCAGTGACGAGGCAAGAACCAGATCGAATAGAGGAACGTGACCGCGCTCGTGACGAGGAGCGCATCCACGCGATCGAGGATCCCGCCGTGGCCGGGGACGATCGCGCCCGAGTCCTTCACACCGGTCGAGCGCTTGAGCACCGACTCACCGAGATCGCCGGCCTGACCGAGCGCGCCGGCGACGAGCGCGAGGATGATCCCGTGCGGAAGCGACAGCGACGGGAGAAACCAGAAGTGCGCGAGCACGGCGCCGAAGACGCTGCCGCCGAGCCCGCCGATCGATCCCTCGACCGTCTTCTTCGGCGAGACGGCTTCGTAGAGCTTGTGTCGACCGAGGAAGCGACCGGCGAAGTATCCGCCCGTGTCGCCGAACCACGCGAACATGATCGTGAGCACGACGTACGCCGGACCGTCGCCGCCGAGATCGCGACGGAGGATCGCGAGCAACGTCAGCGGCACGCCGATGTAGAGCGGCCCGAAGCCCATCGCGCATGCGCGCAGCGCGGCTGTCTTCATGTCGCCGAGACGGACGAGCGTGAGCAGCGGTCCCGCCAGAGGCACCGCGACGATCATCGTCGCGAGGACGCGCGTGTCTCCGTCGGCGACGTAGGTCGCGAGCGAAGCCGCCGCCGCCATGCCCACGCCCATCACCTGCGAGAGCCTGTCGCCGGGATGCGTCATGTTGAAGAGCTCCCACGCGCCGATGAGCGTCGCGGGAAGGATGAGCAGGTAGAAGCCCCACGGCGCGCCCTTGTAGAGCAGCGCGATGATGAGCGGCGCCCCGACGGCGGCGGTCGCGATGCGAACGGCGAGGTTCGAATTCGCCTTCTTCACCTCGGATGCAGGCGCGTTCGCGTCGGCCGTCGTCACTCTCCGTGGATTAGCACGGTCGCCGCCGTCCGTCGCGACCACCGCTGACCTCAGCGGCGGAGCGCGAGCTTCTTGCAGGCCTCTTCGGTCAGCGCAGGCTTTCGACGGAACCCCTGCCCGCGCTTCGTGCCCGATGTCGGACGGTACGAGACGACGACGCGCTTCCCGCTCCGTTCGACCTCGATCTTCGCCGTCTGCTCCGCGCGCTCGGGGACCTCGACGGAGACGAGCACGTCGCGATCGCGGAGCCCGGCGAGCGCGGCGGGTCCCTTCGGGTCGACGCCGACGATCGCGTGCGCGGCGCGCGACGCGACGACGTCGAAGCCCGCGTCGTAGACGTCGTACGCGACCTCACGCGACTCGAAGCAAGGGCCGAGCGCGTTGTCGGGGAGCCTCGTCCGCCGCCCGAACGTGAGCACGTCGTCGAAGTCCTCCTTCGCGCGTGCCTCGCCGAGCTCGGCGACGACCGCATCGTAGGGCGCGCTCTCCGGGAGCGGCCCGCGGCGCTCGCCGGCGAGCGTCGCGAGGCCGCGCACGACGTCGTCGAACGAGCGCGCGCCGTGCGAGGCTTCGCGGATGCGTGCGTCTTCGAGCGTCGCGAGGAGCGCGCCACGTGCGACGAGCAAGGCAGCGACGCCGGTGACGGCGCGATCGGCGGCGAGGTCCTTCAGCGGACGCGACGCATGACGCGACGTCGCGACGATCGCGAGCAGCCGATTCACCTCGTGCGCGTACTCGTCGGACACGAGCAGCCCGGCGCGCGAGAGCTGCTCGCGCGCGATCCAGCGCGTGACGCCCTCGTGGAACCACGACGTCTCCGCCTCGCGAGGACGCACCTGGTCGATCTCGCCGAGCCACACGCGCTCGCCGATCCACGCGTGCACGAGCTCGTGCGCGACCCACACGCGCATCGATGCGTCGTAGGGATCGCTGCCGAGCGTGACGAGCACGCCCGACGCACGACGCAGCACGCGGAAGTGTCCGCGCGGACGCGCGTCGACCGCGAAGAAGAGCGTGGCGGGCTCGAGGTCGTAGTCCTTGAAGTACTCGTGGAGGAATCCGCGAAAGCCCGCGACCTCCGCGGAGACCGCGCGCGGATCGAAGGCCGGGTAACCGAGCCATGCGGCCTCGTCGTGTCCCTCGGGCGCGTCGAACTCGGCGCGACCGCCGGGGCCGGCGAGGAACGCTCCGCGGCGCAGCGTGCCCGCCGAGATCTGGAGCGTGCGCGTCACGCGATCCTTCGCGATGCCGAAGCTCGTCGCGACGAGCGCGCCGTCGCTCGCGCGCACGTCGAGCGCGATCGGTAGCGGCTTGCGCTCGAGCTGCGCGGGGACCGCCACGATGTCCTCGCCGACCGCGCGGAAGCGCGAGGGCTCGAGCTGCAGCGCCGTCGCGTCCTCGTCGATGTGCACCGTCGAGGGCGCCGTGTCGGCGGTCTCGAACGTGACGGGCGGCGGGCCGGGCGGCGCGACGACGTCGTACGAGACCACGATCGTGGTCTGGCCGCCTCCAGTGTCGAGGACCTTGCCTTCGATGGCGAACGGCACGCCGCGCTCGTTCGCGTCGCGGACCTCGAGCCGCTCGACCGCGGACTGACCGAGGTTCCAGAAGCGGACGTCGTCGGGCGAGCCGGTCGCCGCCACGCGCACGTGGAGGCGGCCGGCGGCGAAGGCGATCTGCACGTTCAAGGCGCGCGCCGGAGCATCACGCGCGGCGGGACCGACAGGAGCACGTTTACTTGCGCGTGCGGTGCCGCCGGGGTGAACGACGTCGCTTCGAGCGCCGCACGCCGCACACGCCAGCAGCAGCACAGCGAAGACGCGCACGTTCAACGCGATCAGCCTCAGCCCACGAGGCGGAGGACCGGAGGCGCCGTGCCGTCGGCCGGCGGAACGGCCGGCTTGCCGACGAGACCGAAGCGGCGCTCGCGGCGCTGGTAGCTCGCGATCGCGTCGTAGAGATCGGCCTCCGAGAAGTCGGGCCACAGCACGTCCGCGAAGTGGAGCTCCGCGTACGCGAGGCCGTAGAGGAGGAAGTTCGAGATGCGCCGCTCGCCGCCGGTGCGGATGACGAGATCGGGATCGCCGACGCGAAGGCTCGGCATGCGGCCGTGCAGGGCCTCGGCCGTGACGTCTTCGGGACGGAGCTTGCCGTTCGCGACGTCGGTGGCGAGCTCTCGCGCGGCGTCCGCGATCTCTTCGCGACCTCCGTAGCTGAGCGCGAGCGTGAGCGTCATCTGGCCCTGCGTCTCGCTCTCCTTGCGAAGCGGATCGAGGACGGCGCGCACGATGCCCGGCAGGCGACCGAGGTTGCCGACGGCGTTGAGGCGGATGCCGTTGTGCAGCAGCTCGTCGCGCTCGGACAGCAGGAAGTCGCGGAGGAGGAGCATGAGCGTCTCCACCTCTTCTTCCGGACGCTCCCAGTTCTGCTCGCTGAATGCGTAGAGCGTGAGGGCGTTGAGGCCGAGACGGCGTGCGGCGCGGACGATGCGACGAACGGCCCGCGAGCCTTCGCGGTGCCCTTCGACGCGCGGACTGCCGCGGAGCTGAGCCCAGCGTCCGTTGCCGTCCATGATGATGCCGACGTGGGAAGGAAGATTGCGCGCTTCGACGAGCGTAGTCACGGAGGTGGCGTTGGGTACCATGATGGGCTTTCGCTCGCAAAGACGTCCGACGGCGATCGCGCATTCGACCGCTCGGACGCGGAACGCGACCGCTGGGCGGACGTGGATCGCAAGCCTGAGCCCACATTTCCCCACCTTCACTCGTGAGCATGCTAACGGTCTGGGGGATTGGGCGTAGTTACGGGCATTTACCCCCACCCTTGACGCCGGCTCGGCCCGTGCGTGTCGGAGGTCCGTGCGCCGCTCCCTCTCCTTCTTCTACGGCCTCGTGGCCGTCGGCGCCGTCGCCTGCACCGCGCAGGCCGGCGACGACGTCGCGCTCGACGCGCCCTCCGCGCTCGGCGCAGGCGCGTATCGCACGTACGCCGAGCTCGCGAACGCGCACGGTGCGGCCGCCGCGCCCGGCAGCGTGACGGTGCTCGGCCTTCGCGGCCTGTCGTTCGACGGCGCGACGCACGCCACGACGTACCGTCACGCCTTCGACGACACGCTCGTCGTGCTCCGCGCCGACGGCACCGCCGATCGCTTTCCTGCCTCCACGCATCCGTTCGAGCTCAGCGGCGTGCCCGGCGTGCCGGACGTCGACGGCGACCGCGTCGCGGACGTCGGCATGATCCGTCCCGGCGTGTACGACGTCGCGGGGCGCGACCGCGCCATCGCCGGCGCGGCCTCGTATGCGGTGAGCTATCGCGGCGACGGCAAGGTGCCCGGCTGGCGCGACACGGATCACGACGGCGTCCTCACGAGCGAGGAGCGCGCCGCGTCGGAGGACCGCGCCGACGGCCTCACCGACGTGCTCTTCCACCAAGGCGAGGGCGGCGCTCCTGCCGCAGTCGGATGCCAGGTCCTGCCGGCGACGGCGATCCGCGCGTTCACGACCGCTGTCGGCGGACCGAGAGCTCGCTTCCGCTACGTGCTCGTCGACATGAACGTCGCCGGCGCGCCGGACGCGACCTCGCTGCCACGCTGACTCACGGTGCGAAACGAACGACGACGTTGTCGTACTCGGCCTCGCACGGCGTGTAAGCGCTGGGACCGCCGGCGTTCACGCCGACGCGCACGTCGAACGAAGCGCTGGTGAACGTGAAGGGGATCGGTGAGGCCGCTCGTTGCCCGTCGTACGCGATCGTGAGCATGCCCCCGGCAGCTTCGACGGTGACCCGCGTCCACTCCCGTGTGTTCGGAAGCGGAGTGAGGTCGGTGTACTCGTTCATCCCGTCCTTGACGAACATCTTCAGGCCCGACTTCGTCTCCAGGAGCGAGAAGTTCGCGAGCGTGCCGCCTCCGCTGGCGTACGTGATCACCTCTACGTAGGTCACGGCGTCGCCGTTCGTCGCGCAGCTCTTCGTCGCGCCGATGTCGAAGGCGAGCGACAACGTCGCGACGTCGCCCTGCACTCGCTTCGCGACCAGCGCCGACGCTGGCGTCGCGCCCGCGATCACCGCCGGCGTCGTCGCGTGGAGCGCGTTGGGTGCGGACCGCTCCGACGAAATCGCGCTCAGCACGCCGGCTCCGGTTTCCATCTGCTGATCCCACTCCGTCAGGACGGTCGGCCCGTCGAAATCCGCGCAGAACGCGGCTCCGGCTCGGCCGTCGCAGTACCGCGCGGCCGTCGTTCCGTCGGCCCCGCTCCCCCCCTCCGCCCCGGGCACGTTTCCGGCGTCGGACGTCGACCCGCCGTCGGGGTCCCCCACGGGCTCCGACGCAGAGAAGCTTCCGCACGCGATCGCGACCAAGGCTGCGACGCAGGAGCCGGATGCGAGAGAGAAAGCCCCGCTGTGCAGCCGGATGGTCATCCCACCATCCTACGGCCCTTATTTGGCCTCGTCAGCCGTGGTACGAAGGCTCTCATGATCGGCACGAAGGTCACGGTCCGCCTCCGGATGGGTGCTCACGACGCGCATTACGCCGGGGAGCTCGTCGACGGCGCGCGAATGCTCGCTCTCTTCGGTGACGTCGCGACCGAGCTGCTCATCCGGCTCGACGGCGACGAGGGCCTCTTCCGCGCCTACGAGAACGTCGAGTTCCTCGCGCCCGTCTTCTCCGGCGACTACATCGAGGCGACCGGCGAGCTCGTCGCCATCGGAACGACCAGCCGCAAGATCCGCTTCGAGGCCCGCAAGGTGATCGCCAACGTGCGCGAGCGCGGCATGGCTCCGAGCGCCGCCGACGTGCTGCCCGATCCCGTCGTCGTGTGTCGCGCCATCGGCACGTGCGTCACGCCGAAGGAGATGCAGCGCAAGCCGAAGGGCCTGTACGTGACCGCGCTGCCCGCCGGCCAGCCGCCCGCGCCGGGAGCGGTCGTCACGCCGCAGTCCGAAGGCGGAGGCCCGCGCACGCTCCCCACGCTCGAGAAGCATGCGCCCGAGGTGATCCTCACCGCGGCGATCGTCGGCGCCGAGATCACCCGCGAGCAGACGCCCTACCTCCCGATCACGCCGCAGGAGATCGCCGACGAGGCCGCGCGCTGCCGCGAGGCGGGGGTCGCCGTCATCCATCTCCACGTCCGCAACGACGACGGCACGAGCACGCAGTCGAAGGAGCGCTTCGGCGAGGCCATCGAGCGCATCCGCCAGAAGACGGACTGCATCATCCAGGTGACGACCGGCGGCGCGGTCGGCATGTCGATCGAGGAGCGCGTCGGTCCGCTCGCGTGCAACCCCGAGATGGCCACGTTGAACTGCGGCTCGCTCAACTTCGGCGACGACGTCTTCATCAACACGCGCCCGCAGATCAAGGAGATCGCCCAGCGCCTCAACGCGTCCGGCGCGATCGCAGAGCTCGAGTGCTACGAGGTCGGCCACGTCGAGGAGGCGATCGCGCTCGCCGAGAAGGGCATCGTCAAGCGTCCGCTCCACTTCCAGTTCGTCCTCGGCGTGCCCGGCGGCCTCGGCGCCAGCGAGCGCAACGTGCGCTTCATGGCCTCGCTCATCCCCGACGACGCATCCTGGGCGGTCGCGGCGGTCGGGCGTCATCAGCAGCCGATGACCGAGCTCGCGATGCGCCTCGGCGGTCACGCGCGCGTCGGGCTCGAGGACAACATCTACCTCTCCAAGGGCGTCCTCTCCGAAGGCAGCGCGCCGCTCGTCGCGCGCGCCGCCGCCTATGCACGCAGCATCGGTCGTACGCCCGTCGATCCCGCGCGCGCCCGCGCGATCCTCCTCGCCAAGGCCTCCGCGTGATCGCGACGCGCACGCTCGTCGCCGACGGGCTCACGCCGGTCCGCGCGTACGCGGCGCTACGCGAGGCCGATCCCGAAGGCGCTTCGTTCCTGCTCGAGAGCGTCGTCGGCGGCGAGCGCTGGGGTCGCTTCTCGATCCTCGGCTACCGGCCCTGGTACGAGGCCATCCTCGATCGCACCGGATGGAAGCTCCGGCCTGGCTCGGGCGCGCGTCCGGGATCGATGCCGCCGCCGGTGAGCCTCCCCGGCGAGGGGCTCCCCGGATCGCTGTCGCTCGCCGACGCGCAGGATGCGCTCCGCGCGATCGAGCCGCTGTTCCGCCCGCTCGGCGGCTCCGAGGGCGAAGAGGCCCGGCGAGGAAATCAGGCGGCGCGCTTCGCGGCGGCGCACGTCGGCTACCTCGCATGGGACGTCGTGCACCTCATCGAGAAGGTGCCGCCCGGCGATCGAGCGACCTGGGACAAGCACTTCCTGCCGCTCGCGCGATTCCTCGGCGGCGCGACGATCGTCGTGTTCGATGCGCTCGCGCAGACGGTGACCATCGCGGCGATCGACGACGAAGCGATCGATCGCGCGCTCGACGATCTGTCGCGCACGCCGCGCCTCTCGAGGCTCGCGCCGCCCGATCGCTCGCGCATCCCGAGCGACGTCTCCGTGAACCTCGACGACGAGGCCTACAAGCAGCGCGTTCGCCGCGCGCAGGAGTACATCGCCGCGGGCGATGCGTTCCAGATCGTGCTCGCGCGCACGTTCTCGGTTCCGCGCGCGGGGCGTGACGCGTTCGACGTCTACCGCGCGATGCGGCTGCTCAATCCGTCGCCGTACATGTACTTCCTCGATCTACCGCCCGCTCCGGGCGAGACGCATCGAACGCGCATCGCCGGCGCGAGCCCCGAGACGATGGTGCGCCTCGAGGACGGCACGATGACGGTCCGCCCGCTCGCGGGCACGCGACGCCGCGGGAAGACGCCCGAAGAGGACCTCGCGCTCGAGAAGGAGCTGCTCGCCGATCCGAAGGAGCGCGCCGAGCACGTGATGCTCATCGATCTCGGCCGCAACGACGTGGGCCGCGTCGCGGAGATCGGCTCGGTCGACCTCGTCAAGCGCATGGAGATCGAGCGCTACTCGCACGTGATGCACATCGTCAGCGAGGTGCAAGGCAAGGTGCCGCGCACCACGCCGCCGCTCGAGGTCGTTCGCGCGGCGTTCCCGGCAGGTACGCTCTCGGGAGCGCCGAAGGTCCGCGCCATGCAGATCATCCGCGAGCTCGAGGCGCGCCCGCGCGGGATCTACGGAGGCGCGATCGGCTACGTCGCGACGACGTCGGATCTCGATTTCGCGATCGCCATCCGCACGATGGTCGAGAAGGGCGACACGTTCGAGGTCACGGCCGGCGCGGGGATCGTGGAGGCGAGCGATCCCCAGGCCGAAGCCGACGAGACGCGAACGAAGGCGCGGGCGGTCCTATGTGCAATCGAGGCCGCTCCACACCCCTCCCCGGGATGAATCCCCGGGGCATCCGAGATCAGTTGAAGTACGCCTTCACGGACGAGTCCGTCAGAACTCGGAACGCCTTCACATTCATGTAGACGCCGATGCTGGCGAAGCCGGCGTAGACGAGGAGCGAGAACGACATGGTCTGGAAGAACGTCCAGCCCATCTTCGCGACGCCCACCGTGCCGAGCACGCTGAAGATGCCTGTGAGGAGGACGAGGACGATGCGCGTGAGCGACGACTTCGCGAGCAGGCGCCGGCCGATGAACCACGTGAGGAAGACCGAGAAGAGGAACGACGCGGCTGTCCCGAGCAGGGAGAAGAAGCCGATGCCGTTGTTCCACAGCGACACGGCGGCGCCGAACACGGCGTAGCCGTAATAGCTGTTGGTGAGCGATTCGATCTTCTGGCTCGCGGTCATGTGGCCTCCTCGGAGTCTCTCGAAAGTACTACGTCGGAACGCGGCTGCGCTTCCTTCGACGGTCGGGACACGATGATCATTCCAAGCGAAGTACGCGAGGGGTGGGGAAAAGTTCTTTCCCGACCGTCAGGTCGGCGCAGGCGCGGTCTCGCGCGCTCCTTCGTCCGGATGAACAGTGAGAACGGGCACATGCGCCGTTCTCGTCACCTTCTCGGCGACGCTTCCGAGAAGCCAACGTGACGCGCCATGCCGGCCGTGCGTTCCGACGACCAGCAGGTCGACGTGCTCGTCCTCCGCATACCGCACGACCGCCGTCGCCGGGTTTCCCCAGAGCAGCTTCGGCGTCACGCGCGGCCACACCGCCAGCACGCGCTCCACGATCGAATCGAGCGCCTGCTTCGCGTTGCGCTCGATCTCGGTGACCTCGGGCATGAGCGCGATCGGGTACGCCGGGACGAGGATCTCGATCGCATGCGCGATGACGAGCTCGGCCTCGTACTCGTATGCGAGCCCGGTCGCGAGGTCGAGCGCGCCCGAGGACGTGCTCGCGAAGTCCGTCCCGACCATGATCTTTCGAAACGGGTACATGGCCGTTCGAGCTGCAAGCCACGAACCACGCGCGTCGCGGGCACGAGCTGAGCGCTACTGACCGCGGATCTTCTTCTTCAACGCGGCGAGCTCGTCGTCGACCTCGCGCTCGGTCTTCGCGCGCGCGTCCTCACGACCCTTCGCCGCGGCCTTCTCTTCCTTGTCGGTCCGCTCGCGGTCCTTCGCGGCGGCCTTGCGCGCGGCCGCGTCGGCCTTGAGCTTCGCGAAGGGGTCC
>JAQBQJ010000042.1 GCA_028287065.1 Labilithrix sp. | reverse complement strand
CTTCAGGTCGTCGTAGATCGCGCCCGACTTCAAGCCGAACCCGATGAACACGCCGGCACCTGCGAGCGCGACGCCGCTCGACACGATCGCCGCGGGCACGGTCCACGCGGGCGCGGCCCCTCCTTCATGCGCACGAGGCGGCGGAGGCGTGGGCGCGATCGCCTCGGCCGGCGGGCGCGACGGCGCTTCGCCGACGGCCGGCGTGAACTCCATGCGCACGTCGCCGCCTGCCGCGAGCGTCGCGCGCTGGCTCTGCTCGGCGCCGGTCCGCGGCTTGAACTTCACCGCGACCTCTCCGGGCGGATGGAGCAGCACGATCTCGTCGTCGGTCACGGGCGTCGCGACGCCGTCGATCTCGACGTGCGATCCCGGCGGCGGATGCGCGACGCGGACGCGCAGCATGCCGAGCGTCGCGCGCAGCGCAGCTCCTTCGGCGGCCGAGACGTCCGCGGTCTGGCCGTACTTCGCATCGCCTTCGGTCGCGCGCCGGCGCGCATCGGCGGTCACCGTCGCGTACATGTCGACCGCCTCGACGCGACGATTCAGCTCGCGGAGACAACGTGCGATGAGCAGCCCGGAGTTCGGGCTCGGCACGAGCTTGTACGATGCACGGAGATCCTCGAGCGCCTCCGCATAGCGTTTCGCGAGGAACTCCGACGATCCCTGCGCGAAGAGCCGCTTCGCCTCCTCGCGCGTCTCCTCGGTGTCGGCGCGGGCGGCGCTCGGCGCCGCGAGGACCGGAGCCATGCATCCGAGCGCGACTGCGATCGTGGCCGGAAGCGCGCGCGAGCGGAGCTTCGCCGATGCCGTCCTCGCCATCCCCGCGCGATCCTAGCCGAAACCGTGCGCCGGGCCCGCGCGAATCGGCGTGCTAATCTGACCGTGGAGGTACGCCGCGTTGGCCGTCGATCCGAGAACGCCGTCGTCTTCGTCGTTCCGCGCGCGCGCTGCGGTCGCGATCGCGCTGGCGCTTGCGGGTACCGCATGCGGCCGCGACTTCGACGGGCTCTTCACTCAGGCTCCGGACAACAGCTCCGGCTCGAACGCGAGCGGCTCCGGAGGAACAAGCGGAACGAGTGGAACGAGCGGCGCGTCCGGCGGTGCGGCCTGCGCGTGTCCCGCATGCAAGGGAACGTCGTGCGACCTCACGTGTCCCAAGGGCTGCGCGTCGTGCGCGTGCGACACGTTCGCCTGCCCTCCCGGCCAGAGCTGCAAGGTCGACTGCGCCGCCGGAACGTCCTGCGAGGTGACGTGCCCGGACAACGCGAGCTGCGGCGTCTCCTGCGAGGAGGGCGCGCAGTGTCTGTGCGTGGGCGAGGGCTGCTCTCTCACGTGCGCCGAAGGCGAGAAGCACTCGTGCGACGGCGAGCGCGTGTCGTGTAACCGCGAATGCGGCAAGTGAGCGCCGTACCGACGCCCGTCGTCGCCTCGCGAGCAGCTCGCTACGAGCTCGTCGACACGATCGCGTCCGGCGGCATGGCGCGCGTGTATCTCGGCCGGGCCCGCAAGGGCGCCGCCGCTCCCGATCCGGCGCCCGTCGCGGTCAAGATCCTCCATCCGCACCTCGCGCAGGATCCCGAGGTCGTCGCGCTCTTCCTCGACGAGGCGCGCGTCGCGACGCGCATCCGTCACCCGAACATCGTCGAGGTCCGCGACGTCGACATGGTCGGCGAGGACCTCGTCATCATCATGGAGTACGTCGAGGGCGCAGCGTTGAGCGCGATGATCCGTACGCTGCGCGAGCGAGGCTCGGCGATACCGATCGCGACCGCCGTGAGCATCCTCGTCGAGATGCTGCGCGGCCTGCACGCCGCGCACGAGCTGACCGACGACGAAGGCCAGCCGATGCACATCGTGCATCGCGACGTGTCGCCTCACAACGTGCTCGTCGGCACGGACGGCGTCGCGCGCGTGACCGACTTCGGCATCGCCACGTCGGTCGGGCGCCTCGCGCAGACGCGCACCGATGGAGGCGTCCGCGGGAAGCTCCAGTACCTCGCGCCGGAGCAGATCCATCGCAAGAAACCGGATCGGCGTGTCGACGTGTGGGCCGCCGGGCTCGTGCTCTGGGAGTGCCTCACGGGGCGTCGCTTGTTCGACGCGGGTACCGAGGCCGAGACGATCGCCGAGACGCTCCGCGCATCGATCCCGCCGCCGAGCACGCTGCGATCCGACGTGCCGCTCGGTCTCGACGACGTCTGCTTGCGCGCGCTCGAGCGCGACCCGGCACGGCGCTTCCAGACGGCAGCGGATTTCGCCGATGCGCTCGAGAACGAGAGCGAAGTGATTGCTGCATCACCGCAGGAGATCGGGCGGCTCGTTCTCGACGTCGACGGCGATGCGCTCATGAAGCGACGCGACGCGTTCGAGAGCGGGCCGACCGCGCCCGTCGTCCTGCCCGCGCGCTTCGCGCTCGCCGTCGCGTCCCTGCCTCCGGAGCCGGTCGCGCCTCCACCGGCGCCGCGTGGGAGCAAGCTCGCGCTCGTCGCGGTCGCGGCGGTATCGCTGGTCATCGGCGGTCTCGGCGTACGGTTCGCAGGTGCGGGTGCGAGCGCTGCGCCGCCCGCGGATCTCGGCATCACGTCGACGACCGTCCAGTCCGCCGCGTCGCCGACCGTTGCTGCCATCGCTCCGATCGCGGCTCCGGCGGCAGACGCGGACGCCGGCGTGATGATGGAGCTGCCGGCGTCGACGCCGGGCGCCGGACAAGCCGCGGCGCCGCGAGCACCGGGCCCGGGCCCCGCGCGCGTCACGCACCCGCCCGACAAGAAGCGCGTTCCGGCCAAGGGCGGCCCCTCGGCCGCCGGACGTCCTTTCATGCCTGCGGATCTGTAGCGGTCGCCGGAGCGCGGGGGGTCTGATCTTCCCGATCACTCTGATCGGCTCTCGACAGCAGGCGCGTGACCTCGGCGCGGCGGACGCGGGGAATTTCCACGCGTTAGCGCGATCCAGGGATCCGTTTCGGTGTGGCACCGAGGGTGCACCGACGTCCGTCACCCCCCTCGGAGACTTACCCCCCATGAAGACGATGTTCGGTCTCGGCACGGTGATCGCGCTTGCGCTGGCGGCAGTGGCTTGCGGCAAGGCCGCAGAGCCGTCGTCGTCGACGCTCGAAGTGACGGGCAAGGTCGACACGCAGCTGCGGACCCTCGACAACGCGTCGGCGCTGGCCATCGGCTCGGACGGCCGCACGTATTCTGCGTACCTCCAGAAGAACGGCGCGTTCCGCCTCGAGCTCCCGGTGGGAAACGTCTACCGCATCATCTTCGCGAACTCGACGATGGCAGGTGAGCTCCGCACGATCGGTCACCTCGTCAACAGCACGTCGGCCGGCAAGTTCGACGAGATCGCCGTGAAGGACGGCGGCACGCTGTACCTCGGCACCGTGCGCCCGGTCGGCACGTCTGCGAGCTCGCTCAAGACGGCGTGCAACTGCGGGAGCACCGGCAGCGGCGAGTCGAGCGACTCCGACAAGAGCGACTCCGAGGCGGACGACGACGACGACAAGAGCGAGGGCAACGACGGCGACTTCGAGAGCAAGGGCAAGGACGGCGACGAGGATCGGCTCTGCGAGGACTCGTCGGACGTCGAGCTCGAGGCGGAGAACGGACCGGGCGACAAGTGCGCGAAGGACAGCAATGACAAGGACGCGCCGAAGCCCTCGAAGAAGTCGTGCTCTTCGAAGGACGACAATCACGACGGCAAGGATGACGACGACGGCGACGGCGACAAGGCCGGCTCCGATTCCAGCAGCGACACGTCCTCGTCCTCGTGCACGTGCAGCAAGCAGTGTGGCGCCGGCGCATCGTGCGTCGCGTCGAAGTGCACGCCGGACGGCAGCGGCAGCGCCGACGGCACCAGCAGCAGCAGCAGCAGCAGCAGCGGCTTCGTCCCGCCGGCGAAGTGACCGATGCGATCACTCCTCATTCTGTTTCTTGGTGTAGCGGCGGCCGCGGGTACGGCCGTCGCCTGCGGCGGCGGCGATACGGCGAACCTCAGCGACAACGCGGAGATTCCCGGAGCCGACGGTGACGGCGGCGGTGCAGTGCTGCCGCCGAGCGGCAGCACCAATCCTTCCGACGACGGGATCAACGCGTCGGGCAAGGGCGCCGGAACCGGCGCCGTCACCGGCCTACCTTGCGACGTGCAGCAGCTCTTCGAGAACCGCTGCATCGGTTGCCACCTCGGTCCCAACCCCGTCGCGCTGCTGTCCTACGACGATCTCACGAAGAAGTCGGCAGCCGATCCGACGAAGAGCTACGCGGAGCGATCGCTCGCGCGGCTGAAGGACACCGCGAGCCCGATGCCGCCGAAGCCGGCGGTCGCGCCGACGCCGGCGGAGATCGCCGTGCTCGACGCGTGGATCAAGGCCGGCACGCCGAAAGGTGCAGTCTGCACGCCACCGCCGGGCGGCGCCGACGGAGGCGCCGACGGCGGCGCCACGGGCGGAACGAACACGAACACGCCGCTCGTGTGCACGAGCAAGCAGACGTGGAACAACGGCAACGACGGCTCGTCGAAGATGCGTCCCGGCGGCGCGTGCATCACGTGCCACTCGCAGCGAGGCGGGCCGAACTACACGGTCGCGGGCACGGTCTATCCGACCGCGCACGAGCCCAACGACTGCAACGGCGTCAACGGCGCGCTCACCGTGGTGGTGACGGACAAGAACGGCGTCGTGAAGAACATCCCCGTCAACAGCGTCGGTAACTTCTCGCTCGGCGGTCAGATCGCCCCTCCGTTCACGGTGAAGGTCACGAACGGCGTGAAGGAGCGCGCGATGGCCAGCGCTCTCACGGCCGGTGACTGCAACTCTTGCCACACCGTCACGGGCGTCAATGGCGCTCCGGGTCGTGTAATGGCTCCCTGAAAACGACGGCGAAAGAGCTGCGACCTGGGCAGTCGCAGCTCTTTCGCCGCTCGACCTCTCAGCCGCGGCATGCGCGCATGCGTCGTCGCCGCGCGAGCAGGTGGAACAGCGTCCCGTCGTAGAGGCGGCGCAGCGTTCGCGGCGTGACCGCGGGGACGATCCTGTCGTCCTCGCGTTTCGTCGTGTCTGCGGCGAGGCAGAAGAGCAGCTTCACCTCCTTGCCCGAGAACCAGCTGCCCAGCGTGCCGGCGAGCTTGCCCATCGCGGGACGTCGGTTCCCGCGTGCGAGGATCAGCGCGCGCATCTCCTTCGCGCTGAGCGAGCCGCCGGCGCCGGCCTTCACGACCTCGGCGAGCGCGCTCTCGTCGATCTCGCCGTCATCGGCGAACGTGCCGGTGTCGAACGGGTGCTTGCCGTCGGCGATCTTGGCGACGACGATCACGAACGACACCTTGCGCTGCGTGAGATAGCCGAGAAAGCCGTTGATGATCGGCGTGAGCAAGAGGCGCCACACGAGGCCGATCCCGAGTCGCCCGAGGCCCGCCCAGGTCTGCCCGATCGTCACGCGACCCGTGCCTTCGGGGTCGAAGAAGGCGGCGTGACGCTCGAGCGCGCTCTTCGGACGAGGAACCTTCGTTTCGACGCCGAGCGTGGTTGCAACCGCCATGCGACTCCGAGGATATTCCCTTCGTGGCCGTTCGGCAGCACGCGCTCACCATCGTCGCGCCGGTTCGCCCCAGCGCGCGGCACGGCCTGTCCGCACGGCTCGATGCCGTCGAGAGCGATGTGCAAGACGCGCTCGTGAGCGTGACCTCGCTGCATTTTGCACGTTTCGTCCTGATCGACGGTCCCGATGGAGTCGCGTCGCGACTCGCGTTCGAGAGCAACCACGACGGCGAGCAGGCCGATCACCTGGCGGCGCTCGCGACCGCGCTGGCGCCGTTCGAGGAGCTTTTGTTCGGGTCGTGGGAGGGCTATCACACCGGCGATCTGGCGGGATTCGTCGCGAAGAACGCGCTCCCGGCGTCGACGTTCTACCTCGGGCACCCTGGTCTCTCGGTCGCGCAGATCCTGAACGATCGCGACGTGCGCCTTCGGCTCGAGGCGTTGCTCGACGACGACGTCGCCGATCTCGGCCTCGAGGGAGAGAGCGCGGTCGTGATCCGCAATCGACTGCTCGATCGCCTCGCGGGCGCGGGGCTCGTGACCGGCCCGGTCGACCGAGGTTTCCCGGCCCAGCCGTCGTCGACGATCGTCTTCTACGTGCTGGTCGTCTTCGTCGTCGTGCCGGCGGCGCTCCTGGGGTTGCCGTTCGCGCTTTGGGTGGAGAGTCGCGAGCGCCGCTCGGAGAGCCCGCGCGAGCTGGTCGCCGAGGACGACCCGAAGCTCGACCCCATCAACCGCCGCGAGGACGCGATCACGCAGAACGGGCTCACGCACCACGTCCCGATGCGGCCGGGCGTCGTACGGGCCCGCGTGATGCGCATCGTGCTCTGGTTCCTGGAGAACGCGCGCCGGCGGATTGCCTACGAGGGCACGCTCGGCGGCATCTCGAGCATCCATTTCGCGAGGTGGGTGATGCTCGACGACGACACCGTGCTCTTCTTCAGCAACTACGACGGCAGCTGGGAGGCGTATCTCGGCGACTTCGTCGACAAGGCGCACATCTATCTCACCGCGGTATGGAGCAACACGAAGTGGTTCCCGGACACGAATGCGCTGATCTTCGGCGGCGCGTCGAAGGAGAACGCCTTCAAGCGATGGACGCGCACGTTCCAGATCGAGAACCGCATCTGGTACAGCGCGTACAAGAACCTCACCGTCTCGGACGTGCTGCGCAATGCCCTCGTCCGCGAGGGCGCGAGCGGCGACATGACGGAAGCGCAAGCCCGCGCGTGGCTGGCGCGCTTGTGATGGAGCGAACGTGACCCAGCTCGAGCTGTCCGACATCCAGGGCATCGTCCTCTTCGGGTATGGGTCGCTTCCGCACGCGCGTTGGGTGCACGTGTCGTTCGAGAACGACGAGAGCGAGCCGGGAACATGGCTGTCCGAGCTCCGGCACGAGGTCCATGCCTCGGCGCGCGGCAAGCGCCGGCAGGAAGAGCGCATCAATGTCGCGTTCACGCACACCGGCCTCGCGCGCCTTGGCCTCGCCGAGAGCGAGCTCGCGTCGTTCCCGCGCGAGCTGCAGCAAGGAATGAGCGATCAGCTCCGCTCGCACGTGCTCGGCGACGTCGACGAAAACGATCCGAAGGCGTGGGAGCTCGGCGGCCCGTCGAATGGGCCGATCCATGCGCTCGTCATGCTGTACGCGAAGAACGTCGACGCGATCGCCGCGCTCCGCGATCGCGTCGTGGGCCGGATCGCCGCGCTCGGAGGCGTGGTCGTCCACGAGGATTCCGGTGAGCTCCGCGATCCGCTCCACGAGCCGTTCGGTTTCCGTGACGGCATCACGCAGCCGCACGTCACGGGCAGCCCCCGCCCGCGCGATCCCCACGAGGACGAGGTCCCCGCGGGCGAGTTCGTCCTCGGTTACCGCAACGCGTACGACGAATTTCCTCCTTCGCCGCAAGGCACCGACGGCTTCGACATCGGGTCGAACGGCTCGTACCTCGTGTATCGCAAGCTGCAGCAAGACACGGCGGGCTTCTGGCAATGCATGCTCGACCGCGCGCGTCCGAACGGCGACGCGAAGGCGGCGACGAAGCTCGCCTCGAGCCTCGTCGGTCGGTGGCCGAGCGGCGCGCCCCTCGTGAACTATCCGGATCACGATCCGGGCCCCGGCGCGGAGAAGGAGGCGTTCGCGTTCCACGATGCCGATCCCGCCGGCACGAAGTGCCCGCTCGGCGCACACATCCGCCGCGCGAACCCGCGAGACATGCTCGCGCCGAGCGCGAACGAGTCGCGAAGAGCCGTCGGCCGGCATCGGCTTCTGCGGCGTGGCCGTCCGTACGGCCCGATCTCGAAGGGCACGCCCGCGCAGCGCGCGACGCCGGACGGCGCAGACCGCGGCCTCGTCTTCATCGCGCTGAACGCGAGCTTCCGCCGGCAGTTCGAGTTCGTGCAGCAGACATGGCTGAACAACCCGAAATTCGCGGGCCTGTACGACGAGCGCGATCCGATCACGGCGAGCGTCATGGACGAACGTGGCCAGCACTTCTCGATCCCGAGCGTCCCGGTGCGCCGTCGCCTCGCGTGCCTGCCGCAGTTCGTCACGCTGCGCGGCGGCGGCTACTTCTTCGTCCCGAGCCTGCGCGCGCTGGCGTGGCTCGCGTCGCGCGCGACGAAGCGCGACGCCGCGCGGCCGCCCTAGAACCCCGGTGCGCTCATTGCCAGGCAGCGCTCCGTGCTCACGATGCCCTGGGCCGTGAAGAACGCGCGGCTTCGTTCGAGGAGCTCGCGGCCGGTTGCGCCGCCGACCAGCTCACCCTTGCGATGGCGCGCGCACGCCGCGAGGTAACCAAGATCGGCGTCGTCGAGCTTCGGGATCGCGGCGTCGAGCGCATCGAGCGCGGCGCTCTTTTCACCGGACGATGCGCTCACGCCCGCTTGAAGCAGGTGGCCGAGCGCCGGCGCGTAGCGGAGCTTCTCCTTCGCGAGCGCCTTCGCCCAGCGCTCCGCGTGCTTCAGCGCCGATCGGCGGTCGTGCTTCAGGTTCGCCGCGGCGAGCGCCGAAAGACCGCGCTCGTACGACGAGAAGACGCGGACCATCGCCGATTGCCAGAGCATCGACGACTCGAGCGCGCGCGACTGCGCGAGGACCTTTCGCCATGCCGACGCGCCGTCGCCGCGATAGCGATCGACCGAGCACGCCGAGATGAACGCGCCCCAGCGGCCCGCCGTGAGCACCTCGGGATCGCCCGTCTCGGAGGCGCTCACGATCTCGAGGGCGCCCGAGACGTCGTCCGCCACGATGCGCGCGATGCATGCGGGATACGCGAGGTGCATCATCGCGAAGAGATCCTCGCGGCCGCGGGCCTCGTCCATGAGCGCCGGCACCCGCCGCGAGGCCTCCGAGAGCTCGCCGCTCAGGATGAGGACGTTGCACGTCCAGCTCTGCGTGTTCGCGAGCTCCCACGCGACCGCGCGACAGCTCTCGCGGAGCAGGCGGTCCGCGCGTTCGAGCTTCGAGCGCGCGCTCCGCCACTCGCCGAGGAGGAAGTGCACCGTGCCGCCGCCGAGCAACGCCAGCGCCTGCACGCGCGGGTCGTCGATCTCGGTCGCGATGCGCTCGGCGGTGCGAACCAGGTCCTCCGCGCGCGAACGCGAGCGCTCGCCGCGCGTCGCGGCGTTGCTTGCCGCCACCGCGAGCGCTCGGCAGAGACGCACCGGCTCGCTGGCCTCGAGCGCGAGCAACAGGCCGCGCGAAGCGTAATCCGCGCCGCGCAGCGGATCGCTCAGCGCGATCCCCGTCGCGGCCGCGAATGCGACGTCGATGCGCGCGAGATGGGCGACGTCGACGCTCTGCGCCGTACGCAACCGGCGACGCAGCGGCGCGACCCGCAGCTTCGCCTCGCTCACCATCAGCGACGCCAGCGCGCGCTGCTTCGAGCGGGGATACGGCAGATCGACCTCCTCGAGGACGGAGCGCATCACCTCGAGGCCGCGCGCATCACGGCCGCTCTTCAAGTAGTCCTCGGCCGCCAGCCGGCGCAGCTCGAGCCCCTCGGAGGCGTTCGCGTGGCGCGACCCGGCGAGGTAGGCGTCGGCGGCCTCCGCCAGGTGACCCGCGTTCGCGAACGCGTCGCCGAGACGCCGATGAAGCACGTCGAGCGGACCGGCACGCAGCTCGATCGCGGCCTTGTACAGCGCCGCGGCGCGCAAGAAAGCGAGCGCGCGATCCGCGGCGCTCGCCGCCGCCAGGACGAAGCCCTTCGCGCTCTCCGCGTCGCCGGCTGCGCGAAAATGCTCGAAGACGGCCTCCGCATCGCACTGCGGCTCGACCGCCGCCAGCGCGCGCGCGATCCCCGCATGGCACGCGCGACGGCGGGCGTCGTCGAGGCTCTGCGCGATCGTCTCGCGCACGCGATCGTGCGCGGGCTCGATCGCGTCGTCGTCGCCGAGGCCTCGCGTGACGACGAGCCTCGCGCTGCGCAACGCGAGCGCCGGCGTGCGGAGCCGCGATGCGAGATCGGCGGCCCGCGCAGCCACGGCATGCGTCAGCGGACCTCCGGCGACGCTCAGGGTCTCGAGGAGCGCGCGTGCGTCGTCCGACAGCCGAGACACGCGGTCCAGGATGACCTGCTCGAGCGAGAGACCGCCGGTCCCTTGCGCGCCGCCACGCCGCTCGTTCGCCCATCGCGCGAGCTCGCCGAGGAAGAGCGGGTTGCCTCGAGCCTCGGCGGTGACGAGCGCGGCGATCTCCGCGCCGCCCACCCGCGTCGACCCGACGAGGGTGCGCGCGAGCTCCTCGGCCTCGTGCGGCGCGAGCTCGCTCAGCTCGACCTCGCGGAACACGCACTGGCTGCCGAGCACGTCGATCGCGCGGCGGAGCTCCGCCAGCGGCGCCGACGAACGCGAGAGCTCGCTGCGATACGTACACACGAGCAGCCAGGGCGGCGTGGGCGGCGCGAACAACGCTTCGAGGAGCTGCACGCTGTCGGCATCACACCACTGCAGGTCGTCGATGTGCACGACGAGCCGATGCTCGCGCGCGATGTTGGCGAGCAGCTCCTTCATCGCCGCGAACGCGCGTCGTCGCAGCTCGTGCGGCTCGATGTGATCGTCGTCGCGCGTGTATTTGCGCGCGTGGCCCTCGCGATCGTCGATATCGCCGAGCACCGGAAAAACCCGGGTGAGAGCGCTCAGGTCCGGCGGGAGATACGCGGCGACGTCGCTCTCCGGCAGCCTCGACAGCCAGTGGCGGAGCTCGTCGACGACCGAGTCCACGGCCTTGAACGGCACCGCCTCGCGCTCGTAGCAGCGCCCCGAGAGGACGAGCGCGTCCTCGCCCGCGAGCTCGCCGAGGAAGCGCGTCGCGAGCGCGGTCTTGCCCATGCCCGAACGCCCGTGCAGCATCACGACGCCCAGGGACGTCTTGCTCGCGCGATACGCGGTCCGGAGCTCCTCGAGCTGCGTGCGCCTCCCGACGAACGAGACCTCGCCCGGCGACGAGATCGCCGCCGCACGATCGCCTTCGAGCCGCGCGAGGATCTCGTCGCCCGACGGCCGCTCGCGCGGATCGGCCTTCAGGAGGTCCATCGCGAGCTGCTCGAGGTCCTCCGGGATGCCCTCGACGAGGGTCGAGGGCGGCATCGGCGCGCGCTGCTGCTTGCCGAAGAGAATGGCCGGCGCAGAGCCCTCGAACGGCAGTCGACCGGTGAGCGCCTCGTACAGCACGACCCCCACGGCATACCAATCGGACGCCGGTGTCGCGCGCGCGAGCGTCGCCTGCTCCGGTGCCATGTACGCGGGCGTGCCGGCCATGGCGTACTCGACGCCGTGACCCTTGCGGTCTTCGAGGTCGTACGCGACTCCGAAGTCGAGCAACACGACTCGGCCCGACCGCGTCACGATCACGTTCGGCGGCTTCACGTCGCGATGGAGCTTGCCTGCGGAATGGATCGCGGACAGACCCGCGGCGAGCTGGCGAAACGCCTCGCGAAGTCGGCCGACGTCGCGGATCGGAAATCGCTGCATCATCGGGACGACGGGCGTGTCGAGCTCGCTGATCGCCGTGGCCGTCGCCGCCGAGGCCGCGGGCGGGCGTAGCGAGTCGAAGAACGCGGTCCCGGCGGGCTGCGTCGCATCGACGCCCGGTCCCGGATCATTCGGAAGAGATGGCGGCGGCAGCGTGAGCGACGACTGCACCCACGTGAGCAGATCGACGCCGTCGAGCAGCTCCATCGTGAAGAACCACTGCTCGCCTTCGCTGAACAGCTCGTAGAGCTGCACCACGTTCGGGTGGCTGATGTCCGCGAGCGCGCGGAACTCCTTCTTGAACCGGAGGAGCGCCTCCGGCTCGACGCGCACCATCGTCTTCAGCGCGACGACCTCGCCGCGATCGAGGTCGCGCGCGCGATGGACGACGCCCATTCCGCCCGCCCCGAGGCGGCCTTCCACGACGAATCTCTTGGTTCCGCGAAAACCTTCGGCCGCCAACACCATCTACACCGACGCCCCTGGCCCTGCGTCTCGAGGGGGGCCGAGCCTAGCAGACGGAGCGCTCAGCGGGTCCGGCGGCGGCGCGACGCGACCGCGAGCCCGAGGCCGAGGAGGAGCGCCGCATAGCCGCTCGTGGAGCCCGCGCCGACGACCGCCGTGGAGCAGCCGTCGTCGGCCGGAGGCGGCTCGAGATCCTTCACGCCGCCCGTGCGGCTGCTGCCTTCGCCGTCGTCCTCGCCCTTGGGGTCGAGGGATGCGCCGTTCGCAGCGACGCGGAAGGTCTGCTCGGGCGAGCCGGGGTCGTTCGAGCGCACCGTGATCGTCGCCGACGCCGCGCCGTCGCCAGACGGCTTGAAGACGACCTTCAGGTCATGCTTGCTCTTCGCCGCGACGCGGACTTCGCCGCTCGGGACGATGAACTGCGGATCCGAGCTCTCGAACTTCAGCGTGCCACCGAGCTCGCCGGTGCTGTCGATGGTCACGGTCTTCTCGACCTGCTGGCCGGCCTTCGCGCTGCCCATCGCGAGCGTGGCGCTCGGCACCTTCAAGTTGGGGAGCGGGATGTGGATCTGCGTCTGCTCGAACGAGACGGGCATCGGGGCGCCGCCGCCGATCGCCTTGCTGACGGCGTTGAAGCTGTACTTCACGAGGCCGAACGTCGGGTACCCGTCGACGGTGTCGACCTTGATGACGGGGCGGACGTCGAGCGTTCCGCCGAGCGTGAGCTCGCCGGCGACCGACGCGCTGATGTCGAGGAAGTCGTCGTCGCCGATCGCGAGCTTCGCGGAGCCGTCGGCCGTCGTGACGGAGCCCGAGTCGAGGCGAACGTCCTTCGTGACGTAGTTGAACGTCGGGTTCGCGGCGGCCTGGATGGAGAGCGTCCCCGTCACGATGCCGGTGTCGACGCCGATCTGCGAGAACGGGATCGAGAAGATGGTCGACTGATCGAGCGAGGGTGCCGGCACCTTCAGCGCGGCGGCCTGGAAGCCCCACGGCAGGATCGGCATCTCGGCCTTCGCGTCGTAGTTGAACTTCGCGCCGGGGATCTTGTTGATCAGCTGCGACGCGTTGTAGTTCACGCCGATGCCGTAGATCGAAGCCTCGAGGCTCGGCGTGAGCGTGTAGTGCACCTTCATGGTGCCCTGCGTGCCTTGCTCGGTGATCGGCTTGACGACGACGAAGCCCTTCTCGGACCACGAGGCCTCGACGAGCGCGCCCTTCGGCATGTCGATCGTGAGGAGCGGGTCGGCTCCGACGGGATCGATCGTGAAGCGCGTTCGGATCTTGATGAGCCCCTTGTCCATCATTCCGCTGTCGATCGTGGTCGGCAGCTGGTTCTTGATCTCCGCCTTCAGCGCCGCGGACCCGACGGCGCAGGTCACGGAGCTCGCGTCGCAGGCCGTTGCGGCCTCCGCGCGCGAGGCGCCGAACGTCGCGAGGGCGCCGAGCAGAGAGGCGAGACCGACACGGGCGAGGGGCTGGAAGGAGCGCATGGTCCCAGTGTGTGCAAAGGTGAGACCAACACCGTCACTGGTGTAAACGTGCAGTTTCACGGGAAAAGCGACGCTAAGTCCCCTCCTCTTCTCTCCTGTTCTGTCCTGTGACGGGCCCCGGGCGATCCACCAGCCCGGCGCGGAAGATCGAGCTTCGCGGCGCGGACGGCGAGCGTCCGACCCACCCGGCTCACGCGACCCGGGTCAGGGCGCCGGCGCGACGGTCAGAACGTCGATCTGCACGAACTGCCCGTTGAAGGCCTGCGGCGCGGGCTTGATCGACGGGATGATGATGGCGGTGCCGTTCGCCTGATCGCGGTTTCTCGCGATGTTGCTGTCGGACGATGACGCGTCGAGGGTCACGCTCGTCCCCGCGGCTGCGATGATCGCCGCCGTGTAGTCGACCGCGTCCACGTAGTCGTGGCCTGACGATCCGCCGTTCAGATAGAACGTCTTCGACGGCGTCGCGATCTTGAAGGAGTACGCGTTCCAGAGGTCGTTCGCAGGAGAGCCGCCCGCGACGAAGAACGCTGCGTTCGTCCCTTGCGCGTTGCCGGTCATCTCGCCGTTGTACGTCTTCTGCTCGACGACTCCGCGGACGCGGATCGTCACCGTGTAGCTCTTCCCCGCCGTACCGGCGATGGTGACCACCTTCGCGGCCGGCGTGTTGCCCGCGTTGCAGTACGGCGAATTGCCGTCGAGACACGGCAGCTCGTAGCGCAGACCGTGGAGCGCGCTCGCTACCGAGACGCAGCTTCCTTCGCACGCGGACGTCTCGTCGCAAGCGACGCTGCAACCGCCGCAGTGCAGCCGATTGTGTGCAGTATCCACGCATTCCGCTCCGCACGTCACGCCGGCGCCGCCGCCGTCGCGCGTGCATGCGGTCGAAGCGTCGCCGGCGTCGCCGGACGTCGAGCCGCCTTCACCGGTCGTGGCGCCGTCCTGCCCTTCCGGGCCGCCGCCTTCGGAGCCCGGTCCGACGCCAGCCTCGCCGGCGGGTCCGCCCGGGCCGGGCGCGTCGAGCGAGCCGACGCCGTCGAACCCGCACGCGAATGCGCCCGCGACGAGCACCGCCGAGAGCAGCGCAGACCCGGTCACCGTGCGGCGTCGCGAGGTCGACCTCATTTCTTCATCGCTCGCATCTGGAGCACGCGGAACGCCGCGCGCACGCCGCGGAGCAGCGCTCCGTCGTCGCCCTTGCCCGTGAGCGATCCGTCGAAGCCCATGCGCCCGTAGTCCTTCGCGATCTCCTGGTCCGACGTGAACAGGTAGAAGAGACACGTCTTCCCGCTCGCGGTCGATGCACCTCGCAGCGACTCGATGACCGCGGCGCCGTTGAACCCGGGCATGTGGAAGTCGATGAGCGCAAGGTCGCAGTCGACGAGGTGCTTCGCGGCGCCGACGGTCTGCGTCGTCGTCGTCACGCGATAGCCGTCGGCCTCCAGCACGCGGCGGGCGTTCTCGAGGATGACCGCGCTGTCGTCGATGATCAGCACGTGCTTGCCCGTCGCCTTCGTCGTACCGGTGACCGCCATGCGGCTCGTGCCCGGAGACGTCGCGTCCTCGGCCATGACGCGCGACCGAAGCCCCGTGCCCACCGAGGGCGTGGCTGACGGCACCGATGGCACGAACGACGGCGCCGAGGCGGCGGCCACGCTCATGCGCGAGGAGCTGGGCGGCGACGCTGCGCCTCCCGGGGTGCGCACCCCCGACAGCATGCCGGCGACGCGACGAGCGCGCCCCTCCAGCGTCTTCTTCGCGACCGTCTGCACCCACTCGGAGATCTCGGGCGCGCGGGCGATCGTCGTCGCGTTCTCGATCGCGCCCGCGAAGTGACGCGCGGACTGATAGCGATCGCCCGTCTCCTTCGCGAGCGCGCGCATGACGACGGCGTCGAGCTCCGGCGGGATCCCCGGGCGCATGGAGCTCGGAGGATCGCTCGTGCCCATCATGACCTTGCGAACGAGCTGTCCCTCCGTCTCCGCTTCGAAGAGGCGCTGGCCCGCGAGCGCCTCCCAGAGCACGACCGCCATCGCATAGAGATCCGTGAGCTTCGTGACCTCGTGGCGTTCGAGCTGCTCGGGCGCCATGTAGGCGACCTTGCCTTTGAGCTCGCCGGTGCGCGTCTGCTGGAGGCGCACGGCAGCCTTCGCGACGCCGAAGTCGAGCAGCCGCGTCACGCCGTCGACGCCGACGACGATGTTCTGCGGAGACACGTCGCGATGAACGATCTCGAGCGGCTTGCCGTCGGCGCCGGTGGCCTCGTGCACCGCATGCAGCGCCTGGAGCGCGGCGCACACGACGCCCGCGACGATCGCTATCGGCATCGAGAGTGCCTGCTCGCGGCACGCGCGCAAGAGCTTGCTGACCGTCTCGCCCTCGATGTACTCCATGACGAGACAGAGGTCGTCCTCCGTGCTGACCACGTCGATGGTCTGGACGATGTTCCGGTGCTTCACGCTGCCCGCGAGCGCGAGCTCGTCGAGGAACATGGTCACGAGCTCGGCGCTCGAGCCGTGCACGTCCATCTTCTTGATGGCGAGCGGGCGCGTCGAGCCGATCGCATGGCCGATGTAGATCGTGGCCATGCCGCCCTTGGCGAGCTCGCCGCAGAGCATGTAATTGCCGATGGTGGTGGGGCCGTCACGCACGGGCCGGAGCCTCTTATCTAATGATCACACGATCGGTGGCGTACTTGAACGACATCGAATAGGCGGCGGCATTGAGACACGCCTGGAGCGGTACGACGGCCCCGTTCTTGTCCTTGCAGCCCGTCACGCGTTTCGTGGTCGGGTCGGCGGACAGCGCATACGGCGCGCCTGCACCGGCGGGCGTGACGTCGGGGTCCGCCTGGTCAGGCTGGGTCGGCTTTATCGCCGTGATCTTGAGGGCCGTCACCTTGCAGCCAGAGACGATGATGTCGATCAAGCGGTTGGCCGTCGTGTACTTCTCGAAGCACGGATTCGCGCCTCCGGGGAGGAACGAGAGCGGAGCCGCGGTCTGATCGAGCGACGTCGCCGCGATGTTCCCGCACATCTGTCCGGTCGGCGCGCCCGCCGTTCCGCCGGCCGAGCTGAAGCTCTGGAGCGTGGAGACGAGATGCTCGGAGGCGACGTGACCGGGCGGCGCGGCAGCGGCCGCCGTCGTCGGCACGTTGGCGGCCCCGATCGGGATGGTGATCTTCGCGCCGGACACCGCGAGGCTCGCCAGCGAGCCACCGACGGACGTGATGAGGTTGAGGTGACCGGTCGCATCGAGCGCGCCGCCCGCGTACGTGCCCGTGAGCTTCGCTCGAGCCGTGCGCGTCGCGTCGATCGACGACGGCGTGGGCGCGTACCACCAGTCGAGATCGCTCACGCCGTCGTACGGAGCCGCGTTGCTCGGAGGAGCCCCGGAGATGTTGCCGACCGTCACCGGTCCGGTCGCGCCGGCGAGGTCGCCGGCGAACGTGAACAGCGCGGACACCGAGCCGTCCTTGATGCCGGCATCGAGGCTGTCCTGGAACGAGGTGCGCGCGACGCCCGCGATGGCGCTGCCGAGCGCGTTCGTCGTGCAATACGCGTCCGTACCGAACTGCATCCTCATGCCGATGACGCGGTGGCTCTGCTCGAACTTGCACGTGTTGTCGCACGCATCGAGCTTGGTCACGTTGCCGTCGTCGCACTGCTCGTTCTTCGCGGCGTCGCGATATCCGTCGCCGCAGACCGAAGGCTTGCACACGGATGCGAGGCAGATGCTGCCAACGCCGCACGTGACGCCGTCGGCCTTGTTCGCACCGGTCACGCACTTCTGACCGGGGTTGCCGCCTATCGTCACGGCGGTGCACGTCGGCGCGGCGTGACACGCGTTCATGTCGACGCACGAGCCCTGCGTGCCCGGACCGCTGCACGAGAACTTGCAGATCGTCTCGCAGCCGCTGCCCGGACCGTTGCTCGCGCCGGCATCGCATTCCTCTCCGCCTTCGAGGATGCCGTTTCCGCACGTCGCGCCCGGAGCGATGCACGCTCCTGCCTTGCACACGAGACTCGCGGCGCAGGCCTGACCGTTCTTCGTCGCGTCCGGCGTGGTCGCGCAGCGATGATCGGCGGTGCACGTCGCGATGTTGCACGGCGTGGCCGGACAGTCCGTCAGCGGATTCACGCACGTCTGCTTGCACGTCTTCTCGCAGCCCGTGCCGGGCCCGTTCGCGTCGCCGTTGTCACAGGTCTCGGGCGGCGTGACGACCGCGTCACCGCAGAGAGCGTCGACACACTCGGCGCCCTTGCAGAACTTTCCCTGACCGCAGCTCGCGCCGGTCGGCTTCGGTCCGCCGAGCTTGCAGATGTGCGTGGCGTCGTCGCACGAGCCGCTCGTCGCGCACGAGTCGCTCGTCTGGCAGTTGCGTGCAGCGTCCGTCGAGACGCAGGTGTGCTTGCACGTCGTCTCGCAGCCCGATCCAGGAGCGTTCAGCGCGCCGCGATCGCATTCCTCCGGGGCCGTGACGATGCCGTCGCCGCACGAAGGATCGGAGCACACGCCACGCACGCACAGCTTCGTGCCGTTGCTGCACGGCGCGCCGTCGGCGATGCCGAAACATGCGGAGGTGCCGTCGATGTCCATCGCGGCATCGGGCGCATCGGGAGCGCCGGGATCCTCGGGAGCGCCACAGCCGATGTGCACCACGGCGACGACGATGCCCAGGATGACCGAAGAGGTCAGGACACGCCCGATGGATGTATCGCGCACGCTCCTCCCCACGTCATGACGATAACAGTCGAGAGCGTAGTGAACGTCGTCAGAGGCCCACGCCGGCGTCCGAAAGATTGCAGGGGCCTGCGCACTTCTCCTGTCCACATGCGACCAGTCCCACGAGGTACGTAGTGATGACCGGGTCGGATGCGCTCTGGATTCCCGCGTCTTGCGCGCAGGGCAAGCCGCACTTGATCTTGTCGTCCAAGGTGAGGAGATCGAGGCAGGTCTCGCGCACCATGCACGCGTAAATCGGCTTGCAGCGCGGGTCGCCCTCGCAGTCCTCGATGAGGCCGGCGCACGCCTCGGGTCCCTGCAGACACTTGAGGCACCCCGCGTCCGGCCCGCCGAAGGCATCGCGCTCGACGATGATCGGCGTGACGGTCAGGCATGCCGACAGCAGGCGGAAGCCGGCGCCGAGCACCGCGAACATCATGAGGAGGACGAGGGCGCGACGCATGACTCAGGGAAGGAGATCGTACTGGAGACCGATGGACGTCCGGAACTGATCGAGCGGCAGCAGCTGCGGAGACCGATCCGGCGTGATGCCTTCGTACACCTGCTGCGCGCCGACGACGTAAGCACCACGATCGGCGATCGCGTACGTCGCCGTGAGACGATACGAGAGCCCGCGCACGAACGGGAGCGGTCCGGAGATCGTAGCGCGCGTCTCGAGCTGCGGCGGTGCGTAGTTGCCGCTCGGCCAGCCGCCGTCGTACGCGCGATCGATCGGGCGCTTGCCGATGTAGTGCGTCGCGAGCGCGAGCGTCGGCCAGTCACCCGGGATGTCGTAGGCGATGCGCGCGTTGCCGAAGAGCTGCGGAGCGACGGCGAGCGGGACGCGCTGCACGCCGCTCTCGTCGCGCCGCGCGATGGCCGCCGTGACGTTGAGCCCGTAGTGGAGCTGCTGGTCCGTCCCTGCGGTGCCCTCGAACGTGCCGTTCAGGCCCCAGTTGTCGATCTGCGAGACGTTGCGGAACTGTCCCACGCCGAAGGTGTTCAGCGTGACCTGCCCGAGCCGTACCGCCTCGCGCTGCTCGGCGACCGAGAGGATGTGGTTCTCGACGATGTCTTGCCACCACGATCGGAAGACGCCGAAGAGGAGCCGCTGCGCGCCGAGCTTCTGCTCGAACGAGCCCTCGACGGAGCGCACGCGCTCGGGCCGCAGCGTGCCGGCGACGGGGAGCTGCAGCGTGCTCACGTAGTCGGTCTCGGCGAACGACGGCGAGCGGAACGCCTCCGCGTAGCTGCCCTTCAGCGTGCCGCCCTGCCACGTGCGCACCGCCGCGGCGAAGCGAGGCGAGATGACGCCGTCGAAGCGCGTCTCCTTGTCGAGCCGCGCGCCGAGGTTGAAGCTTAGCCAGCGCGTGGGGAGGATCGTCTGCTGGAGATACGCGCCGATGAGCGTGTCGTTGCGATCGATGAGGCCCTGGCTCGATTGCAGCGGACGCCCCGTGTCGAAGTCGAAGAAGTCGACCTTCGACTTGATCTCGCGGAGACGACCGTCGACGCCGATCGTCGTCACGAGCTCCGACGTCTGGAGCCAGTCGAGATCGGTGCGGAGCTCGAGGCCCGCCCAGCGCGAGCGACCGCGGCCGCCGAGCGTGCACGTGTTCGCGCTGGTGTCGCCGGCGCCGAGGCATGCTGCCTTCGACGAGACGTTGACGTCCGCGAACCAGTCCCAGCCGTCGACATAGGCGCGCGACGTGACCCGCGCGATCGACGAGAGGCGCGCGCGGTGCGTGAGGTCGATGCCGAGGCGGCGATCGCGCTCGTGCGAGTCGGGATCGTCGAAGTCCTGGAAGACCTTCGTGTAGCGCGATCGGTACGGCGCGGCGTGATCGAACGAGCTCGCCTGCACGTTGAGCTCGAAGTCGCCGAGCGCGAGGCGCAGGAACCCCGACGGAAGACGCGTGTAGTATCCATCGTTCGCGACGCCGCCCCAGTAGCCGTTCTCCGGCCCGTTGCGCGAGTAGCGGTACGGGCGCCCGCTGGCGCCGTCGATGCCGCCGTAGCGGTATTCGTAGAAGAACGCAGGGCCGTCGTGCTTGTAGTACTCGAGCGCGACGGTGAGGTCCGCGGGGTCCTTCGCCAGCGGCGTCTGGAACAGGACGCCGGCGCCGACGAGGCCGCGCCACGACTTGCCGGGCTCGACCTCCGCGACGCCGTGCACGCCGGACCAGTCCTTCGCGCGCTTCGTGACGACGTTGATGACGCCGAGCATCGCGTTCGAGCCGTAGAGGACCGAGCCCGGACCGAGGATGACCTCGATGTGGTCGATCATCTCGAGCGGAATCGACGCGCCGCGACCGAACACGGCGCGGCCGAAGAGCGGCTCGTTCTGCGTGTGCCCGTTCACGAGCAACAGCATGTGGTCGCCGTTGTCGTTCGGGATCATCACGCCGCGCGCGCCGATGTCGACGACGTGCTGCGAGTCCGACGTGACCGCGCCGAGCGAGAGGAAGTCGATCGCCTCGGCGAGCGTGCGGATGCCGTAGCGACGCAGGTCCTCGGCGGTGACGGTCGTCACGGTCGCCGGTGCGGTCGTTCCGACCTCGGAGGTCTTCGACGCGGCCTGGACGACGTTCTCGTTGAGCAGGCCTTCGAGGTCGCTCGTGCTCGTGCTCGTGTCGGCGTCGTCGGCGCGCGCCGGCGACGCCGCGAGGAGCGACGCGGCGCCGAGCAGCGCGACGAGGAAATGCTTCGTGCGCGCGCTCATTCGAGCACCTTCGCGAGCTTGAGGAGCTCCGCCTTGAACGAGACTTCCTGGCGCTTCGCCTGTCCGAGATGCACGACGATCTTCGGCTTGCCGGACACGAGGTCGAACCCGAGCACGATGCCCTTCGCGACCTCGGCGGCGTCGGCCGCGACGCTCAGCACGTTCACGCCGTCGAGCGCCGAGCGGATCCCCGGCACCTCGTCGGCGAGGCCCGGCGCGAGATACACGATCGCGATGCGCCTTTCGCGGCAGGTCTCGGCGAGCGCCTTCGCGCCGCCGAACGGCGCGGTGGTCTCGTCGTGCGGGAGGCCGCCGATCTTGTCGACGCCGCCGAGCGCGCTCGTGATGTGCTTCGCGAAGCTGTTCGACGCGTCGTTCTTCGCGTTGACGACGATGAGGACGTGAACGCGATCGCCGGCGCGCGTGGCGAGGTTGCGATCGTACGAGGCGACCTTCGCGAGGAGCTCTGCCTGCAGAGCGACCGGCACCGCGACCTCGTCACCGAGGCTCTTGCGCGGCGCGAGGAGGACGCAGGCGACGACGCTCATCGCGAGCGCGAAACGCCCTATGATCGAACGGCACCCCACTGCTACGGCCCGCGGTTTACCATGCCGGGCGGGGAACCTCGTGAAGAACCCACGCCTAAATGGAGGAGCGTGATTCTCGTCCCTCGACTCATGCTTCTCCATTTAGCTTCCACTCAGGTGGGGCCGGAGGCCCCCTCGTTGCTGCGCAACGATCCTCCCCCATCGCCTTCGGCGAAGTCGTGCTGCGCACGACAGGAGGCCACGATTTGGGCTCTTCCCGTGCGAAGCACGGTTCGCCGAAGGCGAGTCGGGGAGGCTCGCGAGCCCGCGAGCGAGGGGGACGAAGTCCCCACTAGGGTGGAACTAAATCGCCGCGCGCGATTCGAGGGACGAGAATCGTGCTCGGCGATTTAGGTCGCGGAGTCTCGATCGGGACGAAGCTGACCATCGCCACGTTGGCGGTGCTCCTCCTCGTCTCGGTGCTCCTCTATCGCGAGCTGACCCGACGCGAGCGGCAGTCGCTGCTCGCGTCGAAGGAGACGGCGGCGATGATGGTCGCCGATCTGTTCGCGGCATCGCTCGCGGCGCCCCTGGATTTCGCGGACACCGAGGCGATCGAGACCGAGCTGCGGCACCTCGAGAGGAACGGCGAAGTGCAGTGCGCGGCGGTGTTCCTGAAGGAGGAGACGAAGCCGGTCGCGAAGATCGAGCGCGGGTGTGACGCGTCCGCGCCCATCGACGGCGCGCAGGTAGGGCGCGGTGTGTTCCACGACGATCGCGTCGAGGTCGCGAGGCTCGTCGTCGGGCGTGGAGACGCGAACGTGGGGCGCGCGCGGATCGTGTTCTCGCTGGCGCGCGAGAACGCGGCCTTCGCGGAGAGCCGGCGCCAGATCTTCTGGCTCACGTTCCTGCTCGCGGCGGGCACGGCTTTGGTGCTCATCGTGATTTCACGCACGCAGATCGTGAGCCCGCTGCGGCGCCTCTCGGATGCTGCGCGTCGCGTCGGCGGCGGCGATCTCGCGACGCGCGTCGACGTGCACTCGACCGACGAGCTCGGGCAGCTCGCCGGCGCGTTCAATCGCATGAGCGAGGAGATCGGAGATCGGGAACGGCGCCTCGCAGCGGCCACGCAGAACCTGCGCGACCTGTTCGATCACATGGGCCAGGCGATCGTCGCGTTCGATCGCGAGGGCAAGGTGCGCGGCGCGGTCTCGCGTCAAGCCTCGAAGATCTTCGCGACGGCCGAGCTCGAGGGCCGACCGATCCGGCAGCTCCTGTTCGGGCCGAAGGCGGAGACCGAGGTCGAGGCACAGGCCTTCGTCGAATGGCAGGAGAGCGCGTTCGACATCGCGCTCGACGATTGGTCGTCGTTCGCGGAGCTCGCGCCGAAGGAGGTCACGCTCCAGCGCGGCAAGGACGGAGAGCGCGCCCTGCTGCCGCTCGAGCTCGAGTTCCGTCCGGTCGCGAAGGACGGGAAGGTCGATCGCGTGATGGTGCTCGCGACCGACGTGAGCGAGAAGCGAAAGCTCGAACAGGCCGTCGCGACGCAAGAGGAAGAGCACGCGAAGCGGATGGCGGCGATGCGCAGGCTCGTCGCGGGCGGAGCGCAGCTCTTCGTGCGTTACATCGCGACGGCGCGCGAGCGGGTGGCGCGCTTCTTCGAGCGGCTCGACGGCGATGCGCTGTCGATCGAGCCGCTGGACATGGCCACGGTCGAGGAGATCTTCCGTCACGTGCACACGATGAAGGGAGAGGCGCGCGCGTTCGATCTCCCCGAGCTCGAGGCCGCGTTCGAGGAGCTCGAGGAGACGCTCGCCGCCCTCCGCAAGAACGGAGCCGCGCTCGCCGATCGCGACGTGGCGGGCGACGCGGCCTCGGCCATCCGCGCGCGCCTGTTCCGCGTGGACTCCGCGGTCGATCGGACCCGCCAGGACTTCGTCGCGGCGTCGCCGATCGGCAGCGCGGCGCTCGAGCAAGCCTCGGTGCAGCGGTCGGATCTCGAGTCGGTGCTCGCCCTCGCCGGCGATCACGACGACGAGCTGACGCGGGCGATCAAGCGGCTCGCTGCACGGCCGTTCGGCGAGGCGCTCGCGACCATCGCGGAGCGCGCGCCCGACTGGGCGGCGCGTGAAGGCAAGCGCGTCGAGCTGGTCGTCGAGGGGCGCGAGGTGCGGATCCCGGCGGCTCTCTCCGACGTGCTCGCGGGAGTGATGACGCATCTCGTACGGAACTCGGTCGCGCATGGCATCGAACCGGAGGAGGAGCGTGCGCGCGCCGGCAAGAACGAGGTCGGAAGCATCTGGGCTTCGGCGCAGGAGGGCGAGCACGGTCCCGTGATCGTCGTCGAGGACGACGGTGCGGGGATGGACCTCGGGCGCATCGTCGCGCGTGCGCGTGCGCTCGGTCTGGTCGAAGACGGCGCGGAGGTGGATGGGGCGGAGGTCGTGTTCATGCCGGGTCTGTCGACGCGCGATGCGAGCGACGGGCTCGCGGGACGCGGCATCGGGCTCGATGCGGTGCGGGCCTACGTGCGCGAGGCCGGATACGCCGTTCACTTCGTGACCGAGAAGGGCAACGGAACGAAGTTCGTGATCGAGCCGATCCCCCCGCCGCCGCTGGGATCGTGAGCGCCATCGCCCGGCGGCATCGCAACGGACTGACGGAAAGCGCCCAAGCCGGCCATGGGCGGTCGGTTCCACCTCTTGCGGCGCGCCAACTCCGGTGGAAGCGTTGGCGCGGCTCGGCTTTCGTCTCGGAGGATTCATGCGCTCATCGTCTTGCTTCTCGTGGTTCGGCGCTGTCGCCTGTGGCGTGCTCTCGTTCGCTGCGCTCTCGTGCGCGACCGTCGCTCCGCAGGAGCTCGGACCGGCGGCGCCGAGCGTCGAGTTCGTGACGCGGCAGGAGGTGCTCACGCCGTTGCCGCTTCGCGTGCGCATGCCGCTCGCGTCGGGGACGGAGCACGTGGTCGTGCTGGTGCGGACGTGGGGCTCGCGCGGCTGGCATCCGATGGAGCTCGCGCGCACGGGACAGACGTGGGAGGGCGAGGTGTCGTGTCGCGAGGTGAGCACCGTGACGGGCGACACGAAATATTTCTTCGTGGCGCTCGATGCGGAGGGCAATCCGGTGGGCGGGAGCGGCTCGCCGGACTGGCCGCATGTCGCGACGATCGTCGGCAAGCTGCAGGAGGGCGCGCAGTCGCTTCCGGGCGGCGTGATCCCGATGCGCTGTCACGATCCGGCCGACTGCCCGCCTGATTTCCCGGGCTGCCCGGCGTATGCGATGCGTCGCAAGTCGTGTCGCACGGACCGCGACTGCGCGGGGAAACAGCGCTGCGGATGGGACGCGTACTGCGAGGCGCCGGCACGGGACTCGAGCGCGGACGGCTTCAGCGAGGAAGCGGAGCAAGAGGAGCTCGAGGCGGCGGTGCGGTCGATCCGGAAGCGTTACGGAAAGACGGCGTCGTCGAGTCGCTGATCACGGCGGGAGAAACAGCGTGCTGGAGCAGGCCCAGTGCGCGGAGCTCGGATCGTACGCGCACTTCGCGTTGGTGTTGGTGGAGGACGTGCAATCGGCGTCGTCGGCGCAGGTGTCTTTCCTGGTGTGGCACCACCATCCGGTGATGCCGTAGTTGGTCTTGTCGGGATCGACGGACGGCGAGCAGTACCCGCCGGCGCCGCAGTTTGCGTCGATGGTGCAGTTGCCGGCGGAGCATCGGTTGGCGGCGTTGCTGGCGGGAGACTCGCGGCACGTGCAGACCTTGCCGCTGCATGCGGAGTCGTCGAAGCAGGTGTCGTAGGAGCAGGTGTTGGTCTGCGCGCCGCCCTTCGACGAGAGGCATCGGCCGTTGTCGCCGTTGATGCACTCCGCGTCGCTCTTGCAGGCAGCGAACTGGAGGGTGACGTCGAAGTCGCCGGCCCCGCGCGTGTGCGTGCAGGAGACGGGCGCGGGGCGGTGGACGGCGGGGGCGTGGGTGGTGATCTTGGCGGCGTCAGTGGAGGCGTCGGGGCTCGAGCTGTCGGCGCTGGAGGCGTCCGGGGCGTTGGCCGAGGCGGCGTCGGGCGAAGCGTCGGCGTCGGAGATCGAGGTGGCGGTGCCTCCGCAGGCGGCGGGGAGAGCGAGCGCGGCGAGGAGGAACGCGAAGAGGAGGGAGGCGCGACGCATGGAGAGGAGAGGAAGCAAGCGGTACGCCGATCGGGATGCGCGGGGATTTACGGGGTGGGCGGGGGGAGCGGTCGGCGCGGTGGCACAGGCTGGCGCGGGCGGAGGAGGAAAGGAGACCAGAGGACAGGAACAGGAACAGGGATGGGGATCTGGATTTTCGAGGGATGCAGGGCGGCGTGCGCTACGGGGGACGCTCCCCGAAGCGGTGTGTCCGGCAGCCCTCCTAGATATGTATTCTTCTACACGCATGACGATGAGCTCCGCGTCGCCCTACAGAGTCGCCGGCGGGCGATCGGTGGACGTCGACCTGGCGGTCGCGGCCCTGCCTGCCTCCGATGGCGAGGTCGAGCTCTCGGGCGTGGCGTGCGCAGTGCACGAAGACGATCCGTTCGTCCCGCTCGAGGACCGACGGTCGGAGCTCGAGGCGCTCCGTGTCGCTGGTGCGCTGCTCGCGAACGGCTTGCGGCGATTCTCGCCCCGGTCCCGTTCGTGATGCGCTGCGGTACTGACGCGCGACAGGTGTCGGCGAGCTCGCAGTCGCCTGGAGCCCGCCGAGCAGCGCAGAAAGCTCCGGCGTTTCGTCCTACACGGCGTCGGCGAGCGCGGCCGGCCACGGTTCGCGGACCTGCACCGCGTCTGGCGTCACGTCCTGCACGATCCACGGGCTGGCGAGCGGGGTCGCGTACACCGTGTCGGTCACTGCGAGCAACGCAGCGGGCCCGAGCGCGCCTTCCGCCTCGGTGCCAGCGACGCCGAACTGCGCGGCCGCTCGCGAGCTGATCGACGTCTCCCCGCGCGAACGCTCACACCATCCGCGTCGCTTCTCTCAACGCCCGCGGGAGCTCGCCCCGATTCAAGAAGCGCACGTCGCCGTGCCATCCCTTCCGCAACAGCCACGTCCGCGCGCGTTCCACCGGGCTTGGTTCCGCTGGAGGCTCGGGCTTGTGCATCCAACCGGTGAACCACGGCGCGGACGAGCACGGGTCGATCAGGCCGTCGTCCCACTCGTGGTGCTTCAGGTGGTTGTTCATCACGTAGACGATGACGTTGCGGACGTCGCTCGGGTTGTCGAGATCGCGGCGGTGATAGCGATCGCCCCACACGCCGCCGCGACGACGCAGCGCCCGCGTGTTGATGCGTCGCGCCGCTCGCACGGAGAAGCTCTTCATGCCGGCGGCGAGGGCCGCGGCGTCGTCCGCCTCGACGAGCATGTGCACGTGATCGCGCTGGATCGAGTACTCGACGATGCGAAAATCGTCACGCCGGGTGAGGCGCACGGCTTCGCGCAGCTCGTTGTGGATCAGCTCGCTACGGAGGCTCGGCAGCCCCTTCGCGCGACGCATCGTCACGTGAACCGCATCGTAATGGCGGTGCACCGGTCGCGCGCGATGCCGCACGTTCGCACGCGGCGCCGCCTTTCGCCCTGACCGGGGGCGAGGCCCTCCCCAAGACGGCCGATCCGCGAACGACAGCTGCTCCGTCCGGGCACCGTCCTTCGGCGCCCGATCCGCCCCCCAAGCTCGCTCCCTCGCATTCGCCATCTTGGTAAGGGCAGACAATAATCTCGAGTGGGGAGAACGCAACCCGTTTTCGACCCCTGGTTCGTTGTCGACCCCCGATCCGCCAAGGCTCGCCCGGGGCCCCCTGCCCGTCCGCCTCGCGCCGGCCCCGCACGGCGTCGCTTCAGCCCGCCGCGTCCGCCTTCCCGTGCCTAGGTCCGCCGACCGTCCTTAGTTCCGGCGACCCGTAGTTCCGGCAACCGTCCTTAGTTCCGGCAACCGTCCTTGGTTCCGGTGGCTGTCCTTGGTGCCGTGCGGCCGAAACGAACCAAGCTTCGAACGCGGGGGGGACCGACCTCAATTGCACGTGCCGCTCACGCAACTCGACCCCGCTCCGCAGTCCGTCGCCGCCGAGCATGGCGAGCCCGTGTCGTTCGCATAACATCCGCCCGCCGTGCAGTGCGCGCGCGGGCCGCAGTCCTCTGCCGCCGTGCACGGGACGCCCGCCGCATTCGGGTAACACGTCCCCTTCGTGCAGTGCGCAGACGCTCCGCAGTCAGCCGTCTCCGAGCATGGACACGGAGCCTGGTTCGCGAAGCACCGCCCGCCCGTGCAATGCAGCGACGGGCCACCGCAATCCGTCGCGTCCTTGCACTCGCGCGCGCCCGTCGTCGGACACACGCGCGAAGGCGGTTCGGTCGACGGCGGCGGCGCCGCTTGGCCGCATGCGACCTCTACGAAGATCAACACTGCTGCCGTTGTCACCATGGACGTCGTTTTCATGCGGTCGTCGAATCTATCAGAACGACGCTTGTGCGGATTCACGGCCTGTACGAACCTGTTCCGGGGGGGACGACGTGCAGACCAATACCGATCCGTACGATGACGACGACGATCACCCGACGCTCCAGCGCCCCGCGCCGACCTCGAAAGCCATGCCCGTTGCCGCTGCCGCCGCGGCAGCCGCCGTCGCCGAAGAGGCCACCGCCACCGAGATCGAGGTCGTCGACTACGCCGAGATGGAGACGCCGAAGATCCCAATCGACGTCGCAGCCGTCCTCCTCCGCGCGTCCAAGACCGACGACGAACGACCCGACTGACGCGCGCGAGCGACCTCGCTCACCTCGATCGCGGCACGTTGCGCAGACCCATGCGTGACCCAGCGCATACGACGAGCATGCGTGGCCCCTCGCCCGCTATGGTGTGTCCGTGACGAAGACACCGCTCACGAAAGGCGAGCTCGACGCGCTCGCCGCAACGACCATCGCCCACTACGACGACTCCGCGACCTCGTTCGCCGCCGCCACGCGCGATCACGACGTGTCGCAGAACTACGCCGCGCTCCTCGGCGCGATCGAGGGCACGCCGCCCTTCACCATTCTCGATTTCGGCTGCGGGCCGGGGCGCGACCTCGCGTACTTCACGTCGCAAGGGCACGAGGCGGTCGGTCTCGACGGCTCGCTCCGCTTCGTCGAGATGGCCCGCGCTGCGACGGGCTGCGAGGTGCTCCACCAGAGCTTCCTCGAGCTCTCGCTTCCGAGCGCACGCTTCGACGGCATCTTCGCGAACGCGTCACTGTTCCACGTGCCGAGCCAGGAGCTGCCGCGCGTGCTCGTCGCGCTTCGCGATGCGCTTCGTCCTCGCGGCGTCCTCTTCTCGTCGAACCCTCGCGGTCGTGACGACGAGGGCTGGTCCGGCGATCGCTACGGCGCGTATCACACGCTCGAGAGCTGGCGCGGCTACCTGACCGCTGCGGGCTTCACCGAGATCGATCACTACTATCGCCCCACCGGCAAGCCGCGCGACCAGCAACCGTGGCTCGCGACGGTGTGGCGGAACGAACGGAAGTAGCCTCGCCTACCAGCCGAGCCAGTCGCCCTGCAGCGAGATCGAGATCGGCTGCCCGACCTGCTCGAGGCGACCGCTCGCGCCGAGCATGTACACGCGCGCGGTCGACTGCGGCCTGCGATCGAGGCCCGAGTACGAGAGCGTCGCGAGACCGTCGATCGAGCGCTGCTGGAACCGTTGCTCGAGCACGACGCGCAGGTTCTCACCGTCGACGGGAAGCCCCGCGTCGAGCGCCGCCTCGACCGCCGCGCGCCACGTCGCGACCGCGACGTAGCCGTAGACGTACTGCACCGTCGCGTACGTGCTCGCGGGCAGCCCCTCCATCGCGCGGAACGAGTCGTGGATCTCGACGAGCCTCGCCATACCCGACGCGGAGCCGTCGCCGAACACCGGGTAGGGCTGCACGCCGTGGATGCCGACGCATGCCTCGCCGCAGTCGGCGAAGAGGACCTCGTCGAGGCCCCAGTTGTCGGTGACGATCTTCGGAGCCAGCGGCACGCGCTGGTGAATGCGCGCGAGCGCCCGACCGAGCCGCGCCAGCGTGGCGCGCGTGTTCCCGAACCAGATCCAGTCGACCGGCACGTACGTCGCGTCCGCAGCGGCATGCGCGACCTCTTCGCGGAGATACGCCTCGACCTTCTGCTCGATGCTCGCCTCGTCCTCGTCGAGCTCGATCGCGAGGTCGCGGCCCACCTTCGTGTTGCCGAGCACGCCGAGGAACGTCTTTCCGCCGTCGACGGGGTCCGTGCAGAATGCACTCGTCGAGCAAGCGAAGAACCCGACGCGCTTCGCGCCGAGCTTCCAGATGAAGTTCATCGCGATGCGCGCGGCCGTCGTGTAGTCGGTGCCCTGGAAGAACACGAACGGATAGCCGGGCGAACGCTTGCGCGTCGGGACGGTCGCCTCGGCGAAGCTGCTGTTCACCGAAGGAACGCCGACGTCGTGATCGGACGATACCGGCGTGGCGAGCTCGCCGTTGAACGCCGTCGTCATGAAGAGCTTCTTCTCGCCGGCGGCGAGCGGGCCGAGCGCCTGCGTCATCGGCGTCCCCTGGCCGAAGAGCGTCGAGACCTCGTTCCATTCGGGGCGCTTCGCCCAGTCGCGATACACGGCCAGCGTGCTCTCGACGTCGTAGTGCGTGTCGCCTTCGACGATGTCGAGCCGGCAGCCACGGATGCCGCCGGCCGCGTCGATCGCGCGCAGATGATCGACGACGCCCTTGCCCGCCGGCACGCCGACGTCACGCGTGCTTCCCGTCATGTCGTAGAGCACGCGGACGCGCAAGGTGCCCTCGCACTTGCCGTCGTTCGGGCCCGCCTCGGCGAGGAACCTCGACGTGCGGATGTCGAGGACGTCGGCACAACCCCACACGCCCACGGAAGCGAACAACGCCGCACCGGCAACGACGGCGCGCGCGCGCGAAAAAGCGCCGCTCATGGGAGCGTACCCCCGAGCACGAACGACGGCGCGCCGGCCGACGCTCGAACGCTCACGTCGACCGCGCCGCGCTTCGGAGCGATGAGCCACAACGTCACGCCGCCGGCGACGAGCACCGCGCCGGTGACGATCGCGACGTTCGCGACCGTCGCCGCAGACGTCGCTTCGTCGGTCAGCGTCAGCGCACGTGCGTCGCTGCACCGATCGCCGTCACAGTAGCGACCGGCCTGATCGTCCTTGTTCTTCGCGACGATCGCGAACGCCGCGCCCACACCGAGCGCGACGAGGCCCGTGCCTCCAGTGAAGAGCGCCCACGTGCGGAGCGGCGACCACGACGCGCCGCGATCCGCGTTCGGCCCACGCGCCGGAGTCGCCGGCGAAGCTGCGAGGGTGCGTGCTTCCTGCGCAGCCTCGAGCGCCTTGATCCGCCCGCGTGCGCGCGCGGCGAGCTCGTCGGTCACGTCGGGCGCGGCAACGGCGCGCCGGTAGTAGTCGAGCGCGAGCGCGGGAGACCCGAGATGGTGGTCGTAGAGCCACGCGATGTCGAAGGCGATCGCGGACGACGGCGCGACCTCGATGGCTTGCATGTAGAGCGCAAGCGCTTCCGCGAACGCGCCGCGCTCGACGTTCGCGAAGGCTTGGTCGGCGAGCCTCTCGACGCGAAGCGTGGTCGCGTCGACCTCGTCGTCCGCGCGCGCGCTCGGCGCCGCGCTCAGGATCGCGAGCGCGGCTGCGAAGGCGCTCACACGCACGAGAGACGTGCGATCACGCCTCGTCATCGTCGTCCCTGGTGCGCGCGTCCTCGCCTTCGACGCGGCGTATCAGCTCGTAGAGGTGCTTGCGGCTCAGGCCCGCCGCCTCTGCCGCATTGCGCACGTTGCCCTTGTGTCGATCGAGGAGCGCGGTGACGAACGCGCGATGGAAGCTGTAGAGCACTTGCTCCTTCGCTTCCTTGTACGTCACCGGCGAAGACACTCCCGGGTACTCCGCGCCGATCGTCGACGGTGCGCTCGACGCGGGCCCGAGGTTGAGCACCAGATCGGCGAAGCGCGGCGGAGGCTTCCCTGGCACGGTCGCGAGCGCAACGGCGCGCGCGAGCGTGTTCCGCAGCTCGCGCACGTTGCCCGGCCATCCGTAGCCGACCAGCTTGCGGAGGTTCTCGCCGCCTATCGGCTCGCCTGCCGCGATCTGCCCTTCGAGCAGCTTCGCGACGAGCGCAGACACGTCCTCGGGACGCTGCCGGAGCGGCGGGAGGCGGAGCTTCACGACCTCGAGCCGATACATGAGGTCTGCACGGAATCGACCGCGGCGCACCTCGGCATGCAGCTCGCGGTTCGTCGACGCGACGAGACGCACGTCGACCTTCTTCGGCGCGTCTGAGCCCACCGGCTTGATCTCGCCGCTCTCGAGCACGCGAAGGAGCTTCGGCTGGAGATCGAGCGGCAGCTCACCGAGCTCGTCGAGGCAGAGCGTTCCGCCGTCGGCGCGCGCGAAGGCTCCGACGCGATCGGCCACGGCGCCCGAGAACGCGCCGCGCTTGTGTCCGAAGAGCTCGCTCTCGGCGAGCTCGGCCGGGACCGCACCGCAGTCGAAGACGACGTACGGCTTCGAAGCACGCGACGACGCCGCGTGGATCGAGCGCGCGACGAGCTCCTTGCCCGTGCCGCTCTCGCCTTCGACGAGCACCGTCACGTCGGTGGGCGCGACGCGCTCGAGCACCGCGAAGATCTCGCGCATCGCGAGCGACTCGCCGAGCAGCTCGCCGAAGCTCCTCTTCGGAGAGGGCGGCAGCTCGCGGACGTACCAGCGCGGCTGCACCGTGATCGCCGACTGGCCGACCGTGAGCACGGCGCCGGTCGGCAGCACGACCTCCTTGATCTTCGTGCTCGCGAGGAACGTTCCGTTGCGACTGCCGAGATCGCGTACCACCACCCCGGATCGCTCGACGGAGAGGGTCACGTGCTTGCGCGAGACCGCCGGATCCGTGAGCACGAGCTGGCATCCGGGGTCGCTGCCGATGGTGATCGTCGCGTCGAGAGAGACCTCGCGCCCTTCGTCCGGCCCGGCGACGACGACGACCTTGAGTGCGACCGGTTTGCCTCCGCGTTCACCCGTTCCTCCGGGCCCGTCCGGGCCTGCGATGTCGACGGTGTGAATCGGGCCGGGTCCGGCGCTCAAGGCCTGGTCATTGTGTCACATTTGTGTCGTCGATAACGGTTCGAGTCGTACCATTCAGCAGGGGTACGAAGGGGTCCATGGCAACCGTCCGCTTCTCGCCGGGGGACGTCCTCCGCGGGAAATACAAGATCAAGCGTGTGCTCGGCGAGGGAGGCATGGGCGTCGTCGTGCGCGCCACGCATCTTCGCCTCGAGCAGGACGTCGCGATCAAGATGCTGCGCGAAGAGGGCGCCGCGAAGCCGAACGTCGTCGAGCGTTTCGCACGCGAGGCGCGCGCCGCAGCGCGCCTACGTGGCGAGCACGCGGTTCGCATCCTCGACGTCGACGACGAGGGCGGCGCGCCGTTCCTCGTCATGGAGCATCTCGAGGGAAGCGATCTCGATCGCCTCGTTCGTCACGACGGTCCACTGCCGATCGAACGCGCCGTCGAGTACGTCATGCAGGCATGCGCCGGGCTGGCCGAAGCCCATGCGCTCGGCATCGTGCATCGCGACGTGAAGCCCGCGAACATCTTCCTCGCGAAGACCCCGCGCGGGGGCGAGATCGTGAAGATCCTCGACTTCGGCATCTCGAAGGCGCTCGACGATCGCGATCCGACCATCACGGACGGTGATCGCATGCTCGGCTCGCCTGCGTTCATGTCGCCCGAGCAGGTGAAGGCCGCGCGCGACGTCGACGCGCGCAGCGACGTGTGGTCGATCGGCGTCGTGCTCCACTTCTTGCTCTCGGGCACGCTGCCGTTCGACGGGGACTCGGCGACGGCGGTGGCAGCGTGCATCGCATCGGAGCCGCCGGCGTCGCTCGCAGAGCTCGTGCCGGACCTGCCCGCGGAGCTGGTCGCGGTCGTGACGCGATGTCTGACGAAAGATCGCGAGGGTCGGTTCGCGACCGTCGCCGAGCTCGCGCATGGGCTCGCTCCGTTCGCGCCGGCCGGAGAGAGCGCGGCGGCGCGCGTGTCGAGCTTGCTCCGCCTTCCGGTCGCGCCGGCGACGTCGTCCGCGACGTCGGCCCTGTCGCGCGCCGCGGGTCCGGTCACGGCGTCGCTCGAAGGGCTCGAGCCGCCGCCGGCGCCCGACAAGCTGACCGCATCGCTCGACGCGCCCGGGCCCGTGTCCGTCGGGATCCTCCCGGCCGCGAAGGAGGCCTCGGTCGACGAGGCGCCCGACGGTGCAAGCGGCGGAGCGCGAGCGCGGAAGATCGCCGTCGCGATCGCGGTGCTCGTGGCGGCAGGTGGGATTGCGCTGCTCGCGACGCGAGAGCCGAGCCGCCCGAAGGCGATCGTGGACCTGCCGAGCGCGTCGGTGGTGACGGCGCCGGTCGCAGAGACGGGCGTCGCGGAAGCGGCGGCGCAAGCGAGCGCCGCTGCGACGGCGAGCGCGAGCGCAACGGTGCAACCGAGCCCGAGCACGAGCACCAGCACGAAGGTCGGCGTCGTGAAGCCGAAGAGCGACGCCGGGAGCGCCAAGCCCGCGGCGAGTGACGACCCACTGAAGCTGGACATCAAATGAGGGCGTTACGGCCGCTCGTCGTGGCGATCATCGTCGCCGCAGCAGGCACGGCTCACGCGCAGACGGCGGAGCAGCCCGACGACAGCTCGCTCGCACAGGCGCTCAGCGGCGAGGCGAAGGCGCTCTACGACATCGGGCGGTCGTCGTTCCGCGCCGGCGACGCTGCTGCTGCGCTCGCGAATTTCCAGAGAGCATACGAGCGCTCGTCGGATCCTCGCCTGCTGTGGAACATGGCGGCGTGCGAGGCATCGCTCAAGCACTGGGCCCGCGCGATGACGCTCGTGGATCGCTACGTCGACAGCGGTGCGGCGCTCCTCTCCGATCGAGACCGCGAGCAAGCGAAGCGTTTCCGTACGGCTGCGAAGCGGTTCGTCGCGACCGTTGCCCTCGAGGCTCCACCCGGCGTGACGGTCACCGTCGACGGCGAGGTCACGGGCACGACGCCGCTCGGCGGACCGCTCTACCTCGATGCGGGCAAGCGACGCGTGCACTTCACCAAGCTTGGTTACCGCGGGGTCGTTCGTGTCGACAACGTCGCCGGAGAAGCGGCGCTCACGTGGAAGATCGAGCCCGAGCGACTCCGCATCAAGGTCCCGGCTCCCTGAGCTGCGATCAGCGCGCGACCTGGTGCGGGCCCTTGATGTCCGTCGTCGCGAACGTCTTCGTAGAGCCGACGACGACGAGGCGGTAGGTCGGGAACGCGCCGTCGACGGTCTTCGCGTTCACCTTCGCCTCGAGCTTCTCGCCGCGCGCGACCTTCACCTGGACGAAGTCGATGTAGTGGCCGTCGCGCGTGACGCCGAAGATGCCGAGCGACTGCTTTCCGTCCGAGTCCGAGCGCGCGATGCGCTTGCCGCTGCCGTCGGTGAGCTCGAGGTCGAAGTCCGAGAGGCCGTTCTCGGGGACGACGACGACCGTGACCCACTGCTCTTCGCGCGACGTGAAGCGGTACGCGTCGACCTCGGTGCGCGTGCTGTCGATCGAGCCCTGGACCATGAACGACGTGTCGTTGTCGGTCATCGCCTTGGCACGCGCCTCCGTGTACTTCTCGACGAGCTCGTACGTGCGGGCCGCGCCCTCGTAGGGGACGTCGATCGTGCGGACGATGCGCGAGCCGTCGCGGTAGTCGCCGTCCGCGTTCGGCGCGTAGCCGTGCGCGCCGATGGGACCGAGCGGGCCGAGCGGCCCGAGCGGGCCGAGCGGGCCGAGCGGGCCGAGGACGGAGAACACGCCACCGGCCTGGAGCTGCTTCGACCAGTCGTTGATCGCCGGGAGCGCGCGCTCGTACGCATCCTTGCCGAGCGGACCGCGGGGGCCGAGCGGGCCGGCCTCGCTGAGCGCGCCGCCCCGTGCCGTCATCTTCTCCGACCACGTGTGCCAGTCGCCCGCGGCGCTGATCCACGACGAAGCGTTCCAGCTCGCGTCGCCGACCGGGCCGAGTGCGCCGAGCGGGCCCCACGCACCGAGCGGACCGACGGGGCCGAGCGCGCTCGACGGATCGAGATAAGAGTCCGGCGTGTGGCCCGGGTCCGCCGTGCGCACCGGCGGAGTGACGCCGTCGAGGCTGCCGTCGAGGGCCTGGACGGTCATCGCCGAGACGTACACGCGCTTCGACGTGAGGTCCGATTCGGAGCTTGCGTTCTCCTCGTCGGAGGCCGTCTCGTTCGTACAGGCGACGGCCGAGAGGGAGAGGGTGACGAGAGCGGCGAGGGTGGCGAGCTTGGTCGAGTACATCGAGGCCTCCATTTCGGAGACCTCTTCAGCACCTGTTGTGCCCTATGTAAGCACGCCGTAATCGTTGAACAAACTACCCGCGAGTTACCTCGAGTCGCCTGCCGGAGCCCCTCCCGGGCCCCGCGAGTTACCCCGAGGTAACTCCCACCCGTCCTTAGTTCCGGACGCCGTCCTTAGTTCCGGAAAACGCGCGCAGAGCGCGTCTCAGACCGTGTCGAGATCGAGATAGCTGACGTACCAGCGGTCACGCGCCGTCACCACGTCTTCGAGATCCGGATCGAACGCGCCGGCGCCGAAGCGGAGGTCGATCGTGCGGGAAGCGAAGAAGGCATGGCGCGCGAAGATCGGATAGCTGCCCGAATGAGGGAGCGACCACGCGGTCGCCGTCTCCGCGCCCGCGTCGAGCATCTCGCGAACGGCGAGGCCGAGGAGATGCGAGGCCGCGCGCAGGCCCGTCACGCTCCGATCGTGCAGCAGCTCGAGGACGTGTCCGCGCACGCCGTCGAAGATGCACATGGCACGAATCGCGTAGCGGTCGCCATCCTCGACGATGAAGACGCGATAGCCCTGGTCGAGCCGATCGAACACGCGACGGTCGAACGTGCTCGCGGTGCGCTCGATGCCCACGCCGATGTCGATCGAGAACCGATCCCACAGCCGCGAGATCCGCGGCTCCTTCACGGCGATCTCACGAAAGCCCGTGCGACGCCTCCGGCCGAATGGCGCGACGAGCGGCACCTTCGCGAACCGGAGCGGGCGTACGAGCAACGGCGCAGGCCCGAGCGACTCCCATCCGAGCGCGCCGAAGATCGCTTCCGCCTCCCGCGCGGGAAGGAAGCCGTACCCGAGCACCGCGCCCTCCGCCTTCGCACGCGCACACGCTTCGCGCGCGCTCTCCACGGTGGCGTCGCTCCCGAGCGCGAGCGCGTAACGGCGCTCGCCGCCGAATCGCATCGGCCGGAGGGCGTGTGGACTCGCGTTCATGCCTGACAGCCTCTAGCGATCACCGCGCGCGCGGTCGAGCCGAAACGATAGAGCGGCGCCGTCACGCCTCCGCGGTCGCGCTCGCGTCGTCCGGAGCATCCGGACAAGGAGGCGGCGTCGACGCGCCGTCCGGGTCCCCGCCGACCAGCGGCATCCCGAGGATGATCTCGCGCGCGATCGGCCGCAGCTTCGGCAAGCGCCACGCGAAGACGATCGCGCCCGCGATGCACCACGCGCCGCCGAGCGCGACCGTTCGTGCCGGGCCGATGTGGCCCGCGAGCACGCCGGCGAGCAGCGCACCGATCGGCGCCGTGCCCATGAACATCATCGAGTAGAGCGCCATCACGCGGCCACGCATCACGTCAGGCGTCATCGCTTGGACGAGCGTGTTCGACGCCGCCATCTGCACCATCATGCCTGCGCCCGCGGGCACGAGGAGCACGACGGAGAACGAGAACGATTCCGAGAACGCGAACGCGACGATGCTCACGCCGAAGAGCGCCGCCGACGCGACGACCCACGTGCCGAGGCCCTTGAAGCCGGTGCGCGCCGCCAGGAGCAGGGCGCCGGTCAGGGCGCCTGCACCGGACGCGCCCATCAAGATGCCGAGCGCACGAGGACCGCCGTGCAGCACGTCGCTCGCGAACACCGGCATGAGCACTGCGTACGGCATGCCCGTGATGCTCACGAGACCGAGGAACAAGAGGAGCGCGAGGATCGGCTTCGTGCGGAGCGCGAAGCGGAAGCCTTCGACGATGTTCGCGAGCGGCGAGCCTTGCGGAGCCTCCTTCTTCGGCGGCAGATCGCGCATCGCGAGGAGCGACGCGATCACCGCCAAGAAGCTCACCGCGTTCACGAAGAAGCACCATCCCTCGCCCACCGCCGCGAGCGTGATGCCCGCGATCGCAGGCCCGATGATGCGTGCGCCGTTCACCATCGACGAGTTGAGCGCGATCGCGTTGACCATGTCCTCGCGGCCCACCATCTCGACCACGAACGACTGGCGTGCGGGGATGTCGAACGCGTTGACGATCCCGAGTGACGCCGCGAGCACGAACACGTGTGCCACCTGCACGCGGCCCGTAAGCGTGAGCGCCGCGAGGATCGCCGCGAGCAGCATCGCCGCCGACTGCGTGCAGAGGAGGATGCGATGGCGCCGGAAGCGATCGGCGAGCGCACCGCCGAGAGGTGCGACCAGGAGCACCGGGATCTGTCCGAAGAAGCCGACGAGCCCGAGCAGGACGGTCGAGCCGGTCAGCCGGTACACGAGCCACGACTGCGCCACCGACTGCATCCACGTTCCGACCAGCGAGACGAGCTGCCCCGCGAAGAACAGGCGGTAGTTGCGATGTTTCAGCGCGCGACCGAGATCGGCGAAACCGGCCACGCGAGATCCTTAGCGACGCGCCGACGCACGGGCCAGTGGAGGTTCGCCGCAGTTGCGATCGCGCCTATAGTGCCCGCGCGATGTCGAAGCGCGGCGACGGCGACGTGAGCTCATGGTCGCGCGTGCGCTCGATGCTCGCGGGCTCCGCGGGCAACCTCGTCGAATGGTACGACTGGTACGTCTACTCGGCGTTCTCGCTCTATTTCGCGCCGAAGTTCTTTCCGTCGAGCGACCCTACCGCGGAGCTGCTCGGCGCCGCCGCGGTGTTCGCGGTGGGCTTCCTCATGCGTCCGCTCGGCGCGTGGCTCATGGGGATCTACGCCGATCGCCACGGTCGCAAGGCGGCGCTCACGCTCTCGGTGCTCCTCATGTGCGCGGGCTCGCTCGTCATCGCGATCACGCCCGGCCATGCGCGTATCGGTGTCGCTTCACCGGCGATCCTCGTGCTCGCTCGTCTCCTGCAGGGCCTCAGCGTCGGCGGCGAATACGGCGCGAGCGCGACCTACCTGTCCGAGGTCGCTCATGCGTCGCGCCGCGGCTTCTGGTCGAGCCTGCAGTACGTGACGCTGATCGCCGGTCAGCTCCTCGCGCTGTCGGTGCTCATCGTGCTCCAGGCCGTCCTGCCGCGCGCCGATCTCGAGGCGTGGGGCTGGCGGATCCCGTTCGCGCTCGGCGGCGTCCTCTCGGTCGCCGTGTTCTGGCTGCGTCGCGGCTTGATCGAGACGAGCGCGTTCGCGGCGGTGAAGGCGCGGGGAGAGGGCCGCTCGAGCGCATGGCGTCTGCTCCGCGAGCATCCGCGCGAGACCGCGATCGTCGTCGGCCTCACGGCCGGTGGGACGCTCGCGTTCTACGCGTACACGACGTACATGCAGAAGTTCCTCGTCAACACGTCGGGCTTCACGAAGGAGACCGCGACGCGCATCACCGCGTCCGCGCTCCTCCTCTTCATGTTCCTCCAGCCTGCGGTCGGAGCGCTCTCGGATCGCATCGGCCGCAAGCCGATCATGATCGGCTTCGGCGTCCTCGGGACCCTCTTCACGTATCCGATCCTCACGGCCATCGCGCGGACGCGCGATCCGTGGGTCGCGTTCGTCCTCGTCCTCGCGGCGCTCGTAATCGTGTCGGGATACACGGCCATCAACGCCGTGGTGAAAGCCGAGCTCTTTCCCGCCGAGATCCGGACGCTCGGGGTTGCCCTCCCCTATGCCGTCGCGAACACGGTCTTCGGCGGAACCGCCGAATATGTGGCGCTGTGGTTCAAGGCCCACGGCCTCGAGAGCGGCTTTTATGTGTATGTAACCGCGCTGATTGGCGTCTCCCTGGTCGTCTACGCACGGATGCGAGACACCCGCCGTCACAGCCGCATCCATGAGGAGTGATTGACAGCGGCACCCTATGGGGTCCTACTGGGGGCCTACGTGCGGCGAGTTTCGTCTGAACACTTCGGTTTCGCTCGAACGACCGCTTTTTCTCTGCTCCAAGGATGAATCAAATGGCTGAAGGCACCATCAAGCGGTTGACGGACTAGGGTTTCGGTTTCATCGAGACCGGCACCGGCAAGGACCTCTTCTTCCACATGTCCGCGTGCGAAGGCGTCCGCTTCGAGGATCTGAAGCAGGGTCAGCGCGTCACGTTCACCGAAGGCGAGGGCCCCAAGGGACCGCGCGCCGAGAACGTCAAGCCGGCCTGAATCGAAGTCCGGATCACCGGCGTCGCTCGCAAGGGCGCGCCGGTGAATCCGTGCGACTCGATTCGCGTGAAAGGTCAGTGCGAGTCAGTGCGAGCCCGAGACATGCCGGCCTAGCCGCATCGCGGAAGACTCGACGACCGTCAGAGCAGATACGGCGGCAGAGCGCGTCTTCGATGCGAGCTCGGCACGCAGCGGACGATCTTGCGCGACGCCGAAGGCGATGCCGAACGCCATGAAGAACAGGAGCCACGGCATCGTCGTCCGACGGCGTTTGCCTGCGCGCACGAGCGTCTCGTCGGGGATCGCCGGCGCGCCTGCACGGACGACTCCGCTCGCGAGCGCGCTCTTCGCCCACGGCGGAGGCGGATCGCTCGGCAGCGACGTGAGGAACACGTTCGGCTCTCCCGGCGCGGGGACCTTCGGCCTCGCACGCCGTGCCGCGACCGCGCGCGTGCGCGTGCCGAGGTCTTGCATGATCTGCAGGACCATCTGGCGGTCCCACGCGTGCGGTCCTTGCCGCACGTAGATCTCCGTCTCGACGTCTTCTTCCGGATCGCGCAACCGGCGCCTAGGCGGCGGCGATGCAAATACCATCGTCATGCTGTGCGCCCTCTCGGCGGACTTGCTGTGCAAGGTCCCGGCCCGCGCGAAAACGCGAAAATCGCCGGCTTATCGCGCCGTGCATGCGGCTCATGGCCTGCGTTGCTGCGGCCTTTGGCCCGCACTCCAGCGAGGGGTGCGTCCAGCACGGAGCGCGCTAAATGGACGAGCAGGATTCTCGTCCCTCGAATCGTGCTCGTCCCTTTAGCTTCTACTCAGGTGGGGCCGGAGGCCCCCTCGTTGCTCCGCAACGATCCTCCCCCATCGCCTGCGGCGAAGTCGTGCTGCGCACGACGAGAGCG
>JAQBQJ010000039.1 GCA_028287065.1 Labilithrix sp. | reverse complement strand
GAGATCGTCGCGAGCTGCGTGACGACGCGGCCGTGCTCGTACTCGTCGGCGCGCGTGCCCATCGACGTGTACATCTCGTTCGTGACGAACGCGATGCGGCCGCCCGGGATGTAGATCGGGTTGATGTCGTCGCGATCGCCGCCCGTCTTCTGGTGAATCTCGAACTTGCCGTCGCCGCCCTCGGCGAGCTGCGCGGTGTACACGTGGTAGTGGTCGTTCGCGTCGCGCTTCATCGAGAAGACGACCTGCTTCGCGTCGAACGACACGTCCGCGCCGTTGAAGTCGGCCTGCGGGAAGTCCGCGGTGATGTTCTTGAGCGCTCCGTCCGGCCGCGCGGGCGAGAGCAGCATGAGCGAGCCGCCCGGGACGTAGCGCTCGTAGTCGAGCACCTGACCGTTGCCGCCTGCAACGTCGACGCTGACGCCTTGGTCGCCGACGGTGGTGTGCTGCCTCCTTATGAAGAGGACCGAGCTGACGCCGGCGCCGGACGCTTCGGCCTCCGTGTCGCTGCACGCGACGAGGCCAGCGGTGGCGGGCGCGGCGACTGCGCCGAGCACGAGGGAGAGCGCGGTCAGCTTGGAGAGGTGTCTCATGGCGGCTCGTCCGATGAGAGCAGGAGTCGCGCCATCGATGAAGTGATGCTGATAGCCCTCGTTTCCAGGGCGACTGGCGATTTCCGTGCACCGTGCAAGGGGCGGTTGGCCCCTGATGCTGGGGGGCCCCGCCCACGTCGCACAACCGGCGCATATCAGCGCTCTTTTGTATGCGACTCGGTCCGGCGGGCCGGCTCTTCAGGCCATGAACGCCGGCCGGTTTGTCCCCACGCAACGCCTCCTCTCTCTCGTCCTCGTCCCGCTCGCGATGTCCACGGCCGCTGGCTGCGTCGATGCCAAGCGGAGCGGCCACGCGCGCGCGGGTGCGGGGGCGAAGGCCCACGTCGATCGGTCCGCCGAGCTCGCGCGGCTCATGAGCCGGGAGAACGGTCCGTTCCCGAAGCATCGCCTCGAGCTGTTCGGCGGTCTCGTGAGCGGCGAGTACGAGGCCGCCGCGCAGAGCAAACCCGAATGTACGCCTGTCGATTCGGACGGTGACTCGTCGTGCGAGGTCCGCCTCGGCCTCGGCAAGGACGAGGACGGCGATCCGAGTGACATCTACTGCATGATCGACACCACGCCGCGCGGACCGTTCGGCGCGATCATCGCCAACCGCTTGAACGGCGCCGGCCTCATGGAGATGCCGAAGCTCGGGATCGCGAAGACCGGAGACGGCGTGACCGTCGGTCTCGTCGCCAACTGGATGAAGGCCGGCGAGGACCTCACGACCGTCGGCACGCTCAAGGTCGCCGTGCTCTTCAACCAGGGCTACTCGGCGACGTGCTCGGACGTGAGGCCCGGTGGACGAAAGACCTTCGACCGCGTTGTGGGCGACTTCTTCCGCACGTTGAAGTTCGCGCCCAACCCGTCGCGACCGGCGTTCATGACGATGGCCTACGACCTCCGCAAGGGCGATCGCACGACGGGCTTCCGTTACGGCCTCATCGAGAAGCGCGTGGGCGGCAAGGCCGGCTCGGCGGAGATCGATTTCGCGTTCCGCCTCGAGACCGACGGCAAGACCTGGCAGACGATGGACCACAGTCTGCTGGTCGCGCGCGATCCGGCGGGGAACGTGGAGCTGTACCGGCACGCGATCACGGGCGCCGGCGGCAAGACCGTCGCTGTCCTCTCGGCCAAGCCGTCCGAGGATCGCAAGTTCCGGCTGAAGCTCGAACGAGGCGACAAGAGCGATGCGCTCGAGTCGACCCCGAAGGCGCCGCTCACCACCGAGCTCTGGTCGGCCGGAGAGTTCGCGAAGGTCGCGCGCGGCGCTCGACCGAGCTACCGCTACGCGACGCTCGGCGTCGACGACACCGGCGAGCCCGCGTTCAAGTACCTGTCGATCACGCGCTCGTCGAACGACGTGCTCCTCGAGGAAGAGGAGTCCGACAAGAAGACCGAGAAGGGCCTCGACGGCTCGCTGAAGGACGAGCTGCACGTGCTCGGCGACGGCTCGGTCGCGAAGGAGGTCTCGACCGACTCGGTGAGCCAGCGCATCTTGGCGTGGGGCAAGCTCCCCGACACGACCGGGACGACGAGCGCGACGGCCGCCGTCGAGCCGAAGGAGCGCAGCGTTGCGAAGGAGCCGCGCGCGAAGGGCAAAGGTAAGGGGAAATGAGCGCGCTTCGTCATCTCGTCCTCGTCGCGTGTGTCGGGGTAGCGGCGACCGGCTGCGTGCAGACGTCTTCGTCCGCTCGCGTCGGAGCGGCTCATCGCGATCGCGATCAGAGCAACGCCGACGCTCCGACCTGCAACGCCCTCGGTCCGCTCGTCGATCTCCGGCGCGCGATGGTCTCGTCGCCGACGTCGGAGGCCTCTCCGCTCTACGCGCTCGTCGATGCCGAAGAGGAGCTCGCCTATGCGCGGACGGCTGCACAGCGGCTCGGCACGCCGACGTCGAGCCCGGTGCAGACGTCGGTGAACGAGCTCGTCGCGCTGCTCGAAGCAATGACCGTCGAGCTGCGGCGTGCGACCGAGAACGCGCGCGAGTCGTTTGCGTCGGCCGAGGGGTCGCTGCACCGCGCATCGACGTGCCGCGGGTTCGTCCTGAGCGAGCTGTCGAAGCAGCAAGACCGTCTCGA
>JAQBQJ010000037.1 GCA_028287065.1 Labilithrix sp. | reverse complement strand
AAGATCGTCGGCACGCCGGGGAACCCGGTGACCTTCTCGTCGACGACCTTCTTCAGGACCTGCGCCGGGAACGCGAACGAGCGCTCGAGCACGACGCGCGCGCCGGCCGCGAAGCCCATGATCATCTGGTACAGGCCGTAGTCGAACGCGAGCGGCAGCACGCACAGGATGACCTCGTCCGCCGCGATCTGGAGGTACTCGCTGATCGACGCGCACGCCGTCAGCATGTTCCGGTGCGTGAGCATCACGCCCTTGGGCTCGCCGGTGCTGCCGGAGGTGTAGATCAGCGCAGCGAGATCGATGTCGAGGTTGCGACGCGGCAGCGCGAACGTGCCCGGCGCCGGATCGGTCGCGTCGAGCTCGCTCTCGACGTCGAGCACGGGGAGCTCGCGGTTGTGGAGCGCGGGCTCGAACACGCGCGCGAGCTGCGCGTCGGTGATCAGCGCCGCCGCTCCGCAGTCCGTGAGGATGTACGCGAGCTTGTTCGGCTTCGTCTGCGGATGGATCATCGTGACGATCGCATCCGCCTTGAGCACCGCCCAGAACGCGACGACGGCCTCGACGCCGTTCTCGAGGAGCACGACGACGCGGTCACGCCGCGCGACGCCTCGCGCACGGAGCGCGCGTGCGACCGCGTCGGACTGTCGATCGAGCTCGGCGTAGGTCAAGCGCCTGCCCTGGCAGACGAGAGCGACCTTCTCGGGCGCGTGCCGCGCGGACGCGACGAGATAGTCATGGAGGAGAGGCGTGGCATTCGCGTTCGCCGCGTCATTCGCGGCGAATCCATGTTCGGGACGCATCGACGGCGGCAGTGCAACCGATGTACCCCTGAGGGCGACCGTCAGCAGGCCGGCGGTTCGTCGAAGACGGGTACGAGGCGCGTCGGATCGGTGGCCATCCGCGGCGTGCGCACTGCGAACGCCGCGCTTTTTGCGAAGCGAAACACGCGTAAAGGCGGCCGCCGAACACACTCGGCGCCCGCCGATCTCCTGCGCTCGTCCGACGCGTTTCCTGTCGCACCGCCGCGCGCCTTCTTGGTAGCCTCGCCGCGCCTCCATGAAGAAATCCGCGAAGCGCCGTCGCGCGCCCGGTTTGATGCTCCTGTGTCTCGGCGTCGTCCTCGTCGGGTTCTGGTTCTGCGCGCGCAAGGTCGGCGCGCAGACGTCGTTCAAGACCGACAAGGAGCCCGGGTCGCACGTCCTGAAGGTGAAGGTCGATCCCAAGGCCGCGAAGCCCGATCCGAAGGCGGACGCGGGCGCCGCGCCGGCGGCTGCGGATCCGAAGCCCGACGACAAGAAGGCCGATGACAAGAAGGGCGGCGGCAAGGACGCGAAGGACGACAAGGCCGGCAAGGACAAAAAGGACGACGAGCCGAAGGACATCTACAACGAGGATCCGGTCGACTACGCGGTCGCCGGCCCCGACGGCGGCGTCCCGATCCATCCCGAAGGCCGCTTCCGCTCGCCCTACGCGCATCCCAAGTTCGGGAAGGCGGCCGTCGTGCGCGTCGGCATCCTCATGGCGAACGTTCGCGAGTACGACATCCAGAAGGGCACGTTCGAGACGGACTTCTTCCTCACCCTCACGAGCGACCGGCCGCTGCCGCAGATCGACCTCATCTTCACGAACGGCAAGATCGACGTGAAGGAGGTCATGGCGGACAAGCCGACCTTCAAGATGTACCGCTTCATCGGCACGCTCTCGTCGCCGGCGGATCTCCACGACTACCCGTTCGACACCCAGGACCTCACGATCGAGATCGAGGACGACGACAACGGCGTCGACCAAGTCACGCTCGTCGCCGATCAGGAGCACACCAACCTCGACATCAACTTCGAGGTGCCGGGCTGGGAGACCGCGTACACGAAGGCGCGCATCAACACGCACAACTTCCCGGACCGCTTCGACAACGACGACCTCTATTACACGCGCTACCAGTTCACGCTGGGTATCAAGCGCTACGGCACGAGCGCCATCTTCACCGTCTTCGTGCCGGCCATCGTCATCGTGCTCATCTCGATGACGGGCCTGTGGATCACCCGCGACGAGCTCGAGGTGCGCACGAACTCGACGACGCCCATGCTGGCGGCCGCGGTGCTCTTCCACTTCGCGCTCATGCAAGCCTTGCCGGCGACGCCATACCTGACCAGAGCCGACAAGCTGATGATGAGCGTCTACATCATCCTCGGCTTGCACATGGTGATCTCGCTCATGTGGTTCTTCTTCGAGGAGAAGCACACGGACAAGATCTTCAACCTCGGCAAGTACATCGGCGCGCCTCTCACCGTGGCGATCCTCGCGGCGGGGATCCTCGTATGAGCACGAAGACCCTATTTTCCAGGGCTGTCGTGGTCTCGTTGGTCGGCGCGGCCCTCCTCGTGGGTACCGGCGGTTGCCACGGCAAGTCGAAGATCTACGACGCGAAGGTGAAGCTGAATCGCGTCTCGGCCATCCGCTTCGCCGCGGACGGCAAGGCGCTCGACGCCGACGTCGAGTTCGACTGGTTCCAGTGCCCGGGCGAGCAGATCGAGATCATCCGTGGCGACGCCGCCTTCGGCGAGTGCATGAAGAAGTACAAGGTCGGCGACGAGGTGGCGGTCAAGGTCGACTACCACTGGGACAAGAAGGGCTTCTTCGACTGGGACATCACCGAGATGGGCGGCTGCAAGCGCCCGCCCGACGACGACGACCAGTCGTCGTTCGATACGGTGCAGGAGTGCGAGCCCATCGTCGTCAACGGCGTCGAAGAGGGCTTCAAGTGCAACCGCATCCCGCAGAAGGCGCTCTTGAAGAAGTGTCCGTGGTTCGCCCGGCACTAGACAGAACGTCAACGACGTCCCCGCGGAATGCACGCGTGCGCGAGACCGTCGTCTCGTGCGAATGCGCCATGCTCTTTCGCTGCTGGGTGCGGCCGCCGTCTTCGTAGTCGTTCCGACCGTGGCGCGCGCCGCGCCGCCTGCGCCACCCGCGCCGCTCGACGCGACGTTCCAGCACAAGCCGAAGGCACCGACCGACAAGGTCGATCTCCAGCTCGAGGATGCCGATCTCGGTGAGCTCGTTCGCGTCATCGGAGAGCTGACCGGCAAGCGCTTCGTGATCGCGAGCCCGAAGCTCGCGAAGACGAAGGCGAGCGTGTACGCGCCGCAGAAGGTTACGGTCGCGGAGGCGTATCAGGCGTTCCTCGCGGTGCTCACGGCCAACGGGCTCACGGTCGTGCCGCAAGCCGGCTTCCTCAAGATCGTCGAGTCGCAGGACGTGTCGCGCCAGCTCACGCCGATCGAGCGCGGGGACATCCCCGCGGAGGAGCGGTACGTCACGCGCATCCATCGCCTCGCACATCTGTCGGCCGAGGAGGTGGCGAGCGGCGTGCTCGCGAAGCTCGCCACGAAGGACGCCACGATCTTGCCCTATTTGCCGGGCAATCTCCTCATCATCACGGAGACCGGCGCGAACCTGAGGCGGATGCTCGAGGTGCTCGACGCCATCGACGCCGCGAACGAGGAGGACAAGCTCTACCTCCAGCCGCTTCACTACCTGCCCGCATCGCAGGTCGAGAAGCAGCTCACGGAGATCCTCGATCTGAAGAAGAAGGCCGACGTCTCGCACGAGACGACCGGGGCGCTCCACGTCGGGCGCATCGTCGCGATCGAGCGGCCCAACGCGATCGTGATCGTCGCGACGCGCGCCTCGTACGACCGCATCCTGAGGGTCCTCGAGCAGATCGACGTCGCGCCGTCGAACGAAGCGCAGGTGCGCGTGGTGATGCTGCAGCATGCCGACGCGAAGAAGATCGTCGGACCGATCAACGAGGCGATCGGAGGGCCGGCGAGCGGAGCGGCCGCGGGTGGCGGCGGACGCGCGCCAGCGCAGCCGAACGTGCCGGCCGCGGTGCTCGAGGCGACGGCGAAGGTCAGCGCCGACGAGACGACGAACTCGCTCATCGTCACGGCGACGCCGCGCGATTTTGCGCCGATCAAGGCGGTCATCGACGCGCTCGACCGACCGAAGCGACAGGTCTTCATCGAGGCGGCCGTCCTCGACGTGTCGTCGGAGCACGGGCTCGACCTCGGCGTCGCATGGCACGGCGGCAACGTGACGAGCTCGCCGCTCGGGAGCGGCAGCCAGACGACGTACGGGGGCTTCCGTCCGATGACGTCGGCGGGCGCGCCGTCGAGCAACGAGCTCCAGGCGTTCGCGCTCGGCGTGCGCGGCCCCGACATCCCGTTCCTGAAGGACGTTCCCGGGTTCAGCTCGATCCCGAGCTTCGGCCTGTTGCTCAGCGCGATCGCGACTTCGAAGGCAACGGACATCCTGTCGACGCCGCACATCATCGCGAGCGACAACACGCCGGCCGAGATCAAGGTGCAGCTCAATACGTCGCTGCAACCGAACGCGCCGCAGACGTCGATCTTGCCGACGGGTGGCGCCGTCCCCAACGTCGGCAGCACGGTCGCGAACAACTACAAGCCGATCGGCCCGCGCATCAAGGTGACGCCGCACCTGAACGACTCCGATCAGGTGAGGCTCGACGTCGACGAGCTGATCAGCGACGTGCAGAGCACGCCCGACAAGGGCGACACGTTCGGCACGGTGAGCTATCTCGAGCGCTCCGCGACGACGACGCTCACCGTGAAGGACGGAGAGACGATCGTGATCGGCGGGCTCGTGCGCAGCCACGTGACGCGTTCGGAGACGAAGGTGCCGGTGCTCGGTGACATCCCGCTGCTCGGGATGCTGTTCCGGACGCGCAACGATCACGTCGAGAAGTCGAACCTGATCTTGATCCTGACGCCGCACATCATCCGCGACTCGCAGGACCTGCGGCGCGTCTTCGCGCGCAAGATGCAGGAGCGACAGGAGCTGATGGACCACGAATCGATCTTCACGAACGAGAAGTGGACGCCCCCGAAGGACTACACGCGAACGCGCGGCCTGCTCTCGGAGGTGCGCCTCGCGCAGCTCGCGGTGGAGCAGAAGAGGAAGGAGGAGTCGGAGAAGGTGCCGGCGGGAGAGGTGGGGCAGGTGCCGCAGCAGGGGTTGGAGATGCCGGTGCCGCAGTCGCCGGGAGGAGCGAAGCCTCAGGCGGCGCCGGGAGGAGGAGGTGGCGTGCCGGCGAAGCCGACGGTGATCGAGAGGTAGGAAAAGAGAACAGGGAACAGGAACAGGAACAGGAACAGGGATGTGAATTCCCCCGCCCCCCGGGAGCGCATGTCTCGAAATTCGAATTCCTGTTCCTGTTCCTGTTCCTGTTCCCTGTTCTCCTCTAAACGATTCGGGAGCGCATCGTGTCCGCGGCCCTCCTCTCTCTCCTCGCGATCGCGACCGTCGGCGCGGTCCTCTTCATCGCGTTCTCGCTCGGCCTCCTCCGCCAGCCTCGTGCCCTCGTGCAGAGCGGACACTGGCGCGAAGCCGGAATGGCGGCGGAGCGGCTCGGGAAGAGCTGGCTGCGCGTCTTTCCGAGCGTGCGCGAGGAGGCCGCGCATGCCCGCGCCGCGTGCCTGCACCTCGAAGGGAAGCTCGACGAGTCGCTCGCGGCGAGCCGCGCGCTGCGCGAGGGCGCGCTTCTCGAAGGAGCGAACCTCGTGATGAGCGGCGGCAATGCGACGCGCGCCGCCCTGCGGCTGAGCATCGCATGCGAGTCACCGGCGTCGTCGCCCGAGGATCTCCTGTTCCTCGCGCTCGCGCGACATTCTGCGGGCGACACGACCGGCGCCGAAGAGGCGTTCGTGAAGGCGGGAACCACGAGGCCGAAGGGCGCGCCGTCGCCGCGCATCTACGAGCCCGCGTTCCACTACCTGCGCGGGCTGTATCTCGTGAAGACGGGTCGATCGGCCGAGGCCGACGTCGACCTCGCGGCCGCGGCCGCGAGCCCGATCGAGACGATCTACGTGCAACGCGCGCGTGCGCTCACGCCGCCGCCGAAGACCGACGACGTCGATCCGCGATCGTCGCTGACGGGCCAGGTCATCGACGAGTAGCTCAGCGACGAGGAGTGACCTTGACGTCGAGCTCGTGGAAGAGGAACGACAGGAGGTCGGTCGTCTCCTCGATCTCGGCGCCGAGCGGCGTGCCCATGCCGTGGCCCACGTCCGCGCTCGCGCGGAGCAGGATCGGTCGCTCCGACGACGTCGCTGCCTGGAGCCGCGCCGTCATCTTTCGCGAGTGATACGGATCGACGCGCGGATCGTTGGCGCCCGTCATGAAGAGGATCGCCGGGTAGGCCGTTCCGTCCTTCACGTTGTGCAGCGGCGAGTACGCGTGCAGTGCGTGGAACTGCGCCTCTTCCTTCACGGTGCCGTACTCGGTCACGTTGAACGCGCCGTTCGGATGGAGCTCGACGCGCAGCATGTCGTAGATGCCGACGCCCGACACGACGGCGCGGAACATCTCGGGGTGCTGCACGATCTCGGCGCCCATCAAGAGGCCGCCGTTCGATCGACCGGTGATCGCGAGGCGGTCCGGCTTCGTGTAACGCAGGTCGACGAGCGCGCTCGCGCACGCCGCGAAGTCGTCGAACACGTTCTGCTTCTTGGTGAGCTTGCCTGCGTCGTGCCACGTCGCGCCGAGCTCGCCGCCGCCGCGCAGGTTCGCCTCGGCGAAGACGCCGCCCTGCTCGAGCCATGCGCGGTACCACGGACGGAGCTTCGGCTTCCGGCTCACGCTGAACCCGCCGTAGCCGGTGAGGAGCGTCGGGTTCGATCCGTCGAGCTTCGTGCCTTTTTTGCGAAGGATGCTCATCGGCACCTTCGTCCCGTCCTTCGACGTGCAGCTCTCGCGGACGACCTCGATGTCGCTCATGTCCGCGGGCGCGGCCTTCGCCATCGCGGTCTTCACGAGGCGATGCTCGCTCGCGCGATAGCGGTACCACGCGGGCGGCTCGACGTAGCTCTCGAGGCGGACGAGCAGATCCTCTCCGACGCGCACCGCCGACGTGATGCTCGAGACCTCCGGGATGGGCAGCTCGGCGACGGCGACGCCGCGCGCGCCCGGCGCGATCGTCTGCGGAGCACCAGACTGCTTCGCAGTCGGCCCGGCGCCGCTCCCCTTCTTCGCCGACGACTTCGTGGCCGACTGCGCGAGCGGCTCCGGCTTCACGCCGAGCGGGATCCGCCGCATGCGCGACGGACCGCCGACGAGCTCGACGAGATAGAGCGCGCTCTTGGTGACGACGAGGTCCTCGAGCACGCCGTCGCCCTCGGGGAGGAACGTGTCCGCGGGCTTGTCGTACGGCGGCGTGAACACGACGACCTTGCCGCGCGGCGCGGCCTTGCGCGAGATGCCCCAGATCTTTCCGTCGGGCGCGAAGGCCGTGAGCACCAGCTCGTCGCTGAAGCTCGAGAGGCGCACCGCGGCGTCGGCCGTGCCTGGACCCGCCGCCTTCACGACGTGATGCGCGTACTCGCCGCCGTCGCCGTTCGCGACGTGCACGAGGACGTACTTGCCGTCGTCACTGCGTTCGAGCTCGGTCTCCGCGATCCGCGGGAATTCCTTGCCGACGACGTAGACATCCTTCGTTTCGGCCGTGCCGAGCTTGTGGAACCAGACCTGCTGGAAGAAATCGAGATCGGCCTCGCCGCGCTCTCCCGCGCGCGGATAGCGCGTGTAGAAGTAGCCGCTGCCGTCGCTGCTCCACGCGACGCTTCCGCCCGCGGTGCCGCCCATCACGCGCGGGATGACCTCGCCCTGCGGCTTGCCGGTCGCGACGTCGAACACGTGCAGGTCGCCGCTCTCGCTGCCGTTCTTCGAGAGCGAGATCGCGACGAGCTTCTTGTCGGGCGACGGGACGAAGAAGTCGATCGTCGTCTTGCCGCTCGGATCGAGCACGTTCGGGTCGAGCACCACCTTCTCGGTGGCGGCCTCGGCGCTCTCGCCGCGCACGACGAGCACGGCTTGCTGCTTCGGCGGCTGCGCGACCAGGACGAACAGCGAGCCCGCGACGGGACGCACCGAGAGATAGTCGGCGGACGCCGCGCCGAGGAGCTGCGCGACCCGCGCCCTCACGGTGGCTCGCTCCGGCAGCGCGTCGAGATGCGCGCGGGCGTGCGCGTTCTGCGCATCGGTGAAGGCCGTGACCTCCGCGCGCTTGCCGTCCTCGAGCCACTCGAAGTCGTCGGTCACGCGCGTGCCGAAGTACTCGTGCACGACGGGACGACGCGCCGCAGCGACCGGCGGCGGACGCGTGGTGACGCGCGTCGGCGGAGCGGCGACCGCCGCCGGCGGGGCCACGCTGGGCAGCCGGGGCGGAGGCGACAGCGGCGGGGCGCCGCCCGCGCACGCGGAGCCGAGCGCGCCGAACGTCGTCGACGCCATGAGCGCGAGAAAACAGGCCGATCGCAGGTTCATTCTATGAAAACAGAATAGTCCGAAACAGGGATTGCACGTCGTGTGCGCTGGACTATACCTCGCGGCACGTGAGGGCGAGGGGTCCAGGCATTCGTGTGGTGTCGCTCGCTGCGCTCGTCGCGGGCGTGGTCTGCACGGGTGCGGGCGGCGCCGGCTGCGCTCCCGAGCTCGACACCAACCGCGCCGGCGGCAAGCGAGGCACGCTCGGTCGCGAGATGTACACGATGGTCTGCGACCGCGTCGGCGCGCAGGCCCTCCGCGAGGACGTCGCGGGAGTCTCGTATCACGCGGTCTGTCATGCGGATGCCAATGGCGACTTCGTGAACGAGGTCGACATCGCGAAGCTCCCCGAGCTGGGCGAAGCGTTCGACGTCGACGGCAAGCCGGTCTCCATCGACCAGCAGGTGAAGAACCGCGAGCACCGCATCGCGCGCATCCAGGCGGTCGCGCGCCGCCGCGACGATCTCATCGCCGCCTTCGACGCGGCGTTCGCGAACGAGGCGATTGGCACGAAGGACCTCGCGAACGCCGACGAGACGAAGTCGTGCGACCCGCCGCAGGGACCGAGCGGCGAGGCCGATCTGCGCGCCGAGCTGTCCGACATGCTCGGGCGCCTCACGGACCTCTACAACGACGACACGATCCCTCATCTCACGCGCGCGCTCTCGCACGTGATGGACGACGTCGAGCGCTCGCCCGAAGCGCAGGCGGCTCTCGCGCGCTTCGATGCGCGTCGCGGCTACCGCCCCGAGGACGTGGCGATGGGCGTGTCGCGTCCGGCGCTTTCGTATCCGCACCTCGTCGAGCTCGCGAACGCGCTCCTCCGCCTGCTCTCGAGCGACACCGATCCGCTCGGCCTGACGGCGCCCGCGGATGCGCCGAAGAAGCGGGCGGTCGACCGCGTCGCCGCCGACCGCGTGCCTGGAAAAGCGCACGGCCCGCTCGTCGACATGCTGTCGATCCTGAAGGAGGAGCTCCGCACCGCGAAGCCGCTCCCCGATCTCCCTGCCCTCGCCGTCACGAAGGACGCGAGCGACCCCACGCTCGCGCGCCTCTCGCGCCCGCGCGGCAACCTCGAGATGGCGCGCGCGATCTTCCTCGCGCAGGACCCCGCGTTCTCGATCGGCGAGCCCCACTGGATCGTCGCCCGCGACGCGCGCGGCTTCGCGAAGGTCGCGACCGCCTCTGGCAAGGTGCCCTCCCCGTTCGTCGATCTCGGCGGCGGCCCGAAGGGCGCTCCGGACGGCCTCGCGGACGTCGACGATCTCGGACGCTTCAAGACCATCGGCGCCGACGCGCCCACGCCCTTCCCCGCGTTCGGGGAGGTCGGGACCGGCGCCGCCGCCGACACGGACGGCAAGGCCTTCACGCGTGACGCCCAAGGCCGCGTGCTCCTCGCCGCGCGCAGCGCGCCCGCGTACGACTACGTCGACGTCAGCTCGACGTACCTCGCGTCGCTCCTGCGCGATCTCGTCCCGCTCCTCGAGCCGGATCCCACGCGCAACCACGAGACCGTGATGGATCTCCTCGCCGGCATCAGCGTGATCGCCGGCGAGCGCACCGCCGGAAAGGACTCGCTCCGGTCGTACGACGGCAACCAGGTCGCGTACCGCGGCTTCCGCGAAGACCAGTCGCCGCTGCTCGATCTCGTGCACGCCGTCGGACAGATCCTCGCCGACCCCACGACCGACGACACCCTCGCGCTCCTCCAGCGTCTTGCGCAGGACAAGCCCGCCGTGCTCGCGCGTCTCGTGGGCGCGGGCTTCCGCATCAAGGAGATCGCCGACAAGCATCCCGAGGCGGAAATCCCGGCCGATTCGACGCTCTGGGACGAGATGCTCGACGTCGTCGCGAAGATCGCGGCGAAGCCGCAGCTCACCGAGGACATCATCCGCGCGTTCGGCGACGACCGCACGCTCGATCTCGCGAAGGCCGGCGCGGCGTACATGGAGATGCGTGACCAGCTCACGTACGACCGCAACAACCTGAACGGCACGCCCTTCAACGTCACGAAGGGCAAGGTCGAGACGCTCGGCACGCCCGTCGATCGATCGAAGGCCGACACGGGCGCGAACCGCAGCGTGTTCCAGCGCTTCCTGCAGACGCTGCACGACGCCTACGGTCTGTCGATCTGCACGAAGCCCGGCGCCGTCGCGCACATCGTCTGGAACGGGATCGCGCTCGATTTCCCGAGCTTCGCGTCGTCGGCAGCCTGCTTCACGCTCGGCGCCGATCTCCCGAAGAACCCGATGCCCCTCTGCGGGATGTTCCGCATCGAGAACATCGCGCACGATCTCGTCGACGCCGTGCTCGGGCAAGTGAAGCTCGACATCCGCGACGCCTGCCTGAAGAAGCTCGTCGACTCGCCGCTCACGGGGATCGTCGGAGGTGCCGACGCCTTCCTCGAGGACGTCTCCGGCATCAAGGGTTTCAACACGAGGCCGAGCGTGCCGGGCATCAGCCGCGTCGTCTTCTTCGATCTCCCGCACGACGGGCTCGCGGGCGACACCCAGAACGCCAAGACGCGGAACTTCCTGAAGGACCTCTTCGATCCCGCGCAGACCCTCGTGTGCCCCGCCGCGCCGTACACGGATACGGACGGCCACGTGCTGAACCTCCGCAACTGCGGCTCGTTCAAGGACACCATTCGCGGTCGCGATCTCGACGCGCTGTTCCCGCTCGAGCAGCTGAATTTCCTCGAGGCTTCGAAGCCGCTCGCGAAGGCGTTCCACGACAACGACGCGACCCTGCTCTTCGTCGACCTCTTCGACACGCTGCACCGGCACTGGGGCTCGCCGAAGCAGAGCGCCGACGAGTGCTCGAAGAGCGTGTCGAAGGACAACGCACGCTGGTGCTCGCAGGACGGCGGAGTGACCTACGAGCCGCTCGTCGCCGAGGCGCTGAAGACCGACCTGTTCGCCGCGATGCACGACGGCGTGAAGGAGCTCTCGGCGATCAAGATCCCGCACTGCGACACACGCGACAAGACCGGCGCCTGCGCGAAGACGACCGAGTACGACGGCGTGAAGGTGCTCGCCGAGGCCGTGAAGGCCATGGTCGATCCCGCGAAGAACAAGGGTCTCAAGCAGCGAAACGGCGACGCCGGCGTCGCGCGCAACGACGGCTCGAAGAACACGCAGGTCACGCCGGTGTATCTGCTGATCGACGCGCTCGAGGGCTTCGACAAGCGCTTCGCCGACCACAAGGCGAAGAATCCGGCCGACGATCGGCTCCCGCAATGGCGGCGCGCGCGGTCGCAGATCGTCGATCAGCTGTTCGCGGTCGACGGCACCGGTCCGAAGGCGAAGCTGAAGAACCCGGCGGTCGAAAAGCTCCTTCCCACGCTCGTCTCGGCGATCCGCTCGCAGATCGCCGCGAACTGTCCGGACAAGACGCAGGACTGCACCTGGGGTCGCAAGGACCTCCCGAACAAGATGCGCGACGTCGTCACCGGGCCGTCGTTCGCGACGGTGCTCGACGTCCTCGACGCGATCCGCGCGGACGAGCCGGCGCGCACCGAGCTCGAGCGGCTGCTCGTGTTCCTGCTCCAGAGCGCGCAGTCGGACGCGTCGAAGACGACGCTCAGCTCGATGGTCGATCTCCTCCAGGTCTTCGAGGACGACGCGAGCCTCACGTCGCTGCTCCATGCCGTCTCGAGCGCCGCGGCGCCCGAGGTGCTCGACGCCGACGGCCGTGTCGCTTCGCGCGGGCTCTTGCTCGCGTCGATCGAGGTGATGTCGCGGATCCTCGGCGAGGCGCGCACGCAGGACGGCACGCGGATCTGCGCCAAGGAGATCGATCCGAACCGCACGCTCGCGGTGGTGCTGCGCCGACTCGTGACGCCCGGTGAGAACGGCAAGGCGCCGCCCATCGAGGTGCTCATCGACGTCGCCGCCGACGTGAACCGGCAGCGCCCGCAGGACACGTCGAAGCTCGCGCCCGCCGACTACGCGATCATCGCGCACGAGGTCTCGGACTTCTGCGCGAACCA
>JAQBQJ010000006.1 GCA_028287065.1 Labilithrix sp. | reverse complement strand
GAGATCGGCGCGGGCTCACCCGTCGCCGCGTCGACGACGGTGAGCGACTTGAGGAAGTCGTCGACCTTGTCCTGGGGCACGTTGAGGCGAAGGCTGTCGCCCTGGACGTCCGCGTATCGCTCGAAATAAGCGACTCCGTTGCGATAGACGACGACGCGCCCGAGCGTCGTGTCGCTCTTCACGAACGTGGACTGAGACGCGCCACAGCCGACCGTGCCGAGCGCAGCGAGGGCGACGGCCCCGAGCAGGAAAGATCGCATGATGCTCCTCCGTCGGGCAGGTACGTGGGAGCGTGACGAAGGATCTAGAAGAGAAAAGAGAACAAGGGACAGGAACAGGAACAGGAACAGGGATGTGAATTCCCCCGGTTCCGCCGCGCATGTCTCGAATTCCAATTCCTGTTCCTGTTCCTGTTCCTGTTCCCTGTTCTCTTCTGACGCCACAAACGGCGAAAGCCGGCTCGTCTTGCGACGGCCGGCTTTCAAGCCTCACGTTGTCCTGGAGTCAGGCGCCGATGGTCTTCGCGACTTCGTCCGCCAGGTTCTCGACCTTCTTCTCGATGCCTTCGCCCAGGCCGAAGCGCACGAACGAGAGGATCTTCACCTCGCCGCCGAGCTTCTTCCCGAGCTCGCCACGGATCTTGTCGACCGTGCCGGCGCCCTGCTCCCAGACGTTGTCCTGGCCGAGGAGCGTGACCTCGTTGAACCACTTCGAGACCTTGCCGTCGACGACCTTCGGCCACATCGCCTCGGGCGGACCCTTGCGCGACTCGGCGTGCTTCAGCTCCGCCTTGAGGTCCGCGTCGCTGAGACCATGGCCGCCGGCCTTGAGCTCCGTGATGCGCGCGTTCGCAGCGTCGACTTCTTCCTTCAGCTGCGCGAAGTAGATTTCCTTCTGCTTCTCGATCGCGGAAGCCTGCACGTCCTCCTTGCGGACGACGATCGGGCTCATCGCGGCGATCTGCATCGCGACGTTCTCGATGAACGCGCGGAAATCCGGGTTGCTCTTCGCAGCCTCGTTCGGGGCCTCGGCCGCGACGAGGACGGCGAGCTTGCCGCCCATGTGCACGTACGAGTGGACGAGCGCGTTCGGCGAAGACGCCTCGAGCACGTCCCAGCGACGCACCACGATGTTCTCGCCGATGCGACCGACGGCCTCCTGGCGGATGACGTCGACCGTCTTGTCCGAGCCCGGGTAGGTCTCGGCGCCGAGGTCCTTGCCCTTGCCGAGCTTCGACGCGACATCGACGACGTTCTTCACGAACGCCTTGAAGTCATCGCCGCGCGAGACGAAGTCCGTCTGGCAGTTGACCTCGACGATGACGCCCTTCTTGCCGTCGGGGCTGACCCACGTCGCGACCTCGCCTTCCGCCGCCACCTTGCCGGCGCGCGACGCGGCCTTCACGAGGCCCTTCTTGAGAATGACCTCGACGGCCTTGTCGAGATCGCCCTCGGCCTCGACGAGCGCGTTCTTGCAGTCGGACATGCCGGCCGAAGTGCGCTCGCGAAGCTCCTTGATCATTGCGGGAGTGATCGCCATTTCAGTGCTCGTTTCTCAGGAAGGCTGGTTTTCGGGGGTGCCGGGGCCGGCCGCGGGAGCCGCGGGGGCCTCGCCGGTGGGAGCGCCGGCTGCGCCTGCGGGCGTCTCGGACGGGCGCGGACCGCGGTTACGTGCATACTGCACGTCCGCCTGGGGACGACCGCCACGGCCGCCGCCTCCTCCTCCGCCCTCTTCGTCACGGCCGCCGTGATCCTTGCGGCGCTGCGTGCCTTCGACGACGGCGTCGGCGATGCGCTGCGTGATCAGCTTGATGGAGCGGATCGCGTCGTCGTTGCCGGGGATGACGTAGTCGACCTGATCGGGGTCGCAGTTCGTGTCGGTGATGGCGATGATCGGGATGCTCAGCTTCTTCGCCTCGCTGACCGCGATCTGCTCCATCGCCGGGTCGATGATGAAGACGGCCGCCGGGAGCGAGCCCATGTTCTTCAGACCACCGACGTACTTCTCGAAGCGCTCGCGCTCCTTCTCGAGGCGCGACACTTCCTTCTTCGGGAGCTGGAGGTACGTGCCGTCTTCCTTCATGCGCTCGAGCTGGCGCATGCGATCGAGGCCTTGCTTGATCGTGCGGAAGTTCGTGAGCGTGCCGCCGAGCCAGCGGTTGATGACGTAGTACGCGCCCGAGCGCGTCGCCTCTTCCTGGCAGATCTCCTGGGCCTGGCGCTTGGTGCCGACCATCAGGATGTTGCCGCCGCGTGCGACGGTCTCGGTGACGAAGTTGAACGCGCGCTGGAAGAGACGCGCCGTCTGGTCCAGGTCGATGATGTGGATGCCGTTGCGCGCGCCGTAGATGAACGGCCTCATCTTCGGGTTCCACCGCTTGGTCTGGTGACCGAAGTGGACGCCCGCGTCGAGCAGCGAGCGGAGGGGCAGCGGGAAATCGTTCTTGAGCTGGGGGACGTCTGCAGACTGGGACATGGCGCGCTCCTTTTCGGTTGGACCTCCGCTTCCCTCCGAGGCCAGCGTTGCTCTTCTCGGCATTCGAGAAAGAGCGCCGCACCGGACCTGCGGTTTGCGCAGGGAAGCGTGTGGATTACCTTCGGTCGTGCAGCGGGCCCGGAAATGAGCCCGCTACCAAACGAGGGGGAGCGCACTCTAGTCCTGAGGGCCGCTACGTCAAGCGCTGGCTTGGGTCTTGCCAGAAGGTCTTTCCTGGCTTTGCCAGACGGGCTGGTTCTGGTCTTTGCCAGACGGGCTGGTTCTGGTCTTGCCAGACGCGGCTGGTCAGGCGAGAACCGCCGCCGATGCCGCGCTGC
>JAQBQJ010000572.1 GCA_028287065.1 Labilithrix sp. | reverse complement strand
GGCTGGGGCGCGAAGCACAAGGACTGGGAGCACCTCGTCGACGTCTCCGGCTACCAGGCGATGACACGCGAAGAGAAGGTGCGCCTCGTCGCGATGGATGACGACGGCGTCTTCGACGTCGAGGGCGATCGACCCGGGAAGCCGCTGAAGGTCCGCGGGATGGAGACGACGAACGCACCCACGTTGCTGATGGCGAAGATCCTCGCCGAGCATCTCGAGCGCGGGCTCTTCATCTCGGCGCCGAAGGTGAAGGCGCATCGGTTCGGCGTCACGTCGATGGCCATCAAGGGCGGACAGGGCGTGGTGATGCTCTCGGACGCCTCGCCGGCGTTCAACCAGAAGTGGCGCATGCACAAGGAGCTCGGCGACGCGCTGAAGCTGATCGCGTCCGACAAGGAGGCCGGCAAGAAGGCGTATCTCGACAGCCTGCACGTCTTCGCGGAGCGCATGACCGACGTCCTCGAGGTGGCGAGCCCGCACGTCGTGCTCGCGGAGGCCGCGCCGGGCATGGGCGGCGACGGCTTCGGAAAGCGATGGCCGACGGCGGAGAACGTCGCGATCGGCGGGACGAACCCGATCCTCGTCGATCGCGTCGGAGCCGCTTTTCTCGGGCTGTGGGACAATGCCGACCTCGCGCGCGAGCTCGGCGGGCATCGCTCGTCTCCGCTCATCGAGACGGCCGCGAAGCGCTTCGGTGTGGACGTCACGTCGCCCGTCGTCGAGGGAGACGGCGCCGCGCTGCTCGCGAAGCCGCGGCCCGTCCACTTCGTCTCGATGTCGGGCTTTGCGCTGCACTCGGACGCGAGCGCGCCCGACACGGGCGCCAAGTCGGGCAAAGCCGACGACGGCGACAAGCCGTCGCTGCATGCGAAGCACGTCGACGACGGCGCGATCGCCGTCGACGGTGCGGTCGAGCCGGCGTGGTCGTCCATTCCCGCCGTCGCGTTCGACAGCGACTGGACCGGCGCGAAGACGAAGGCGACCACGCACGTGCGCGCCGCGTGGTCGAAGGGCGCGCTCTACCTGCTGTGGGAGCTCGAGGGAGCTGGCATCGACGTCGACGCTTCTCGTCCCGTCACGACCGAGCGCGAGAAGCTCTACGAAGAGGACTGCGTGGAGATGTTCTTCACGCCCGATCCGGCGTCGCCGTCGCGCTACTTCGAAGTCGAGGTCGGTCCGCTCGGACACTTCTTCGACATCGCGATCGATCGGACGACGAAGAAGAGCGACACCGCGTGGTCGAGCCAGCCGACCATCGCCACTACCGTCGACCGCGAACGGCACCGCGCGACGATCGAGATCGCGCTCCGCTCACCCGATGTCGTGCGCGCCCTCGGGACCGGCAAGAAGCTGCCGTTCGCGCTGTACCGGATGGAGGGCAAGTCGCCGAGGCTGTATCTCGCATGGAGCCCGACGAAGACGCCGAAACCGAACTTTCATGTCCCGGAGGCATTCGGGACGATCGTGCTCGATTGACTGATTGCCAATCAGTATATCGAACGATCGATGTCTTCATTCGCGGCTGACCACCTTCGCGGGCGGCTCCGGCGCGACGATGTCGTCGTCGTTCCCGTGCTTCTTGTCGGGGCCGGCGCTCGACACGTGGACCTCGCCGCGGTCACCACACTTGATGACGAAGGGCTGGTCCCACGCGTCGGTGAGCTTCGACGCGGCGTCGATGAGCTCGCCGGCACGGAGCACGTCGACGGTGGGACACTCGTCGCCGCGATCCATGCGGTAGAGAACGACGGTCCGCCGGATCTCGAGCGCGCTCTGGCGCGTCGCCTCGATGCGCGCTTTGACGAGATGGCCGTAGACGGCGATGCCGATCACGCTCGAGAGGAGCGCGATGATCGCGAGGACGACGAGGATCTCGAGGAGGGAGTAGCCGCGAGGGCGGCGGCGGTGCCTTTGGTGGTGCATCGAGCACGTGTTGCTGCGAGGTGCGTGCCGGAGACGAGAGCGAGAAGAGAGCGAGAGGAGATTGAAGGAGAAGCGCGGAAGCGCGGAAGATTGTTGGGTTCGCCATTTCTCGACCGGAGCGGCATCGCGAACGATTGGCGAGGCGCGACCGCAACCTGCCAACGTGACAACTCAGAGGATGCGGACGGTGCGGCGGTACGCGGCGTGGGCTTCGACGTGGCGCGTCGCGAGCGCGCGCTCCTCCGCGGCGACGCGCAGGAGGACGGACGGAACGACCGTCGCGAGCGCGACGAACGCCGCGGCGGCGCTGGCAGTGAGGCACGCCAGGCCGAGCGCGACGAGCAGCAGGCCGAGGTCCGAGGGGTGGCGCACGCGCGCATACACTCCGTGCGTGACGAGAGCGTGTCCGGGGGCCGCGACGATCTCGCTCGTGAACGATGCGCCGAGCGCGCGGATCGCGGCCACACGCAACGCGATGCCGGCGAGGACGACCGGCGCGCCGAGCCATGACCACCATCGGACGGCGGGAAACGCGAGCGCCACCCACCCGGTCGCAAGCAGACCGAGCGCGGAGAGCAGCGCGAGCGCCGTGCCCGGAGCGCGCGCGGAGCTCGGATCGGGCGCTCGGCGCGCTGCGTTCTCCGCCTCACCGAGCAGTAGCAGCAGCGCGATGCACGCGAGCGCGCGAGGCTGCGCGAGCTCCGTAGAAAGGCCGAGCGCCGCGAGCGGCAGAGTCACGATCGCCCCATGCACGACGACGCGCACGACGACGCGCGCCGCGTTCATGTCGTGAGCTTCTCCATCACCGTCTTGAAGTGCGAGGGCGACATCTCGAGCGCGCCGGCGAGCTCGGCGAGCAGGTTCGTCTCCTCCGTGCTCACGTTTCCGTCGGCCGCAGCGACGAAGTAGGCGGCCTTCACCACGATCTCCTTGCCGGCGTCGTTCAGGCTGCCGACCACGCTCGACAGGTACTGGCGCAGGCCACGGCCGTCGGCCTTCGAGGCCTCGATCTCGCGGCTCACGTCGTCCTTCGAGAGGTCGCCCTTCGCGAGCTTTCCGTACACCAGGCGGATCGTCTCGACCTCTTCGTCGTCGATCTTTCCGTCCGCGACCATCATGAGGACCATCACGCGCTTCACGGCGGTGTGGAACTCGGCCTCCATCGAGCGCTCGCTCTTCACGGGGTCGTAGTCGAGGACCTCGGGGCGGTACGTGCTCGTGCAGTGCTGGCACTCGACGTATTCGCCGATCGTGTCGAGCGGGATGATCGGGATGAAATAGAGCGTGAAGAAGCGACGCACCCGCTTGTGGACGTACGTGCGCTTCTTGTCGCAACCCGGGCAATGGAACTGCCCGCTCGCGAGCGGCGTCGTCACGCCTCGCGTCCCGAAGATGATCAGAAAGACCACGAAATGAGAGCTCCCCTCGCGCGTCCCGGCCGGCCGGATTACAGTTGCGCCGATGGCTTTCTATCAGACCCCTCCGGAGCTCGGAAACCAGTACGTCGCAGACGACGTGCTGCGCCGTTACCTGCGCAACACGCTGCCGGGCGACGTGCTCTCGCGGATCGAGCCCGAGCTGAACGAGCTCGGCGAGCTCGCGGGCGGCGACCTGTACCGTCAGTCGATCGAGCAGCGCCGCGACGAGCCCCGCCTCGAGCAGTGGGACGCGTGGGGCCATCGCGTGGATCACATCGAGCTGTCGCCTCTCTGGAAGCGTGCGGCGCGGATCACGGCCGAGAAGGGCATCGTCGCGACGGCGTACGAGCGCAGGGACGGCGCGTACTCGCGCGTGCACCAGTTCTCGCTGCTCTACCTGATCGACAGCGCGTGGCACGTGTACTCGTGCCCGCTCGCGATGACGGACGGCGCGGCGCGCACCCTCATCGCTTCGAAGAACAAAGCGCTGATCGATCGCGCGGTCCCGCGGCTCACGAGCCGCGATCCGGACCAGGCGTGGACGAGCGGCCAGTGGATGACGGAGCGCACCGGCGGCTCGGATGTCGCGATCTGCGAGACGGTCGCGAAGCAGAGCGGCGACGAGTGGAGGCTCCACGGAACCAAGTGGTTCAGCTCGGCGACGACGTCGCAGATGGCGCTCACGCTCGGTCG
>JAQBQJ010000524.1 GCA_028287065.1 Labilithrix sp. | reverse complement strand
AGCGAGGAAATTTATTTAATTTTCCGCGCTTCCGCGCTTCCGCGCTTCTCTTTCATCTCGGTCTGCGGGGTCTCGCCGGCCGCGGGACCCCGGAGGACTAGGTGTAGTCCTTCTCCATGCGCTCCTGGTCTTCCTTGCAGCGGATGCAGAGCGTCGTCTCGGGGCGCGCTTCGAGGCGCTTGATCGAGATCTCCTCGCTGCACTCTTCGCAGGTGCCGAAGCTGCCGTCTTCGATCTTGCGGAGGGCCTTCTCGATCTTGTCGAGGAAGACCTTCTCGCGGCCGCGGAGGCGGAACGTGAACGACTGGAGATACTCGCTGGAGGCGAGGTCCATCTCGTCCGGGAGGTCGTTGGCATCGAGCGCCATGTCCTCCTCGAGCGTCTGCTTCGCCTTCTTGACGATCTCGTCACGCTTCTCAGTGAGCAGCGTCTTGAACTTCTTGAGCTGAACCTTGTTCATCCGGCTGCCTCGTACGCCTTCTCGATTACGGCTTACTTAATTGCGACGTGTGAGCGTAGCTGCACTTCCGTAAGGGCGGAGCACCTTAAACACCGCGACCCTGCAGGTCAACGTCGGAAGGTGGGTTCACGTGCGTCCTTTCACAGATTGTCCACAGGAGCCCAGAAAGCCAGAGGCAAACACGCAAAGGCAGCGAGCTCTTCCACCATTGTCTCCGCGGCATGTCGCAGTTACCGAGACCTGTGCCGCGCGCGCCTCGATCCAGCGTGTCTCTGCCATCGTGGTCCCGGCCGCATTTCGTAGGCATCGACGAGAACGGGATGGGCCCTCGGCTCGGGCCGCTCATCGTGACGAGCGTGCTCGCGACGACGCTCCACGACGCCGGAACGAAGCTCGTGACCTCGAAGCCGCGCGGCGCCCTGGCGAAGCGCATCGGCGACTCGAAGAAGCTCGTCGCGTTCGACGACAGCGCACTCGGCGAAGCATGGGCCCGCGCGATCGCCGCCCGCGCCGGTTCGGTCGCGCGGAATCCTGCCGAGCTCCTTGCCGCCCTCGCGCTCGATGGCGAGACCACGCTCCAGGCGCCGTGCCCGTCGCACCACGTCGATCTGTGCTGGAGCACGCATGGCGAGAGCTTCTCCTCCGACGACGCGACCGTCGCGGCATGCACCAAGGACCTCGATCGTCTCGAGGCCAAGGGCGTGCGCATCCGCCGTGCGCGCGTCGCGATCGTGTGCACCAAGCGCCTGAACGAAGCCGTCGATCGCGGGCTCTCGCGCTTCGACGTCGACCTCCACACCATGGAGCGCCTCACGATCGACGCGCGCGACGAAGCTCGCGACGAGGTGTACGCGCTCTGCGGGAAGGTCGGCGGGTTCGATTTCTACGCCGATCGCTTCGGCCCGCTCGCGGGCTATCTCAGCACGATGCTCGTCGAAGGACGCGCGCGCAGCGAGTACCACGTGCCCGGCGTCGGCCGGCTCGCGTTCGTGCGCGACGGCGACGACACACATCTCGTCATCGGCCTCGCCTCGCTCGTCGGGAAGTGGACGCGCGATCACCTCATGCGACGCGTCGTTCGCTATCACCGCGTGCACGACGGCGGCGGCGCGGGCGACGCTCTTCCCGAAGCGAGCGGGTACCACGATCCGGTGACGACGCAGTTCATTCGCGCGACCGCGCTCACGCGCAAGACGCGACGCATCGACACGTCGTGCTTCGAGCGCGTCGCCCTCGGCGCGACTACTTCTTCGGCGCCGAAGACGAAGGGGCGGCCGAAGACGAAGGCGCAGCCGACCCGGCAGCTCGGGCTCCTGCATCGCCCGAAGCAGGCGCTGCTCCCGACAGAAGAGGCTTGAGCTTCGCGATCGCTTCGTCCTTCGACAGGCGAGCCTTCTGCTCCTTGTCGGCGGCGCCCGGACCGGTCGCGCGGAGCGCGTACTCCTCGTCGCCGATGCCCCAGAGAGCATTGCCTTTGCGCGCGACGAGCAGCTCCACCTTCGGCGAGCCCTGGCCTTCGCTCTTTCCTCCGCCGACGACGACGTGCGCGGCCTCGTCACCGATCCCGGCAACCGGCAGCGTGCCCGGCTTCGACTTGATCGTCTTGAAGGCGTCCTTCGCCTGATCGGCGTCGTCCTTGAAGATGACGAGCGTGCGCCAGCGGCGATCGCCGTCCTTGTAGAACCCGATCGCGCCGGGCCCGACGCCGTTCCAGCCGAGGACGTCCTTCGGCTGGAAGACGATCCCGTTCGGGAGGCGATTCGCCTCGGGGAGCGCCTGCGCCGCCGCCGGAAGCGTCGTGAGCCCCGGCAGCCGTCCGCCGATCTCCTTGCCGACCGCACGCAGGATCGTGTCGCTCGACTTCGCGAGCTCCCCGGGCGACTCCTGCTCGTTGTTGTACTGCAGCTCGACCAGGTACGGGCCGCGCCATACATAAGCGCGCCCGGTGCCGATCGCGCCCGCGCCTCCGGCCGCGAACGGCTTCGGCGTCGAGGGCTCCGCGGGATCGCCGGCGACGACGCGCAGCGTGTACATGCCGTACGCGCCCGCGACGTCGGCGAACTGCGAGAGGTTCACCTCGACGGTGCCGCCCTTCCCGCTGCCGTCCACGTAATGAAGTGAGACGACGCGCTTCAGACCGAAGCGCTTGTAGACCTCGCACTCTCCGTCGAACGCGGTCGTGCAGACCTCGTCCATCGAGAGCTTCCCCTTCTCTCCGTACGTCTTCACCTCGCCCTGCGGGTCGACGCAGTAGCCGGCAGCGGTCTTCGGGAGGAACGACGCCGAGACCGGATCGGTCAGCTCGCCGCCGCCGCTCGCGCAGGCGCCGGCCTTCGCGCTCGACGCGCTCGGAGGCGGAGGCGGCGGCGTATCGCCTCCGGTACGCTTGTCCTCCTTGCTGCATGCGGAGCATGCACCGATCAAGAGGAGGAGGCAGGCGGACAGAGGGCGCGCGAGCTTCGACATGAAAATGCTCATACCTCGTCGGCAGACAGGGGTGAACTCCCCAGGATCGCGGGGAAAGGACGCCAGGCACCGCATCGCACCTTTTTTCGTAGCCTCGCAAATGGTTGCACGCGCTCGCGCCACGACACGCGGGAAATCCCGGCATCCAGGCACTCCCACGGGGGCACGAGCCTTGCTCAACGGGACGTTGGTGGAAACTCCGGGGAACTGCACGAGCCGCACGGGTGGGATGCGCGGCGCGCAGTCACGCATGCACTTGGGGATGTACCGCGCCGGTCTCCGGAGGGCGGACGGCGGCTTCACGCTCGTGGAGCTGATGGTCGTCGTCGTGATGATCGCCATCCTCGCGATGCTCGCGGCTCCCGCCATGCGTGTCGCCCGCGACGACCGCGCGGCGTTCGATTACGCGCGTCAGATCCAGCAGCTCACGAGCCGAGCACGCACGCGCGCGGCCGGTCGCGGCGCCGCGCATCTCGTCATCGCGAGCCCCAGCGGAGCGCGCGGCAAGGTGCAGCTCTGGGAGGCGCTCGACGGTACGGCGGCGCCGCTCGGACCGAACCCCGTGAGCAGCTGCAAGGGCGCCGGGCAATGGGCGCCGGTCCCGGCCTACGTCTCGAGCAACCCGCTCGGCAACGTCGCGCGTCCGGTTCAGGGCGTGGATCTGGACACCGCGGGCGTCAACGTCGACGCGGACATCAAGGCGCAGTTCTACATCTCCGACGTCGCCAACCCTCAGGACCTCACGCCGGTGAAGCGCAACGCCTTCGCGATCTGCGTGACGCCGAGCGGCAACGTCTTCGCGGCCGAAGGCAGCGACGCCTCCGCCGCGATCACGAACATGCAGGCGCAGCCGCCGTTCACGGGCATCGCCGAGGTGCGCATCACGCGCAACACGGGCGGCACCGCCGTCGGCATCTCTCGAAACGTCACGATCGCCGGCTCCGCGGCCGCCCGGATCCAGTCGAAATGAGCACACGACAGCGGCAGATCAGGCGCTCGCGCGCGCGCGGTTACACCTCGATCGAGGTCATGATCGCGATGACCCTCTTCGCGATCGGCGCGGCGGGTGTCATCGGCATGCAGCGCGTCACCATCCAGGGTAGCGAGGACGCCCGCCGCTTCGACATGGGGACCAACATCGCCAACGAGTGGCTCGCGCGGCTCCAGCGCGACGCGGCGTTCTGGACGCTGCCGAGCTCGCAGGACCCGAACACGATGAACATCGGCCAGACGAAGTGGCTGAAAGACGTCGATCGCGCCGCCTGCGCGAGCTTCTGCACGCCGCCGATGCCCGTCGCGCCCGCCGACGGCCTCAGCCCTGCGTTCGATCAGTTCGGCCGCGACATCATCCCCTCCGGCACCGCGCAGGTTGCCTTCTACTGCGTGCAGTATCGGCTCAACTGGATCGCTCCTCCCGGCCTCGGTCCCACGTATCCGGCGCCGCTCAAGCTCACCGGGCTCATGCGAGCCGAGGTGCGTGTCTACTGGAACCGCCTCGAGATGAACCCCATCGGCGACTGCACCATCCCTCCGCCGGAGGTCATCCCCGCGGCGTCCCCGTTCCACATGGTCTACGCGACGACGGCCATCCGAGAGGCGGCGCTCCGATGAGGAGGTCTCTCGCCCGTCGTCTCGCGCAGCGTCGCGCGTTCACGCTCGTCGAGCTCATGGTCTCGCTCGTCGCCGGCCTGATCGTCACGATCGCCGTCGTCGGCCTCGCCAAGACGGCGACGACCACGTTCTACGAGCAGGCGCGCCTCTCGACCACGGAGTCCGCCGTGCGCGCCGCCGCCGAGCGTCTGCGCCAGGACCTGACGCGCGTGTCGTTCATGTCGACGGGCAACATCCAGCTCGCACGCAACGACAGCGTCTCGGTCCCGTTCGGTCAGAAGATCTCGCATTCGCCGCCTCCGGGCCAGCCGTCGCGCTACGGCACGACGACCGCGAACCTCCAGGGCATCAAGATCACCTCCGGCGGCTCGCTCGCGCTCGGCGCGGATGGTCCGCTCGGACTGTCGGCGGTGAACCTCCTCACCCCCGACAGCATCCAGATGACCGGCAACTACACGACGAACGACTCGTACCGCGGCCGCATGGTCGGCAACGGCAACGACAGCGTCCGCGTGCAGGTCGTCGACGATCCCGCCGTCGCTCGCCTCGTCGCCGGGGCCAGCCCGCTCGCGTCGGTTCGCAACATCTTCGCGCCGGGCTCGCCCTCCGGCGCGCTCCCGCCGTTCCTCGCGCGCGTCGTCGACCCGCGTGGTTGCTCGCACTTCGTGGTGATCAGCGCGATCGCCGCCGATACGGCGGGAGCGACGTTCACGTTCAAGAGCGCCTCCGACGGCAAGTCGCCCGTCCTCAAGCCGACCGAGGACCAGAGCACGTGCGGCGCCTCCGAGCAGGAGGAGGTCACGATCAATCCGATCCACACCGTGCGCTGGTACATCGGCCAGACCAGCACGCCGCTGGCGGCAGATCCGAACGTCGACGCCGCCGGCAACAAGTTCGATCTCTATCGCGAGATCCGCGATGCGGACGGCGCGGTCGTCACGCCGCTCGGCGGCCCGCAGGTCGTTGCGGAGTACGCGGTCGATCTCAAGTTCGGCATCTCCGTCGACGATGCCGCCTCGGTCCCGCCTCCCGCGAACCACCGCATCTTCGACATGGATACGAACAGCGCGACGGTCCAGACGTGGACGAAGGATGCGTCGGGCACCCTTCCCGGCGGCCCGGGCCCTCAGCGCGTTCGCTCGGTCCGCTTCCGCATCGCGACGCGAGCGGCCATCGCGGACCGCCAGGATCCGCTCCCCACGGTCCTCCCCACGCCGCCCCAGTACATCTCTCGGTATTGCGTGGAGAACACGTCGCCGTGCAAGAAGTTCGCGCGTGTCCGTACGATCATGTCCGAGGTCGCGCTCATCAACCAGGCGGGGATGACCTACTGATGGAAACCGTCTCGCACTCCCGCAGGACGCGCTCGTCGCTACGTCGCGCACGCGCGCGCCGTCATAGCGACGGCGCCGTCATGTTCATCGTCGTCGTCACGCTCGGGTTGCTCGCGGCCATGGGCGTGTACGGCCTCACGGCAACGCAGGCCGAGGTCACCTCTGCGGGGCACATGCGCGAGGCGCTGCAGGCGCAGAAGGCCGGCGAGCACACGCTCATGATGACGGCCGAGACGTTCAATCCCGCGAGCGCGAAGGCGCTCGTCGAGGCGATGTCGGGCGCCAAGCGCACGACGAACTGCAAGACCGCCGCCGGCGCAGGCGACGTTCCCGCGAACATCGCGCCGTACACCGGCTCCGTTCCGGTGCCCGCGAAGGCCGCGTGCCTTCGCCTGAGCGAGGACGAGATGAAGATCGTCGGCGAGTCCGCGATCGACACGTCCGGCAACAAGCTCAACACGTGGGCGGCCCTCGGTTGGGCGCCCGACAGCTTCGGCGCCGTCGACGCGAAGCCGACCGTGCAAGTCGAGATCTCGAACCCGGTCGACATCCCGCCGCCCGCGGGCAGCGGTTACGACCCCGCTTCGCAGCGGTTCACGCAGGTCACCGCGACCGTGTTCGTCGAGGTGCGCTCGCTCGCGAACCCGAACAGCCCGACCACCTCGGTCGTCGTCGGGCGCGGGAAGATGACCGTCGGGCCCATCACGGGCTCGGCCGCAAGCTACTGAGGAGGAAGCCATGCCGAAGGTAGCCAAGAAATCGCGGATCGGTATGTCTCGAGTCGTGCTCCGTGCGTTGCTCGGAGCGGCGCCGTTCGGGCTGCTCTGCATGTCGACGCACGCGAACGCGCAGATCGCCGGCACGACCGCGCGTCCGCTGCCGAACGTCATGCTCCTCGTCGACACGTCGGGCTCGATGGAGCGCATGCCCGACAACTCGCTCCCGGCCACGAACCGCAAGCCGGGTGGCGGAACGCTCCTCGCTCCGGCGACGCTCAATCAGTGCGACCCGGGCGTCGGGTCGAATCCGAATCGCTGGGGCATGCTCCTGCAGGCGCTGACCGGCAACATGCAGCCGTACTACAGCTGCCGTGCGCTCGATCGCTCGAAGCCCGAGTTCAAGAACGAGTTCCAGATCAACGCGAAGCCCGTCTACGACGGCGACTACTACCTTCCGTACCATCGGCCGCTGAGCGGCGCGACGGCGGCGACCGCGTGCACGTTCGCTCCTTCGTATCTTCCGGGCGCGGCCGACGGAAACGGCGTGGGCCCGGCGAAGCTCGGCTCCGGCGGCAAGCCGGCGGGTCTCGGCAAGTACGCGGCGGACTTCCCGCCCGACGCGTTCACGCAGGTCTACGACTCGTACCTGTTCAACCAGTACAAATCCGGCTTCTCGCTCACCGCGGGCACGAACGAGTGCGTCTTCGAGCAGGCCAACGACGGTCAGCTCGACGCCGCGCGCGACTACATCCGCTTCGGCCTGATGACGTTCGACAACGACACGAACCAGGGCACCGGCGTCGTCGCCGCAGCGCCTGCGTTCCCGAGCGCCACGAGCACCGTCGATACGAGCAACCCGTTCCTCGGGCAGTGGTCGTACGCCGAGACGAGCACCGTCAAGCAGTCGAGCACTCCCTCGACGCTCGGCTTCGGTCTGCCCGCCGGATGCGCGCCGCCGTCGACCGCCTTCGAGGTCGGCGCGCGTCACCTGGCTGCGCCGCCGTGGGAAGGCCGCATGGTCCCCTTCGCGCCGTGGAACAGCGATCTCTACGACATCGAGACCACGAACGATCAGATCCAGAAGGTCCTGCTCGGCACGCGTCCGTACGGCGCAACGCCGATCGACGGCATGCTCGAGGACGCGCGCGACTACATCCTGTTCAACACGGCCGGCCCGAACCAGACCGACCAGTACGTGAAGAACGGCTGCCGCGACGAGTACATCATCCTCCTCACCGACGGCGCTCCCAACCTCGACCTGCGTCCGAGCTGCGAGGGCGCCGGCGGCGCGTGCCCGTTCAACAAGGCGGCCGTCATCGCCGACGAGCTCGCGCGCGGCGTCAACGGCGGCATTCCCGTCCGCACGTTCGTCATCGGCTTCTCCGTCAACGGCGCCGGCGACGGCAACTACACCAACGACGGGTTCCCGACGGCGCCGCTGTATAAGGACTGCAAGTCTTGGTACAACGGCCCCGCTCCGTTCGGCGGCGGCGGCAACCCCACGACGATGCTCGCGACGTGCACGGCGCCCGCGACCAAGCCGCAGGTCGGCTCCACCGCCGAGGCGTGCTGCAAGCTCGACGAGATCGCGTTCAACGGCAATCCCGCGCCCGATCGCGTCGGTCCGTTCTTCGCGGAGACGCAGGCGGACCTCGTGCTCTCGTTCGGACGCATCCTCGGCGGTGTCTCGAAGGCGGCGACCACGCGCACGCTCCCTGGCTATGCGCCGGCGGTCACGCTCGCCGGCATCAACAACACCGCGAGCTTCGTCGCCTCGTTCATCCCGAACGCGCGCAAGGTGTGGTCCGGCGAGATCGATCGGACGCGCTCGGTGTGCGTCGGCTCCGTTCCCACGCCGCAGCTCCCGCAGTCGGTCGCGCAGGGCGACTCGTACTCGGCGAACCTCGCGGCGCAGACGATCGCCAACAACCGCCTCTTCATCTCGGTCACGGCGCAGACGACGTCGGCTGCCCCGGGCCCGGGCAACGTCGTCGACTCGGCGCGGACGATCCGGCCGAACGTGGCCGGCACGCCGGACGGCATCCCCACCTTCACGGGGACGGAGGTCGCGGCTTTCCAGGACGGCCTGAAGAGCGCGTCCAACTGGGCCGAGGCGATGGACATCCTCCCGAACAACCCGTCGACGCTCACGTCGCCGACGTGCAAGCGTTCGAGGGGCGTCCCGAGCGACAACAGTCGCGCGACCATCGAGATCCCCGCGCTCACGCAGGCGCAGTGCAGGGACATCATGTGGGGCTTCGCGACCGCGACCTCTGGCCTCATGACGCCGAACGGCACGTGGGACTTCAACGCGCGCTGCTCGCGCCCCGGAAACCTCGCGGTCGGCTTCTGCTCGATCAGCAACAAGGGCTGTAACCTCGACGACCCGAACGCCTGCTCCGCGGCGAGCGGCGGCGTCGCCGGCGAGGTCTGCGTCCCGAACTGCTCGGCGCTCGGCGCGATCTATCACTCGTCGCCGGTCATCGTCGGCGCGCCGAACCAGTTCCTCCGCGACGACTTCTACCAGGCGTTCGCGGCCGCGCACGCGAGCCGCCGGCCGACGCTGTACGTCGCGAGCGCGGACGGCGTCCTCCACGCGTTCAAGGCACTCGCGAACAACTCGTTCGATACGGGCAACTACGAGATGTGGGCGTTCGTCCCGCCGGCAGTGCTCCCGAAGATCGCGACGAACTACCCGACCGGCCAGCAGATCCTGCTCGACGGTACGCCCGTCGTGAAGGACACCGTCTGGGATCGCAAGCCCACGGACGTCCCGACCGTCCCGCCGCCGATCGACCGCAAGGCCGAGTTCCACACGACGCTCGTCGCCGGCATGGGCCAGGGCGGTGCCGGCTACTACGCGCTCAACGTCACCGATCCGGACTGCGGTGGTTTCGCCGCCAACACGCTCTCGTGCACCGGCGCCGGCAAGTACACCGCTTCGGTCAAGACGGTCGGCCCGCACTTCCTCTGGCAGCTCACCGATATCGAGTGGATCTCGGGCGACAAGGCGAAGTTGTCGCGCATCGCGCGCGACGGCACGAAGCTCGTCTCGCTCTTCGGCCGCGAGGGCGGCACGCCGGCGATCACGACCCTCCAGGTCGACCCCGGTGACGGCGGAGGCGCTCGTCAGATCGGCGTCGCGATCCTTCCCGGCGGCATCGACGGTCCGCCGATCAAGGGCGGTCAGTGCAAGCGCGCCCTCGACAGCGGCGGCTACAACCCGGTCGATTACGACTTCAGCGATCCGGGGTACGGCCGCCGCACCTATGCGCGCCAGTGGGCGGCGGACTGCGTCGCGGATCCCGTTCCCGGCCGCGGCGTCACGATCGTGCGTCTCGACACGGGCGAAGTGCTCCGCCACTTCGGCCGCATGACGGGCTCGATCCCGCAGGACGCGCCGCTCCGTCTCGCGGGCAAGACCACGCCGGCGCCGTTCGACTCGCCGATGATCGGCACGCCGGTCGTCTACCCCAACATCGTCGGTGCGACCGGACAGAAGATCTTCATCGGCGATGCCGACGGCGCGATCTGGCGCATCGACGTCAGCCTCTCGAACCCGGCGCTCTGGAAGGCGGCGCTCTTCCAGGACCTCGTCAACGTGAACCTGTCGCCGGTGCCGGGCGCGCAGGAGAGCCAGCCGGTCCGCGTTCCTCCGGTCCTCTCGCTCGATCCCAGCGGCGGCGTCGTCATCAACGTCGCGACGGGCGATCAGGAAAACCTCGTCGTCAACAACACCGAGCGCAACTTCGTCTACTCGATCCAGGAAGGTCGCCCGACCGCGCTCGACGTTCCGTCGAAGGCGAAGGTGAAGTGGTATCGCGCGCTCGGCGCCGCGGAGCGCGTGACGGGACCGATGACGGTCTTCGACCGCACGCTCTACTTCGCGACGTACAAGCCGGCCTTCCCCACCGCGCCCGCGTGCGACGCGGGCGGCACGCCCACGCTGTGGGGCATGGACTTCTTCAACGCCGACCCCGCGGGCATCTCGTCCGGCGGAGCTCCGCGATGGTGTCCGCTCGGCCAGGTCGATGCGGTCTCCGGAGCGTGCAAGGCGGCGCTCCAAGCGAACGAGACGCCGAGCGATCCGACGCTGAAGGGCGCGATCATCCCCGGCGTCACCATCCAGGCGACGCAGTCGTGCTCGCAGTTCGACAGCGCGGCGGGCGATCCCTCGATCACGAGCCTGACCTCGACCACGTACAACATCGCCTTTGGCGCGACCAACGCACGTCCGGGAGGCTCTCCGGGAACGGGCACGCCGACCGCCGCACGAGCGTCGCTCGCTCGTCCGCTGCCGCGCACCACTGCTACGGTCGACGCATGGGCGCTCGTCGTCGACTAGGTGACCTTCGACAGGCTATGACGTGTGCGATGCCTCGCACGCTCCTCGCCGCGCTCACGGTCTCTCTCGTCGTCGGCCTCGGCGCGGCGGGTTGCAGCTCGTGCAAGCGCGGCGACGACAAGCCACCGGTCGAGAACAAGCCGCCCGATCACCTCGCGCCGATGGAGGCGGTCGAGGGCAAGGAGAAGGCCTTCGGGCTCCCCCTCCCTCGCCTCTCGAAGGTCGAGGCTCGCTTCGAGAAGAGCGTGCACGTCCTCAGCATGCTCACGGCCGAGGAGCTCGTGAACTTCGTGAGCGTGCGCGTCAAGGACGGCAAGATCACGCCGGGTACGAGCTCCACGCTCCTCTACAACGTCACGCCGGTCGGCGATCCCGAGAAGCGACTGAGCCTCGACATCCACGCCTTCCGCGGCGGCGACGGCACGATGCACAGCCAGATGGTCGTGCGCGACACGACACCGCCTCCCCTCGAGCCCGGCCTCACGGACGAGCAGAGATGGAACAAAGCGGGGCTCACCCCCGGCGGTCAGATCGCGGATCCCAAGCACCTGCAGTGAGCTCAGCATCGCCGAGCGCGTCGTTTCGATTGACGGCGCGGCGCAGTGCGGGTTCACCTCGTGCGTGATGACGCACCTCCGCCGTTTCGGCTCTTCTGTCGTGCTTGTCGCCACAGCCGGCGCGGCATGGGCGTGCGGGAGCGCGGACCCGGCGCCCGCCTCGGCGCCGAGCTGTGACGGCGTCGAGCTGATCGTCGCGGCGAGCGACTACTCGTCGAGCGTCGTGTGCGGCGCGCCCGGCTGCGAGCTCGGCGAGCTGACCACCGGCGCCGACCTCGGACGAGATCCGCAGCTCGCGTCGTCGAACGGACGAACGTTCCTCCTGAATCGCTTCGACGACCTCGTGTTCGAGCTCGACCCCAGGTGTGGGACGCCGATCGCGCGGTACAGCGTGCACGAGCAAGGAGGAAGCAATCCGCACGACCTCGCCGTCGCGCCGGACGGCTCGCTCTTCGTCGCGCTCTACAGCGTGCCGCACATCGTCGTGATGAAGGGCGGCAAGCCCGACGGCCCTCCGATCGATCTCTCGGGCTACGACGACCAAGACAGGAACCCGCAGGCCGAGGCGATCCGGATCGTCCCCGTCGCCGGCGTCGCGAAGGCGTTCGTCGCGCTCCAGCGCCTCGACGACGACGACCGCCTGCGTTCGAAGCGGCCTTCTCGCATGCTCCGCATCGACGTCGCGACGCGCGTGGTCGAGGCCGAGATCGAGCTCGCGGGGCGCAACCCGTTCAACACGATGGCCGAGAGCGGAGGCGCGTTCTTCCTCGCGGAGCCCGGCAACTTCGACTCCGACGCCGACGCCCTCGCGGGCATCGAGCGCTTCGAGAGCGCGACGTCGACCACGCGTCTGCTCGTCGCGGAGCGCGATCTCGGAGGAAGCGTCTCCGAGGTCGCCGTCACCGACGGGTGTGGCGCAGCGATCGTCGCGGGACCGAAGCAGGACGTGAATCCCACGTCGCTCGTCACCTTCGATCCTACGACGGGGAAGGTGCTGAGCACCGCGCAGGCGGCCGTCCTCGGTCCGACGCCCGGCTACGATCTCCAGGGCCTCGCATGGCGCGGGACTTCGTTGTTCGTCGGGGACCGTCGCAGCGAAGGCTCCGGCTTCCGCGTTCACGTCTTCGATCGCGATCCGGGTACGTGCATCCTGCACGAGATTCCGGCGCGCGCGATCGACCTGCCCCAGCGCCCGGTGGCGCTCCGTCCCGCGAACTAGCGCCATGGCAGAGCCGTATCGACCCGAGCCCACGCCGAAGGGCGACGAAGCCCCCGATCACGCCCGAAAAGCCGGGCGCGGAGGCCTCGCCGTGCTCGGCGCGAAGGTGTTCTTCATCGCCACGGGCCTGCTGCAGCAGGCGCTCTTGCCTCGTGCGATCGGGCTCGCCGACTACGGCGCGCTGTCTCGCGTGCTCGCCGTGTCGAACGTCTTCAACAACGTCATCGTCGCCAGCTCGACGCAGGGCGTGAGCCGAACCGTCGCGGCGGCAGGCACGGCAGAGCGCGAGGCGCTGCGAGCGACGCTCCGCGTTCACGGCATCATGGCGCTCCTCGCCGGGCTCGTGCTCGGGGTCGCAGCGCCGCTCGTCGCGTTCTTCGAGCACGCGCCGGACGTCCTCGCGCCGTTGTTCGTCATGACGGGCGTGCTCGTGATCTACGGCGTGTATGCGCCGCTCGTCGGCTACCTCAACGGCCGCGGCATGTTCACGCGACAGGCTTCGCTCGACGTCGTCGCGGCGACGCTGCGGACGACAGCTCTGCTCGGCATCGGGTGGCTCTTCGCGACGCGTGGCGGTGGCATCGCCGCGGCGCTCTCGACGTCGCCGGGCGTGCTCGGCGCGACGGTCGGAGCCGTGCTCGCGTCGCTCGGGGTGTTCCTCCTCGCGCTGCAGTGGACGGGGACGGGCACGAGGACGCTCGGCTCGCGCCCCGCGGGCGTGCCGAACGCGCGCGCGTACCTCGCGCTCATCCTGCCGGTCATGATCGCGCAGGTGTTCACGAACGGTCTCATGCAGGCCGACATCATCTTGCTCGGCCGCTATCTCTCGCTCTCGGCGCCGGCCACGACCGACACGCTCACGTCCGCGCAGGCCGCGAACGAATGGGTCGCGGTCTATCGCGCGTGTCAGCTCTTCGCGTTCCTCCCCTACCAGATGCTCTTCAGCGTCACGCAGGTGCTCTTCCCGATGCTCGCGCGCGCGAAGGCCGAGGACGGCGGAGCGCGCGTCGCCGAGCTCGTTCGCCGCGGCTGCCGCATCGGAGCGATCGTCTGCGGCATGCTGGTCGTGGTGGTGCTCGTGATGCCCGGCTCGCTGATCAAGTTCGCGTACGGACCGGCCGTCGCGGTACGAGGCATCGCTACGCTCCGAACGCTCGCGCTCGGCCAGGCGGCGTTCGCGATGCTAGGCCTCGCCACGACCGTGCTCGTGAGCCTCGGCCGCGAGCGCAGCGCGCTGGCGATCACCGCCGTCGCGCTCGCGCTGCTCGCAGGCACGTGCGCGGTCGTCATCCCGCTCGCGCCGTTCGGCGAGGCGCAGCTCCTGGCGACCGCGACGGCAACGACGACGGCGCTCGTGGGCGCGCTGATCGTCGCGGTGGTGAGCGTGCGGAAGATCGCGGGTGCCTTCGTCCCATGGAAGACCGCCGTGCGCGTGGGCATCTGCGTCGCGGGCGCATTCGCGCTCGGAGGCATGACACCGATGTTCTCGAAGCTGCTCACGCCGATCGTCGCGATCGGCGCGGTGATCGCCTATCTCGTCGCGCTCGTCGTGACCGGCGAGCTGGGCAAGGACGACCTCGCGCTAATCGTTTCGATTGCCGCCGCCCGGCGGCCCGCTGCCAAACGGTGACGGCTTGATCTGATCGGCCTTGCCGCCGCGGAGCCCGTGCTTCTGCACGAGGCGGTGGAGGTACATGCGGTCCATGCCGGCCATGCGGGCGGCCTTGCTCATGTTGCCGCCGGCAGCCTCGAGGAGCTGCGAGAGGTACGAGCGCTCGAACGAGTCGATGACGGCGTCCTTCGCGAGGCGGAACGGCACGGACAGGTCGATGCCGTTGGCGGGCCCCTGCGTGGACGTGACGCCGCCCGCGCCGCGGCGGAGCGTGAGGTTGGCGGACTGGAGCACGACGCTGCGCTCCACGTAGTTGCGGAGCTCGCGCACGTTGCCGGGCCAATCGTGCTTCGCCATCTCGCCGAGCACGCTGGCGGGGAAGAGGCGCTCTTCCTCGACGACGCCGAGCTGCGCGAGGAACGTGCGGACGAGGATGAGGAGATCGTCGAGGCGCTCGCGGAGCGGCGGGACCCGCGTACTGATCACCGCGAGTCGGAAGTAGAGGTCCTCGCGGAAGCGGCCCTTGTTGACCTCGCGCTCGAGGTCGCGGTTCGTCGCGGAGATGACGCGGACGTTCACGCGGCGCGGCTTGGTCTCGCCTACACGCCGGATCTCGCGTGCTTCGAGCGCGCGAAGGAGCTTCGGCTGGAGCTCGAGGGGGAGCTCGCCGATCTCGTCGAGGAACACGGTGCCGCCGTCGGCGGCTTCGAAGGCGCCGGTGCGATCGCGATCGGCGCCGGTGAATGCGCCGCGGATGTGGCCGAACAGCTCGCTCTCGACGAGGTTCGGGCTGATCGCGCCGCAATCGACGACGACGAACGGCTTTTCTGCGCGCGAGCTGCGCTGCATGATCTCGGTGGCGACGAGCTCCTTGCCGGTGCCGCTCTCGCCTTCGATGAGCACGTTGATGTCGCTCTGCGCGATCTTGTCGAGCAGCGCGAACATCCTGCGCATCGGCAGGCTCGTTCCGACGAGCGCGCCGAACGACGGCAGCATCGGGACGAAGTCTTCCTTCGCGGGCGCGCCGGAGCGGACGCGGACGATCGAGTCGCCGATCGAGAGCACGCCCTCGGTGCCGACGTCGCCGTCGCGGAGACGAACGCCGTTGAGCGTCGTGCCGTTCATCGAGCCGGAGTCGCGCAGCGTCCAGGTGCCGTCCTCGCGAACGAGGCGGCAGTGGAAGCGCGAGACCATGGGGTCGCGGAGGACGACGTCGTTCGACGCGTGCGAGCCGATCTTGCAGACGTCACCGTCGTGGACGACCGCGCGCTGGGTGCCGATGCCGCCTTCGCGCTCGACCTGCAACGTGAGGCGCGGGATCGAGACGGTCTCGATGAGCTGCCGGACCGTGTGGATGGTCTGTGCGGGCGGGCGCGGACGCGAGTCGGGAAGGATGGCTTCGGTCTCGGGCGGCGTGGGCGCGCGCACGCCGCCCGGGTCGGGATAAGCCGGAGGCGCAGAGCCGTACATGCTGGGGTTGGGCGTGCTGCCGGGCGGCGGGCTCGAGTACCCCTGGCCGTGGCTCACGCTGCCCGGGATCCCGCTCGGCAGCGGGGGCGGCGGCGGAACGGCGGGCGGAAGCGGAGCGTGCAGCGAGCGTGGCGCGATCCCGGAGACCTGGCGCGAAGGCGCGGACGCGGGTCCACCGACCTGCGGTGCCATGGGGGGCACCGGCGACGAGGGTCGTTGCGGAGGAAGCGGTGCGCGCGGCGGAGGACTCTTCGGTTGGGGCATGCGGTCTCTCGGTTCGGGGACTCGGCTGGGCGATGCTGAAGGTGAGTACCCGTGGGTAGGGAAGAATTGGAGAGGGAGCTGCCGAGACCGCGCTTGAGCCCAACGCGAGCCGACACCTCCTACAAGGCAAAGGTGATGCCCGGATGCCGCGGACGCCGTGAACTTGATCTAGTGGCAGGTTCCGGCAGAATTTCGATCCAGTGGGGCTTTTGGAAGGTCACCGGCCTGCGCGATGGGTGAGGCACCGGTTCCTCACCCTGCTGCCCAACCGGCTCAGCGAGGTGGTGGGCATATGAAAGCGCGTTTTTTACGGCGTCTCGTGAGCCTGCAAGGCTGCCGTAGGGCTGTACTCGTTGCAGGCCTCTCGGCGGTCGCGGCATGCACGGATCGTCCGCCGCCGGTTCGCGTCGTGGACGCGAGTGACCGTGCTCCGCGCGAGCCCGTGGTGGAGACGCCGAAGCGGATCGAAGCGGCCGCTCCGTACCGGACGAGGCTCACGTTCCACAACGGGGAGCTGTACCTCCCGACGTGGTTCTCGGCGCATCACGGCGGCTACGACCTCGTTCTGCATTTCCACGGGCTCGGAAAATTGCAGGAGGGCAACCTCGATCGCTCGCAGCTGAATGCCGCCGTCGTGAGCGTGAATCTGGGCGTGAGCACGGACCTGTACGGGAACGCGTTCCGGGATCCGCAGTCGTTCGGGAAGCTCGTCGACGAGGCGCAGGCCGAGATCGAGAAGAGCGGGCGCGTGCCGGGCGCGAAGATGAAGCGCATCGCGCTGTCGGCGTGGAGCGCGGGCTTCGTGTCGGTCGCGAAGATCCTGAGTGACCCGGCGAACGTCGAGAAGGTCGACGCCGTGCTCGTCGCGGACGGTTTCTTCACGTCACTGACGAACATCAAGAAGCGAACGGTGAACACGGCGTCGCTCGAGCGCTTCGCGAACCTCGCGCAGGCTGCGTCGAGGGACGAGAAGCTCTTCGCGATCACGCACAGCTCGATCCCGACGGTCGACTACGCGAGCACGACCGAGACCGCGGCAAAGCTGCTGGAAATGACGTCGAGCACGAAGACGCCGTCGAAGGCGATCGGCCCGAAGGAGATGCACGAGACGTATGCCGTCGACCGCGGCTCGTTCCACGTGAAGGGCTACGAGGGCGTGACGGCGGGGGACCACATCAAGCAGATCACGGGGATGGGGGAGACGATGTACCCGTATTTGAAGGCGCGGTGGGAGGCGGGGGATGGGGCGGGCGGGGGGACGGCGGTGAGGAGCGCGCCTGCGGGGCGGTAGAGAGCGAGAGAAGAAACAGGTGATGGAAATGGAAATGGAAATGGAAATGCCGGACGAGAGGCGTCTCGCATTTCCATTTCCATTTCCATTTCCATCACCTGTTCTCTCGTCTCAAAAAAAAGCCCCCCCTTCAGGATCAACCCGAAGGAGGGGACACGGCCAACGACAGCAGCGGAGGGGGGAGGAGGAGGAGGGGGAGCTCCGGCGCTACCGTCGGCAGAGATCTGGGTGAAGGGACACGTCAGTTCGTCGGGGGTTGGATGTTCGTCTTCGGAAGGTTTTCGGACGGGGTCGCGAGCGACCAGAGATGCTCGTGTTGGTCCTTCATCGCCTTCACGATTTCGGGGATCGAGATCCAGTAGAAGTTCTCGAAGTTGTCGGTGAACGCCGTGCCCGTGAGGTTGCCCGCGCCGGCCAGCACCGAGTCGCCCTGCGGCGTCGAGAACACGATGAACTTGTTGTGATGCAGGTAGTGGGCGTTGTTGTTCGTCTCCATGTAGCGAACCTGCAAGCCGTCCGCCTGGAGCGTCTGGACGAAGCCGTACTCGTCGGTGGTGTTCGGCACCGATCCCGGCTCGGCGCCGTGTCCCGCCCACCACACGTCGTCGTCGACGACGAGCTTCACCTCGGGAGGTGAGCCGCCCTGGAAGCGCGCGTCGAGCTCGCGGCGCAGGAGCGAATAGGAGAACCGATGCGCCGCGATGCCGAGTGACGTCGCGCTGCGCACGCCGTTCTGCACGTGCTGCCCGGCGCGGCTGCCGTCGCCGGGAACGAAGAACGTCTTGAGGTCCGACTCCTCGCCGATGCCTGCGCCGTCGCGGCACGACTTGATGAACGTCGAGTACTCCTGCTTGGTTCGGTAATGATCGAGCATTCCGTCGATGAGGCAAACGTGCGCCTTCGCGAAGTGCGTGCGGGCCGGGACGCGCAGGAAGTGCCAGTTCTCGTGGTGGAGAACGACGCCGGACGAGAGATTGCCGCTCGAGAACACGATCCGCGGATTCTCGGACCGCGGGTTGATCAAGAAGACCTTGTTGTGCGCGTAGCCGATGCTCGCGTCGTGCCCGCGCAGCTCCATGCGCGGCTTCAGGTTCGGATCGCCGTTGCCGGGCTGACAGGCGAGCAGCGCGTTCGCCGCACCGAGCTCGGTCTCGCGGTCGAGCACGAACGTGACCTTGACGTTCCGCTCCTGGACGGCCTTGCAGATCTCCGCGCCGACCACCTTGTTCGAGAAGGACAGGTACGCGAAGAAGATCTCCGTCGTCGCCGGATCGCGGATCCAATCGATGAGCTTCTTCTGAGGCGACGTATCGCGATCCGCAGATGCGGCGCCGTCGTTCTGCCCGCAATAGGCGTTCTGCGGCTTGTGCGTGAGCCGCTCGCCGGCGTTCGAGAGGACTTCCTGGTTCGCGGGGTAGTCGTACTGACGGCACACCGGGTTCGTGAACAGCACCGTGTACTCGTCGAAGGCGAGCTTCGGTCCGGTGCCGAACTCCTGCACGTCACCTTCGACGGCCTCGCCGCCGGGCGCTGCGTCGTCCGCCGAGCTCGAGCCGCATGCGGTGGTGCTCGCGACGGCCGCGAGAGCGAACGGAAGGATGTAGCGAAGGATCGATCGCACGAGGTCGGTCTCCGAGACGGCGAGCCTCGCCGTGTCGCAAACCCACATACATGTAGTATGCCGCCGCGCTCGTGCTCCGAAACCCCGTGTTCTCAGGCGTCTCGTGCGGGTCGATCACGGTCCATCGCCGGCGCTCCGGGTCACCGGTGATCCATCGGCACTCTTCTTGTTACCGCGAGGGGGCCATGAGCCAGCCCACCAGCGAGCGCGATCCGAAGGCCAAGGGCAAGAAGCCCCCGTTCGACGAGCGAGAACAAGGAGCTCCCGCGCACGAGACGAAGATGCGCACGAAGCCCGACCACGGCGAGGAGTCGTACAAAGGGTATGGCAGGCTGACCGATCGTGTGGCGCTCGTGACGGGTGCGGACAGCGGCATCGGTCGAGCCGTCGCGCTCGCGTACGCGCGCGAGGGCGCGGACGTCGCCATCGCGTACTTGAACGAGCACGACGATGCGAAGGAGACGAAGCGCCTCGTCGAGCAAGCGGGACGGAAGGCCGTGCTCATCGCGGCCGACCTCGCGGACAGGAACGAGTGCTCGCGCGTCGTCGACGAGACGGTGAAGGCGTTCGGCCGCATCGACATCCTCGTCAACAACGCCGCGTACCAGGGAAAGGTCGCCGACAAGTTCGAGGACATCGACGACGAGCGCGTCGAGCGGACGTTCCGCGTGAACATCCTCGCGATGTTCCACATCGTGCGGCGCGCGCTGCCGCACATGAAGGAAGGCGGCGCGATCATCAACACCTCGTCGATCCAGGCGTACCAACCGACCGCGGCCATCCTCGATTACGCGGCGACGAAGGGCGCCATCGTGACGTTCACGAAGGGACTCGCCGAGGAGGTCATCGAGCGCGGCATCCGCGCCAACAGCGTCGCGCCGGGCCCGGTGTGGACGCCGCTCATCGTGCAGTCCTTCGACAAGGAGAAGATCGACTCGTTCGGCAAGCAGTCGCCGATGAAGCGCCCGGCGCAGCCCGCCGAGCTCGCGCCGGCGTACGTGTTCCTCGCCAGCGACGAGTCGCGCTACGTGAACGGCGAGGTCCTCGGCGTGACCGGTGGTAAACCGCTGGGCTGAATGGGACGCACCGAACGCGAGAAGATGCTCGCGGGCGAGCTCTACGATCCCCTCGATCCGGAGCTCGTACGCCTGCGGGTACGTGCGCGCGATCTCTGCCAGGACCTCGCGGCCACGCGAGAGGCCGACGAACGCGAGCGCCGTCGCATCCTCGTCGCGCTCCTCGGGACCGGCGGCGACTCGGTGTGGATGCAGCCGCCCTTCCACTGCGACTACGGGACGAACATCCATCTCGGCGAGAAGGTGTTCTTCAACTTCGGATGCGTCGTGCTCGACGTGTGCGAGGTCCGCATCGGCAGCTTCACGCTGTTCGGTCCAGCGGTTCAGATCTACGCCGCCACGCATCCGATGAACGCCGAGCTGCGAAGGACGCGCGAGCTCGGCCGACCGGTCACGATCGGCGCGGACGTGTGGGTCGGCGGCGGCACCGTGATCTGTCCCGGCGTGACTGTCGGCGATCGCTGCGTGATCGGCGCGGGCAGCGTGCTGACGCGTGACGTGCCCGCGGGCAAGGTGGCCGCGGGCAATCCGTGCCGCGTGCTGCGCGACGTCGACGTCTGAGCGCACCATGCTCGCGGCCACGTGAGCCGTTGACGGCGAGGCGGCGCTTCGACCGAGACCTGCTCGGGCGAAGGCCGCCTCACCGTGGGCTGCTCCCGTCAGGCCGCGGCCTCGCGACGTCCGGGACGAACCGGCCCGGACGCCCAGATCGCCTGACGCATGGTGCTCTGGAGCTCGGGGTTCTGCGCGAGCGCATCGCGCGACTTCTCGCGTCCGTTGCCGAGCGTCGTGCCCGCGAAGGAGAGATGATTGCCGCTCTTCTCGACGAGCCCGCGCGAGAGCCCGAGATCGATGAGCTCCGCGCAGGTGTCGACGCCGGTCCCGTAGCGGATCTCGAACTCCGCTTCTGTGAAGGGCGGCGCGCACTTGTTCTTTGCCAGTTTCACGCGCGTGCGGCCGCCGACGAGCTCGTCGCCGATCTTCACCTGCCCGATCCGGCGCACGTCGAGACGCATCGACGCGTAGAACTTCAGCGCGTTGCCGCCCGTCGTCGTCTCGGGGTTGCCGAACGTGACCCCGATCTTCTGGCGGAGCTGATTGATGAAGTACAGCGTGGTGCCCGTGCGATGCGCGATGCCCGTGAGCTTCCGGAGCGCCTGGCTCATGAGGCGAGCCTGGAGGCCCATGTGAGAATCGCCCATCTCGCCTTCGAGCTCGGCGCGAGGAGTGAGCGCCGCGACGGAGTCGACGACGATGAGGTCGACGGCGCCGCAGCGAACGAGCATCTCCGCGATGTCGAGCGCCTGCTCGCCCGTGTCCGGCTGCGAGACGAGCAGCTTGTCGATCTCGACGCCGATGGCGCGTGCGTAGTTGATGTCGATCGCGTGCTCCGCGTCGATGAACGCGCACACGCCGCCGTTTCGCTGCGCCTGCGCGATGGCGTGCAAGGCGAGCGTGGTCTTTCCGCTCGACTCCGGACCGTAGACCTCGACGACGCGCCCGCGCGGATATCCGCCGACGCCCGTCGCGAGGTCGAGCGCGAGCGACCCGGTCGAGATCGTGGCGACCGGCTCCAGTCCGTCCTCGTCGCCGAGCGCCATGATGGCGCCCTTGCCGAACTGCTTCTCGACGCTGGCAACGACGCCCTTCAGGATCTTCATCTTCTCTGCGATCTGCTCGAGCATGGCTCTCTCCTTCGAAACTCGCCTAATGGGAAAAACGCGCGGTGACGGCGAGCAAGACGCCGCGCGAGTGAATCAAGCCGCGTCGGCTGCGGACGCGAGGTCGCCGCGGTCCAGCACGCGGAGGCCGATCGCCTCGGCGAGGTGCGCGGGTTGGATCGCCGTCGCTCCGTCGAGGTCCGCGACCGTCCGCGCGACGCGAAGGACCTTCCCGTAGCCGCGCGCCGAAAGGCCCATGCGACGGACAGCCTTCTCGATGAGCTTCGTCCCGACGTCGTCGAGGGCGCAGACGCGCTCGGCGTCCTTCGCGGTGAGATGCGCGTTCGCCGCCGCCGTCGTCTCGCGCGCGGTTCGGCGGTCTCGTTGGACCGCGCGTGCCCGCTCGACGCGCGCGCGCACCGCCGCGCTGCGTTCGCCGCCGGACGTTCCGCGCAAGGCGAGCACGTCGACCGGCGGCAGGACCACTTGGATGTCGAGCCGATCGACGAGTGGCCCGCTCAAGCGCGTGCGATACGCGCGGATGCGGTCCGGCAGGCAATGACAACGTGTCGAGGCATCGCCGAGGTGCCCGCACGGGCACGGATTGGTGGCGCCGACGAGCATCGGTCGTGATGGGAACGTCGCGGTGATCTGCGCGCGCGATACGGTGACGAAGCCGTCCTCGAGTGGCTGCCGTAACGCCTCGAGCGTGCCGCGCCGGAACTCCGAGAGCTCGTCGAGGAACAGCACGCCGTTGTGCGCGAGGCTGACCTCGCCCGGCCGCGACAGCTCCCCTCCTCCGACCAGCGCGACGTCGCTCGCGGTGTGATGCGGGGCTCGGAACGGACGGACGCCCATGCGTCGCGATGCACCGAGCAGGCCGGCGACGCTCTGCACGGCGAGCACCTCGAGCGCCTCGTCTCGGGCGAGCGCGGGCAGGATTCCGGGGAGACGGCGGGCGAGCATCGTCTTGCCGCCGCCCGGAGGTCCCATGAACAAGAGGTTGTGCGCGCCTGCCGCCGCGACCTCGAGCGCTCGACGGGCGCCGGATTGACCGCGGACGTCGGCGAGGTCGTCGATCGCCAGCGGCGCCGAAGGCTCCGGCTTCGACATTGCCGCCGCGAGCGGGCGCTCGCCACGGAGCGACGCGACGAGATCCGCGAGCGTGTGCGCGATGCCGACTTCGATGCCGTCGACCAGCGCAGCCTCGGATTCGTTCGCGGCGGGTACGACGGCGCGAGCGACGCCGCGCTCTCGCGCGCCGAGGAGATGCGCGACGAGACCTCGTAGCGGATGAAGCGTGCCGTCGAGCGAGAGCTCGCCCAAGAAGAGGATCTCGCCGAGGACGTCCTCGGGAAGGAGCTTCAGCGAGACGAGCGTCGCGACGGCGATCGCGAGATCGAATGCGCTGCCGCGCTTCTTCACGTCCGCCGGCGCCAGATTCACGACGACGCGGCACTCGCTGATGTCGACACCGAGCTGCGCGAGCGCGCTCTTCACACGGACGCGGCTCTCGCGCACCGCGACCTCGGCAAGACCGACCAGCTCGAAGGCGGGGACGCCGCGGGTCGCCTGCACCTCGACGCGAACGGGATGCGCAGCGAGACCGACGAGGACGGCGCTATGGGCGGTGGCGAGCATGCAGAGGCGGATTGCGACCGCCGTGCCGTCCGCCGAAGTGCCGTTTTCTCGGCGAATTCGAAAGTGAGGGTATGTCCCGGACAGTTCGGAGGGTGTCCTGGGACAGGCGCGGTCCCCGGCGCCTACTCCGGCGTGCTCAGTGGAACGACGGCTTGGTCGCGACGCACCTTCCGGCCGCGCACCCGGGGTTGCAGATCTGCGCCGCGCACTGGTGATCGAGCCTGCACGCGGGCGGTCCGCTCATCTTCTTCTCGATGGTCGCGAGCTTCTGCGCCGTCTTCGCGTCGATGACGCCGCCGCAGGGCACCTCCGGATCGACGCCCGCGAAGCAGGCGCAGTCGTCGTCTGCCGAGCACGCGAGGCTTCCGGCTCGGCGCACCGTGCGGAACTCGTCGGCGAGACGGGTGCACGGCTCGGCATCGCTGCCGGTCTTCTTGCAGCTCGTGCACACCGTCGCTGCGAACAGCACGAGGATGACAGCCAAGGTCTTCACGGGCGCGAGCATAACGGCCGCGGCCGAACCTCGACGAGCGAGAAAACGTTGGCCGCTTCGGAACAAATGATCCACGTTTGATGTCGTTCAAGGCGACCCGCTCGTTTGATCGTTTTACCGATTTAAATTCTTGCGCGTCGACGGAACTCGGGCTACAAGTTGAATGCCGCTCCCGTCGGGAGCGTCTACCCGCAGCAGCAAAACACGACCATTTGGAGGCCGCTTCCCGAGAGGGGACGGCACACCCCCTGTGATCCTCGTCACCCTCGCTCCTCAGAACATCTCGACGGAAAGGCTGGCGCTCACGCGCTTGGCTGCGCTCCGTCTGGATGCTGGCGGGCAAGGCTCGTGGGCAAAGGGCGCGCCGCGCGCGCATCGGGGCTGTTCGTCGGGCTCGCGCCCGAGTCGCTCCACGACCATCTTCGGCGGTCGCCTCCCGTGTGAGGCCGGTCGCATGCTCGCCGTCCCTTCGTTCGCATGTGCGCTCGCGCTCGATCCGCGCGCCGCCAATGCCAAGCAGGAGGGATCCCCCTAGCGGTCCTCGTACCGTCTCCTTCATCGGGAGCCGAATTCGAAGACCGCCCGGGGTAGCCCCCGAGGCGGTTTTTCTCGTTTCTCGCTCTCGATCGCGCGCCTCGCGCGCCCTCCGGTCGCATCCCCGCCTGCTTGGTGGGGCTTCGCCCGCGGGGCGGCTCGAGACTCGGGTCGGACTCCCCTCCCCGCAGCACCGTCCACCGCGGCGGGCCGAGCTCTGTCCAAGGCCACCGACATCGGCGCCCCGCTCCCCTCTGGAGCGTGCGCCGCACAGTACGACTTTGTCCGCGAGGTTCAATTATGTTTCTCAAACTTGGTATCTGAGGTTTTCGCGTCCGATACAAACGCGATTCTTTCCATCCGGCACCGGGACGCTAGCTCAATCTGGCCGAGCACCGGGCTTTTACCCCGAGGGATGAGGGTTCGACTCCCTCGCGTCCCACGACGTCCGTGTCATCCCCCACGGACGCGCGGCGCATCACTGCGTCGCCGCGTCCGCTTGGGTCCGTAGCGTAATAGGCAAGCGCACTCGACTCTTAATCGAGGTGGTGAGGGTTCGATTCCCTCCGGACCTACCGGGCGACGTGTGTCTCGTGCACGCCGCTCTCTCGCACTCCGGGATCGTCTAGCTGGCAGGACGCTGGTCTCTGAATCCAGAAACACAGGTTCGACTCCTGTACCCGGAACCAAGGCAGCACGCGCTCGCGCGCGCTGCCCCTCGCTCTCTGAAAACTTGGCGCACAGAGGCTCGACCGCGGGACGCGGAGCACGTTGCTCCGCGCCGCGCGGCGAGCCGAATTTTTCCAGCGAAGCCGAATGGTCAGGCAGCCGGCTGTTAACCGGTCATCTCGGAGGTTCGATTCCTTCCGCTGGAGCTCTCGCTCACCCGGGCGAAAGCCTTTCGGAGCATGCGGCGTTCGCGCTGCGTTCTCCCCGCACGCGTGATCCGCGTGCGCTCCTGCCCATGCTTCTCGATGGTCGAGCACCCGCATCGTAAGCGGAGTGATCCGGTTCGAATCCGGGCGTGGGCTCCTCGTTTCGTCCACCCGAACAGACCCTACACGCACAACATGTTGGTTCGATTCCAGC